>CP019326.1:3811867-4129523 GCA_001971685.1 Halomonas sp. 1513
GCCGGCCCCATCCGAGGCGCCCTCGATCAACCCCGGCACATCGGCCATCACGAAGTGCTCGTGCATGCCGAGCTTCACTACCCCGAGGTTGGGCACCAGGGTAGTGAAAGGGTAGTTGGCGACCTTGGGCTTGGCGGCGGAGACCGAGCGGATCAGCGTCGACTTGCCGGCATTGGGCATGCCCAGCAGGCCGACGTCGGCCATCACCTTCATCTCCAGGCGCAGGTTGCGCCGCTCGCCCTCGGTGCCCGGCGTGGTGCGCCGAGGGGCGCGATTGGTCGACGACTTGAAGTGGATGTTACCCAGCCCGCGGCGGCCGCCCTGGGCGACCAGCACCACCTGGCCGATCTCGGTGACGTCGGCGATCACCTCGAGGGTGTCCTCATCGATCACCGTGGTGCCCACCGGCACCTTGACGTGCAGATCCTCGCCGGCCTTGCCGCTCATCTGACGGCCCATGCCACCCTGGCCGTTCTGGGCCTTGTAGAAGCGCTGATACTTGAAATCGATCAGGGTATTCAGCGCATCGTCACCGATCAGGTAGACACTGCCGCCGTGGCCGCCATCGCCGCCGTCCGGGCCACCCTTGGGCACGTATTTCTCACGGCGGAAGCTCAGGCAGCCGTTGCCGCCGTTGCCGGCTTCGGCGATGATCGAGGCTTCGTCGACGAACTGCATGTTTCACTCTCCTGACGGGCATGGCCGTCATGATACGCAAAAGGCCCCGCCGTGGCGGGGCCTTTTACAGCAAGCTCATAGCGCTCTCAGGCAGAGACGACGCTAACGAACTTACGGTTTTTCGGACCCTTGGTCTCGAACTTGATCACGCCATCGCTCAGGGCGAACAGGGTGTGATCACGGCCGAGGCCGACGCCAGTGCCGGCGTGGAACTTAGTGCCGCGCTGACGCACGATGATGTTACCAGCTGTCACTACCTGGCCACCAAACAGCTTGACGCCAAGGCGTTTGGATTCGGAATCGCGGCCGTTGCGCGTGGAGCCGGCTGCCTTCTTATGAGCCATTGCAAATACCTCGCTCTATCAGGGGGCGTGTCCGCTTAGGCGGAGATCCCGGTGATCTTGACTTCAGTGAACCACTGACGGTGGCCCTGACGCTTCATGTGGTGCTTGCGGCGACGGAACTTGATGATGGTCACCTTGTCGCCACGGCCGTGGGACACGACCTCCGCAGAGACCTTGGCACCCTCGACCAGCGGCGCGCCGACCTTGGTATCGTCGCCATCGCCGACCAGCAGCACCTGGTCGAATTCCAGCGTTTCACCGGTGGCGATTTCCAGCTTCTCGAGTTTCAGGGTCTGGCCTTCCTGAACGCGGTACTGCTTGCCACCGCTCTTGATAACTGCATACATGTCTAGACTCTCCAAACACTCATCGGGGTTGTGCTCTTCATCGGCCTGCGGCGAGTGGCGCCCCTTTCGGCAGCCATCTGACAGGGAGCATGATGAGTCGGGTCGCGGATTATAGCCGCCTGGTCACGACGACACAAGGCCCAGGATCGCCCCCATCCCTCGCTTGACGCCCCCATGGGGCGCCCATAGCATAGCCCTCAACCCAAGGTCGGCCCGCCCCGGGCGACAGGCCCCACCTCTTACAAGCAGCGCGCCCATGCAGCCGACAGCATCGCCCCTTCACGCGGCGGTGGCCGAGGATTTCGCCGCCGTCGACCGCACCATCCTGGCCCAGCTCTCCTCACGAGTGCCGCTGGTCGAGTCCATCGCCGGCTATATCGTCGAGAGCGGTGGCAAGCGGCTGCGCCCGCTGCTGGTGCTGCTCGCCGCCCGCGCCCTGGGCTACGCCGGTGACAAGCACATCACCCTGGCCACGCTGATCGAGTTCATGCACACCTCGACGCTGCTGCACGACGACGTGGTCGACGAGTCGCACATGCGTCGCGGCAAGGCCACCGCCAACGACGCCTGGGGCAATGCCCCCTCGGTGCTGGTCGGCGACTTCCTCTATTCGCGCTCGTTCCAGATGATGGTCGAGGTCGGCTCGATGCGGATCATGGAGGTACTCTCGGCAGCGACCTGCACCATCGCCGAGGGCGAGGTGCTGCAGCTGACCAACGTCGGCAACCCCGATATCGACGAGGCCGCCTACTTCGACACCATCCAGGGCAAGACCGCGATGCTGTTCGAGGCCGCCAGCCACAGCGGGGCGATCATCGCCGCGGCCGATGCCGAGCAGGAAGCCGCCCTGCAGCACTACGGCCGCTACCTGGGACTCGCCTTCCAACTGGTCGACGACCTGCTCGACTACCAGGGCGACGCCACGGCAATGGGCAAGAATGTCGGCGACGATCTCGCCGAGGGCAAGCCGACCCTGCCGCTGATCTACGCCATGCGCGAGGGCACCCCGGCGCAGGCCAAGCTGATTCGCCAGGCGATCCGCCAGGGCGGCCTCGAGCGCCTCGACGAGGTGCTGGCGATCGTCGATCAGACCGGCGCGCTGACCTACACGCGCCAGCGCGCCGAGGAGATGGCCGCCAAGGCCCTCGAGCAGCTCGAACACCTGCCGCCGAGCCGCTATCGTGACAGCATGGCGGAGCTGGCAAGACGCGCCGTGGAGCGCGACACTTGAGCCGCCCCGGCACTTGCATCACGGCACAAAATCCGTATACTTCCGCATCGTTGAGGCGCTAGCCCAACCGCGTCGGAGCGTAGCTCAGCTTGGTAGAGCGCTGCCTTCGGGAGGCAGAGGTCGTAGGTTCGAATCCTGTCGCTCCGACCAAAGAATCCCCTAACGCCCTGCGATCACTCGCGGGGCGTTTTCGTTGTGCTAATCTGGCCACTCCACGCCGCTGCCGGAGCGACTACATGCTGACGGTTGCCCACCAACAGACGTTAACCACCCTGCTACGCCAGGCGCTACCCTCACTGCAGGCCGTCTACCTGTTCGGCAGCCAGGCCAGCGGGCAGGCCCGGCATGACAGCGACACCGACCTCGCCATCCTGCTCCCCAGGCCAGCAGACGCCGAAACACTCTGGCACCTCGGTGACGAACTCGCCGGCGCGCTCGGGCAGGATGTCGACCTGGTCGACCTGCGCCAGGCCAGTACCGTGATGCGGCACCAAGTCATTACTCATGGCACCCGCCTATGGCAGCGCGACCAGGCCGCGGACGAATTCGAGCTCAGCTGTTTGAGCGAATACTGGGACCTACAGATCATGCGCCGTGGCATTCTCTCCGATATTCGCCAGCGAGGCAGTGTCTATGGCCGATGACGTGTTGCTCAACAAGGCAGCCACCATCGAGCGCTGCGTGGCTCGCGCCGAGCAGGAGTACCAAACCGCGGGTGCAGGATTCGCCCAGGATTTTACTCGCCAGGATGCCGCCATTCTCAACCTGCAGCGCGCCTGTGAGGCGGCCATCGACGGCGGCTCTCACCTGGTTCGCCGCCAGGCCTTGGGCGCACCGCAGAGCGCCCGCGATGTCTTCGACTTGCTGGTTGCCGCAGGGCAGCTCGACGCTGCGCTTGGCGACGTGCTGAAGCGCATGACGGGATTTCGCAATATTTCGGTGCACGACTACCAGAAGGTTCAGATCCCGATCGTTGTCGCCATCATCACCAAGCATAGCGACGACTTGCTGAGTTTCGCCCGGCGGCTGATCGAACTGAGCTGAGTTTGTCCGTCACTCCCCTGCCAAGATCCAGCGCGCCGCCTTCTCGGCAATCATCAGCGTCGGTGAATTGGTGTTGCCGCTGGTGATGGTCGGCATCACGCTGGCGTCCACCACCCGCAAACCGTCGACGCCGTGCACCCGCAGGTGTGAATCGACCACCGCCATGGGGTCCTCGGCGCGGCCCATCTTCGCAGTACCTACCGGATGGAAGATGGTGGTGCCGATGTCGCCGGCCAGCCGCGCCAGGTCCTCGTCGCTCTGGTATTCGACGCCGGGCTTGACCTCCTCCGGCTGATACTTGGCAAAGGCCGGCTGCTCGGCGATGCGCCGGGTGACCCGCAGCGAATCCGCCGCCACCTTGCGATCCTCTTCGGTGCTCAGATAGTTGGGCGCAATGGCCGGGGCCTGCCGCGGGTCGGCGCTCTTGATGCGCACCGTGCCACGGCTGGTGGGGTTGAGATTGCAGACGCTGGCGGTGATCGCCGGGAAGTCATGCAGCGGCTGGCCGAAGGCCGGCAGGCTGAGCGGCTGAACATGATATTCGAGATTGGGGTGGCGATAGTCGGCGCTGCTGCGGGTGAAGGCGCACAGCTGCGACGGCGCCATGCTCATCGGGCCGGTGCGGTGGAGCAGATACTCCAGACCGATCCTGGCCTTGCCCAGCCAGCTCGCCGCCAGGGTATTGAGGGTCTTGGCGCCGCTGACCCGATAGACCGAGCGGATCTGCAGATGGTCCTGCAGGTTCTCCCCCACCCCCGGCAGTTCGCGCACCACAGGAATGTCATGCGCGGCGAGCAGCTCTGACGGGCCGATGCCGGAGAGCTGCAGCAGCTGCGGCGAACCGACGGCACCGGCCGAGAGAATCACCTCACGGCCGGCGCGGGCCAGCACCTCTTCGCCGTTGCGCGCGACGCGCACCCCGCTGCAGCGCGGCTTATCCCCCTCGCTAAACGCCAGCCCCAGCACCTGGCTGGAGTGCCAGAGGGTCAGGTTATCGCGCTTTTCGACGCCGCGCAGGAAGGCCTTGGAGGTGTTCCAGCGCCAGCCGCCCCGCTGGTTGACCTCGAAGTAATCGACGCCTTCGTTGTCGCCGCGGTTGAAGTCGTCGGTGCGCGGAATCCCCGCCTCCACCGCCGCCGCGGCGAAGTCGTCGAGCACCTCCCAGCTCAGGCGCTGCTTCTCGACCCGCCACTCGCCGCCGTGGCCGTGAAAGTCGCGGTGGCCGGCATCGGCGTCGCCGCCTGCATCCAGGCGCTGGTGATCCTCATGCTTGATGAAATCCGGCAGGCAGTTCTCCCAGCGCCAGGCATCGTCGCCCAGCGCCTCGGCCCAGCCGTCGTAATCGCGGGCCTGGCCGCGGATATACAGCATGCCGTTGATGCTCGAGCAGCCGCCCAGGGTCTTGCCGCGCGGGTAGATCAGCGAACGGCCGTTGAGCCCCGGGTCCGGCTCGGTACGAAACAGCCAGTCGGTGCGCGGGTTGTCGATGCAGTAGAGATAGCCCACCGGGATATGAATCCAGTGGTAGTTGTCGCGTCCCCCGGCCTCGATCAGCAGCACCCGGTTGGCCGGGTCGGCGCTCAGGCGGTTGGCCAGCAGGCAGCCGGCGGTGCCGGCGCCTACCACGATGTAGTCGAATGTCTGTTCTGCCATGCCACTCCCTCAAGTCGTAGTCGTATCGACGGTTGGCAGCCACCAGGCGACGATGCCCAGCAGCGGCAAATAGGCACAAAGCCGATAGACGGTCTCGATACTGGTCTGGTCGGCCAGATACCCCAGCAGCGCGGCGGCAATACCGGCCATGCCGAAGGCAAGACCGAAGAACAGCCCCGAGATAAGCCCGATGCGGCCAGGCACCAGCTCCTGGGCGTAGACCACGATCGCCGAGAATGCCGATGCCAGCACCACGCCGATGATGACCACCAGTACCGCGGTCCACCACAGCCCAACATGGGGCAGCAGCAGCGTGAAAGGCGCCACGCCGAGAATTGACGCCCAGATGACCCGCTTGCGTCCAATGCGGTCGCCCACCGGCCCGCCGATCAAGGTACCGACCGCCACCGCCGCGAGAAACAGGAACAGGTACAGCTGCGCAGCGGGAATCGAGAGCCCGAAGCGCTCCATCAGGTAGAAGGTGAAATAGTTGTTGAGGCTAGCCAGGTAGAAATACTTGGAGAGAATCAGCACCCCGAGCACCGCCAGCGCCTGCCCTACCCGCCGCCGCGTGACACGGCCACCGCCGCGCAGGCTGGCGGGTCGGCCGCGGGTGGTCGCCGCCAGGGCCGCGCGGTGTTCGCGATACCACTGCCCCACGCGCCACAGCACCAGCATCGCCACCAGTGCTGCCAATGCCAGCCAGGCGACGCTGGCTTGACCGTGGGGGATGATCACCAGAGCCGCGAGCAGCGGCCCCAGCGCCGAGCCGGCATTGCCGCCGACCTGGAACAGCGACTGGGCCAGCCCATGCCGGCTGCCCGAAGCCATGCGTGCCACTCGGGAAGCCTCGGGGTGAAAAATGGCCGACCCGGTGCCCACCAGCACCGCGGCCAGCAGCAGAAAGTAGAAGCTCGGCGCCACCGCCAGCAGCAGCAGGCCGAGCAGCGTGAAACCCATGCCGGCGATAAGTGAAAAGGGCAGCGGCCGGCGGTCGGTATACCAGCCTACGCCCGGCTGCAGCAGCGAGGCCGAGAGCTGATAGCAGAGCGTGATCAGTCCAATCTGGGCAAAACTCAGCGAAAAGCTCACCTGCAGCAGCGGATAGATCGCCAGCAGGATCGACTGGATGGTGTCGTTGACCAGATGCGCCAAGCTGATGCCGCCGAGCACCGTGAAGCTGGTCATCGTCACCAGACTCGGCTCGCCAGCCACCGTATTCGACCGCCCTGGACGCATATTGCTCTCCCGAATGGTGCCCCCCCAGCGCCTACCAAAGCGCCATCCCACGCCAGCTAAAGCCTACAGGCGTTGTTCAGGTCGACCAAGCCATCTGGCTGTTGGCCCAGGGGGCGGCGCCGGCAGCAGGCAGCCGACCAGCAGCGCTGTCAGAACGAGGCGCGCGCCGGGGGTGGCGCGACCAATCACCGCAGGTCACTCGTCATGCTGCTCCGCCACCTGCTGCTTGCGGCGCTTGTTGCGCCGGTAGAGCCGCGCCAGCGCAATGCCCAGCGCCACGGCCACCATCAGCGCCAGGGTCACGCCCTGCCAGGGCCGCGCGGCATCGCCGAGCAGCGTTTCCAGGGTGATGATGACGATGAAGCCGAGTGCCTGGCTGGCGATCGCCAGGGCGCGCAGAATATCGAAGGCAGGCTTAGCCATGTGCAGCTCCGGGGGTGACAGTCGAGCAATGCAACAGTACGCTTCTAGCGCACGATGCTGCGCGGCCATAGTGTAACAGTGGCCGCTCGTCGTCGCTGCCCCCTGCCGCTGTCCTGACCTGTTGGAGCCCGCCGGATGGATGCCATCGCCATTGGCCCAGTGCTGCTTTCCCTGCCCCGCCTGTATGCCTTCGGCGCGGGCCTGATATTGCTGTTGGCGAGCCTGGTGCTGCTTGGCCTGCCCAAGGGCGCCCACGCCCGCTGGTTCAACACCCTGGTGATCGTGTGGCTGGTCGCCGCGCGGCTCGGCCACGTGCTCACTCACCCCGAGGCCTATGCTGCCGCGCCGCTGGACATCGTCAAGTTCTGGCAACCCGGCTTCCACGGCCTGTGGGGGCTGCTGGCGGCGCTTATCTGGACCGCCTGGGCGCTGCGCGAGCACCTGATCAAGATGCTCGGTGGCATGGCGCTGGTGATCGGCAGCTCGGCGCTGTGGCTTGCGGTGGTCACCGTCTCGCCGCTGGGTGGCGAGATCGCCCTGCGCGAACTGCCCGACCTGACCCTGGATAACCTCGACGGCGAGCCGGTCACCCTCAGCGAGATCCAGGACGAGCTGGTGATCGTCAACCTGTGGGCCACCTGGTGTCCGCCGTGCCTGCGCGAGATGCCGCTGCTGGTCGAGGCCGACCAGCGCGACGGTGTCAGCGTGGTGATCGCCAACCAGGGCGAGGACCTGATGCAGGCCATGCGCTACCTCGACGAGCAGGGCTTCGAGCTCAGCTATCCGCTGCTCGACCCGCACCAGGAGCTGACCGTGCTCACCGAGTCACCGGGGCTGCCCACCACCCTGCTGTTCGACGCCGACGGTCGCGTCCTCGAACAGCACATCGGCGAGCTCTCCCGCGCCCAGCTCGACGGCTGGCTCAACCGCCACTAGCACCCGGGTGATGGCACACCGGGCACGATCAGCGCTTAAGTGCCGCGCCAGTTTCCGTTACCATACCGCGCCCCGCCGGCGTCGTTGGCCCACCGCCACGACAGCGGGGCGCGTTTTCGTTGAGCATCCGAGGCATCATGAGCGAATTTTCTCCCGGTCAGCGCTGGATCAGTGACGGCGAAGCCGAGCTGGGCCTGGGCACCATCCTGAACGTCGATTTCCGCAGTGTCACCGTGCTGTTCAGCGCCAGCCAGGAAACCCGAACCTACAGCGTGCGCCAGGCGCCATTGACCCGCGTGGCGTTCGCCCCCGGCGATCGCGTGCAGTCCGCCGAAGGCTGGCAGATGACCGTCGACGACAGCAAGGAGCTCGATGGCCTGGTGGTCTACATCGGCGAGGACGACGACGGCAAGCTGCGCGAGCTGCCCGAGGCGCGCCTCGCCGACAGCATGCAGTTCGATCAGGCCCGCGACCGCCTGCTCACCGGCCAGGTCGACCGCAACGACTGGTTCGACCTGCGCTTTCGCACCCTGCACCACCACCAGCGCATCGAGCAGAACCCGGCGCTGGGCCTGGCCGGCCCCAAGATCGACCTGATTCCCCACCAGCTCTATATCGCCGACGAGGTCGCCCGGCGCCACGCCCCGCGCGTGCTGCTGGCCGACGAAGTGGGCCTGGGCAAGACCATCGAGGCGGGGCTGATCCTGCACCGCCTGCTGCTCACCGGCCGCGCCGAGCGCGCCCTGATCCTGGTCCCCGACAGCCTCACTCACCAGTGGCTGGTCGAGCTGCTGCGTCGCTTCGCCCTCGACGTGCGGCTGCTCGACGAGCACCAGAGCCTGGCCCACCTCGACGGCAACCCCTTCGAGTCGGCGCAGCTGATCCTGGCCAGCCAGCAGTGGCTGTTCGCCAATCCTCAGCGTCAGACCCAGGCCCAGTCCTGCGATTGGGACCTGCTGATCGTCGATGAGGCCCACCACCTCGACTGGCAGCCCGAGCAGGTCGGCCCCGGCTACGCCTGCGTCGAGTCACTGGCGGCACGCACCGAGGGTGTGCTGCTGCTCACCGCCACCCCGGAGCAGATGGGCGTGGCCAGCCACTTCGCGCGGCTGCGCCTGCTCGACCCCGAGCGCTATCAGGACCTCGAACACTTCAAGGCCGAGGAGCACGGCTACGCGCGCGTCGCCGAAGCGGTGGATGCTCTCGAACGGCTGGCCGAGCAGGATGTGCCCAGCGACGCCGACCGCGACTGCGTGGCGGCGGTGGTCGACGACGCCGACAGCCAGGCGCTGCTGGCGGTGCTCGGCTCAGCCGAGAGCAGCGACGAGCAGCGCCAGGTGGCGCGTCGCGAGCTGCGCGAGCAGCTGCTCGACCGCCACGGCACCGGGCGGGTGATGTTCCGCAACAGCCGTCGCCACGTCGGCGGCTTCCCGGCGCGGCAGCTGCACGTCACGCCGCTGGCGCTGCCCTCGGCGTATCGCCGCGTGCTGCGCCGCCTCGAGCGCGACGAGGACTACCTCGACGAGCTGCTGATCGAGACCGGCCTCGACCACCCCGAGGTGGTGCTCTACCTCGACGCCATGTACCGCGCCCTGCCCCACGACCCGCTCAACGAGGAGCCGTGGTGGCGCATCGACCCCCGCGTCACCTGGCTGCTCGAGCTGCTCACCGAGGTCGGCCGCGACAAGCTGCTGGTGATCGCCCACGACCGCGACACCGCCACCGACCTGGCCAAGGCGCTGCTGGCGCTGGGCGGCATCCACGCGCCGGTGTTCCACGAGGGGCTGTCGCTGATCGAGCGCGATCGCGCCGCGGCGGCCTTCGCCGATGAGGAGGAGGACGGCTGCCAGGTGCTGGTGTGCTCGGAGATCGGCTCCGAGGGGCGCAACTTCCAGTTCTGCCGCCACCTGGTGATGTTCGACCTGCCGCTGCACCCCGACCAGCTCGAGCAGCGCATCGGCCGCCTCGACCGCATCGGCCAGCGCCACGCCATCGAACTCCATGTGCCGGTGTTCGAAGCCAGCCCCGGCGAGCGCCTGCTGCGCTGGTACCGCGACGGCATGGACGCCTTCAGCGCACCCCACGGCATCGGCAGCGATCTGTTCGCGGCGTTCGGCGACGCCCTGGCCGACGCCCTGCTCGACGAGGAGAGCCTCGCCGAGGTGATCGACGAGACCCGCACGCTGTTCGAGGCGCGCCTGGCCGAGCATGACGCCGGTCGCAACCGCCTGCTGGAGTGGGGGGCCTGCCGCCCGGCCCGCGCCGAGGCGGTGATCGATGCCATCTGCGAGCTCGACCACGACAAGGCGCTGCCGCGCTACCTCGATCAGGCGCTGGATATCTTCGGCGTCGACAGCCAGGAGCTCGGCGGTCGAGTACTGCATCTGCAGCCCAGCCAGCACATGCTCGACGGCCTGCCCGGGCTGGTCAAAGGCGAGGAGGGCTTCTCGGCGACCCTGTCGCGCACGGTGGCGCTGACCCGCGACGACGTCCAGCGTCTCTCCTGGGAGCACCCGCTGCTGCGCGAGATGATGGGGCGTATCCTCGATGGTCAGATGGGCAACACCGCCCTGGCGCTGCTCAAGCACCCGGCGATTCCCGCCGGCCGGCTGATGGCCGAGCTGGTGTTCCGCACCCACTGCCCGGCGCCCAGACGGCTGCATCTCAACCGCTTCCTGCCGGCCACTGCGGTGCGTGTGCTGCTCGATGAGTCCGGTGCCAACCTCTCCGACAAGGTGTCGTTCAGCGGGCTGTCCAAGAACCTGCAGAAGGTCAAGAAGGCGGTGGCCCGCGACCTGATCAAGAGCCGCCATGACCAGCTCCGCGGGCTGCTGATCCAGGGCGAAGCCGAAGCCGAGCGCGAGCTGCCGAGCATCGTCGAGGCGGCGCAGATCCGCATGCGCGAGGCGCTCGACGGCGAACTCACGCGTCTTCAGGCTCTCGCCGAGCGCAACCCGGCGGTGCGCGATGACGAGCTGCGGGCACTACGCGACGAACGCGCCGCCCTCGACGCCGCCATCGAGGGCACCCGCCTGCGACTCGACGCGGTGCGCGTGATCGTCACCGTGGATCACGACAGCCGCTGAGCCGACTCGGCGCCCGCTAGTCGAGGATCGCCGCCAGCGCCTTGTCCAGGGTCGGATAGGTGAAGGTGAACCCGGCCGCCTCGAGGCGCGCCGGGCGCATGTCGGCACCGGTCAGCAGCAGCCGCGACATCTCGCCGAAGGCGAGCTTGAGCACTGCCGCGGGTGCCGGGAAGATCGCCGGACGCCCCAGCTGACGGGCCAGGCTGCGGCTGAAGGCGGCGTTGGTCACCGGATGCGGCGCCGAGCCGTTGAAGGGCCCCTCGAGGTCGTCGCGCTCGAGCAGGAACTCGATGGCGCGAACCAGATCCTCGCGGTGCACCCAGGGCATGAACTGGCGGCCATCGCCGAAGCGTCCGCCCAGTCCCAGCTTGAACGGCGGCAGCATCTTCTCCAAGCTGCCGCCGCCCTGGTCGAGCACCAGGCCGATGCGCAGCAGCGCGACACGAGTACCGTGCTCCGCCGCCCCGCGCGCCACGCTCTCCCAGCGTTCACACAGCCGGTGGGCGAACTCGTCGTGGGGCGCGGTCTCCTCGGTGACCGGCTGCTGGCCGGGCTCGCCCTGCTTCGCCTGGGCGCCGTAATAGCCCATCGCCGACGCCGACACCAGCACCCGCGGCGCCTGTTCGTTTGCCGCCAGCTTGGCGCACAGCATCACCAGATCCTGGGTGACGTCGACCCGCGAGTCGATCAGGCGCCGCTTCTGCTCGTCGCTCCAGCGCTTGGCGGCGATCGATTCCCCGGCCAGGTTGACCAGGGCCTCGGGCGCCGACTCGAGTGCCTCCAGTACATTGCCGATGACCTGGGTACCCGCCGGCAAGCGTTGGCGTGCAGCGTCGGGATCGCGGGACACCACCGTTAGCTCATGCCCGGCCTCTGCCAGTCGCTGGCACAGCCGCTGCCCCACGAAACCGCTGCCGCCGGTGATCAAGATGCGCATGGCCAAGCTCTCCTTGCTGCGTTGATGGCGAGTTCGCCACAAGTTATACAATGCTTGTACTATACCTGATAGTCTAGCGGACATCTTCTCAACGACATGGACAGCGCCATGCCTCCATCCACTTCAAGCATAGCGGTGATCGGCGCCGGTATCGCGGGCTTGAGCTGCGCCCGCGCGCTGTCCGCCGCCGGCTACCCGGTCACCCTGTTCGACAAGGCTCGCGGCCCCGGCGGGCGCCTCTCCAGCCGCCGCGCTCCGGGTGCCATCGTCGACCTCGGCGCGCAGTATTTCACCGCCCGCGACCCGGCCTTTCAGGCTCAGCTCAACGATTGGCTCGAGCAGGGGCTGGTCGCGCCCTGGCCCACCTCGCTGTGGCGCAGCGAGGCCGGGGGCTGGCAGCGCCACACCGACGACCAGCCACGCTACTCTGCGGTGCCGCGCATGAGCGCCCTGACCCGTCGTCTCGCCGAAGGCCTCCAGGTGGTGAGCGAGTCGCGCATCCTAGGCCTCGTGCAGCAATCCGACGACTGGTACCTCGACGACGATCGGGGGCATCGCCACGGCCCCTTCCAGCGCGTGGCGATCAGCGCGCCAGCGCCCCAGGCCGAGGCGTTGGTCGCAGCCCACGACCACACCCTGGCAGACGCCTGCCGCCGCGTCGAGCAGTCGCCCTGCTGGGCCGGCTATGCGCTGTTCGACTCCCCCCTGCCGGCGCTCATCGGCGTCGACAACGACTGGCAGGCGGCATTCATCAATCAGGGCCCGCTGCGCTTCGTGGCACGCAACCACCTCAAGCCGGGCCGCGCCGAGCAGGGCGAGAGCCTGACCCTGCTGGCCACCGCCGAGTGGAGCCAGACGTGGCTGGAACAACCCGCCGAGCAGGTCGCCGAGGCACTCTACGCGGCCCTGCTGGAGCAGCTGCCCGGCCACGTGCAGCCGGCTGCCCCGCGGCTGCTGTCGGCGCACCGTTGGCGCTATGCTCAGCCGCGCAGCGCCGCAGCGGGCCCGGGCTTTCGCCTCGGTCAGGCCGGCCTGGCGCTGTGCGGCGATGGCTGGCTGGGCCCACGGGTGGAGGATGCCTGGTGCTCCGGGCAGCGCCTCGCCGAGCATTGGCTGAACGCCCACGCTTGAGCATGCCGGCAGCGCCACTCAGCGTTTGCGACTCAAGCCTCGCCGTTGGCCGCCGGCAGCGCTAGAATAGCCCCGCTTTGTACAGGGGCATTGCCTTGTACAACATTTTGCACCATCCTAAACGTCAGATACGCCAAGGTGATCGCCATGATTGATCACCCCTATGAACGAGAGGCCTCAGAGCGCATGAGTGACAAGGCGACCCATCCGGCCGATGCGCCGCTCTACCCGATCCGTGAAGTCTCGCGCCTGACCGGCGTGAACTCGGTTACCCTGCGCGCCTGGGAGCGCCGCTACGCCTTGATCTGCCCGCAGCGCACGCCCAAGGGGCACCGCCTGTATGCCCGTGATGACATCCAGCGCATCGAAAGCATCCTGCAGTGGCTCAACCGCGGGGTGCCGGTCAGCCAGGTGCGCGAGCTGCTCGACCAGCCCAGCACCGTCGAGGCCCCGGAGCCTGCCGCCGGCGACTGGCCCAGCCAGCGCCAGCAGCTGATCGCCGCCGTCGAGAGCCTCGACCTGGTGCGCCTCGATAGCCTTTATAACCAGTGCATGGCGCTCTATCCGGTCAGCACCTGCCTCAGCGAACTGTTCAAGCCGGTGGTCGAAGCGCTCGAAGAGCACTGGGACGAGCAGCTCGGCGCGACCCTCCAGCGGCGGACCCTGGAGGCGTTCCTGCGCACCCGCATCGGCACCCGGCTGTATCACGCCAACCTCAATAGCCAGGCCGCCACCCTGTTGATCAACCGCCTGCCCGACGACCACGGCACGCTGTGGGATCTGCTGGTGGCGCTGGCCGCCAGTCAGGCGGGGTATCGGGTACAGCTGTTCGATGCGCCGCTGCCGCTCAACGAGCTGCCGCTGGCGGTGGAGCGCCTCAAAGCCGGCGCGCTACTGCTGTGCAGCGGCCACTCCGAGCGCGCCGACCTGGTACGCCGCCAGCTGCCGCGCCTCGCCGAGCAGCTCGAGGTACCGGTGGGCCTGTGTGGCCCCATCGCTCGGATCCGCGCCGGCGATCTCGCCGATAGCCAGGTCGCGGTGCTCGGCGACGACCCGCTGCAGGCCATGACGCGCCTGGCGCCGCTACTGCGCGCCTGACCCGTCGCGGCACTGCCCTGCCGAACAAGGATCTCCGCCATGAACGCTCCCCGCCTGGTGTGGTTCCGCAGCGACCTGCGCACCCATGACAACACCGCCCTCGCCGAGGCCGCCGCCCGCGGCCCGGTGATTGCGGTGTTCCTGCGCTGCCTCGAGCAGTGGCAGCAGCACGGCCACGGCGCCAACAAGCTCGACTTCTGGGGACGCGGCGTGGCCGCCCTACGCGACGACCTGTCCGGGCTGAATATCCCGTTGCTGCACCGCGATATCGGCCGTTTCGACGCCGCCCCCGAGGCCTTGCTGGCGATCGCCCGCGAGCACGGCGCCTGTGCACTGCACGTCAACGCCGAATACCCCCTCGACGAACGGCGCCGCGACGAGCAGGTGGCCGCCGCCTTCGACGAGGCTGGCCTGGCGTTCCATGCCCACCGCGACGCGGTGACGTTCAGCCCCGGCGAACTGCTTACCGGCCAGGGCGACTATTACAGCGTGTTCACGCCCTTCGCCAAGGCCTGGCACCGCCAGGTCGACGCGGAGCGCCTTCGCCTGCGCGAGACACCGGCGCCCCAGGCGCGCCTGGCAATCGAGAGCGACCCACTACCGGCGCTGCCCAGCCTCAACGATTCGCCGGTCGACGGCCGCTACTGGCCGGCAGGCCAGGGCCCCGCCGCCGATCGCCTGGAGCGCTTCCTGCGCTACCGCGGCAAGCACTATCACCAGCAGCGCGACTTCCCGGCGGTGCGCGGCACCAGCGAGCTATCGCCCTACCTGGCGCTGGGCATGATCTCGCACCGCCAGTGCCTGCAGGCGGTGCTCAGCGAGAACGTCGGCCAGCTGGCCGACGGCGATGCCGGCCTCAGCGCCTGGGTCAGCGAGCTGATCTGGCGCGAGTTCTATCAGCATATCGTGGTCGGCTTCCCGCGCGTGTGCCGCCATCGCGCCTTTCAGCAGCACACCGAAGCCCTCGCCTGGCGCGACGACGACGCGGGCTTCGCCGCCTGGTGCGAAGGCCGCACCGGCTATCCGCTGGTCGACGCCGCCATGCGCCAACTGGTCCGGACCGGCTGGATGCACAATCGCCTGCGCATGGTCACGGCGATGTTCCTGACCAAGCATCTGCTGATCGACTGGCGCCGCGGCGAACGCTTCTTCCTGCGCCACCTGGTCGACGGCGAGTTTGCCGCCAACAACGGCGGCTGGCAGTGGGCGGCCTCCACCGGGACCGACGCGGCGCCCTACTTTCGCATCTTCAACCCCACCACCCAGTCGACACGCTTCGACCCGCAGGCCGATTTCATCACCGAATTTGTACCCGAATTGTCCAGCTTACCCACCAAGAAGCGCCACGCGCCCGTCGGCGACCTCCTCGACAGCGCCGATTATCCGCCCCCCATCGTCGACCACAAGGCCGCTCGAGCGCGTGCGCTGGACGCGTTCAAAGCGCTGAAAGACTGATCTTCCACCGCCACTACTAGACGCGAGATACGCCATGCACCGGGACCCGACCCTGGAGTCGTTCTGCGACTTCTACAATAAGCTCGACAAAACCTCTACAAATATGCTGCCAGAGGTATACACTAGGGACGTGGTGTTCCAAGATCCTCTGCATCGCATCACCGGGATCGAGGCCCTGATCGGCTACTTCGAGCGACTCTATGCCAACGTCGAGGCGTGCCATTTCGACTTCGGCGAGCGTCAACGCCACGCCGACACCGCCTTCGTCACCTGGACCATGACGCTGCGTCATCCCAGGCTCGCCGGCGGACGGGACTACCACGTCGAGGGCTGTTCGCGGCTGCGCTTCGCCGCCAGCGAGGGCCCTCACGGTGAGCGGGTCTGTCATCATCGTGATTACTTCGATGCCGGCGCCCTGCTCTACGAACGACTGCCGCTGCTCGGCAGCGTGATTCGCCAGGTCAAACGCCGCGCGGGGTAGGCGCCGAGACAGACTGCGCATCCAATCACGCCCCGGCCGCGTACATGATCAGGACGGCTACCGCCGTCGAATCGTTGGCCAGGAGGGGGTATGACCACACTGCAACACTCGCGCCGCATCTGGTTGACCGGGGCCACCTCCGGCATCGGCCTGGCGCTCGCCGAGCGCCTGCTGGCCGACGGCCACCGCGTGGCGCTGAGCGCGCGCAATGTCGACAAGCTCAACGCCCTGGCGTCGCGCTTCGACCAGGCGCAGATGGTACCGCTCGATGTGTCGGATCGCGGTGCCGTGCGCGCCGCGGGCCAGCGTCTCGAGACGCAGCTGGGCGGCCTCGACGTGGTGATCCTCAATGCCGGCACCTGCGAGTACCTCGATGCGCGCCACTTCGACGTCGACCTGGTCGAGCGCGTGTTTGCGCCGAACTTCTTCGGTGCCCTCTACGCCATGGAGGCCGCGCTGCCGCTGATGCGCCGTGCCCGCGACCATGACGGCATCCGCCCGCTGCTGGCCGCCACTTCGAGCGCCTCGGCCTATGTGCCACTGCCCCGCGCCGAGGCCTACGGCGCCTCCAAGGCGGCGCTCAGCTACTTCCTGGAGTCGCTGCGCCTCGACCTCGACGCCGAAGGCATCGACGTCAGCGTGATTCATCCCGGCTTCGTCAAGACGCCGCTCACCGATCGCAACGACTTCCCGATGCCGATGCGGATCAGCGCAGAAAAGGCCGCCGAGGCCATCGTCAAGGGCCTCGAGCGTCGCCAGCTCGACATCCATTTTCCGCGCCGCTTCACCAACCTGGTAAGACTGATGGGCATCCTCCCGCCGTCGCTGCGGCGGCGCCTCGGCCTGCGCATGGTCAGCGATACACAGGTTGACGGGCAGATCCGCGGGGGTGACGCATGACGTCGGGGCAGCGCATCGCCATCGTCGGCAGCGGTATCAGCGGCATGGCCGCGGGCCACTATCTCGCCGCCCGGCACGAGGTGACGCTGTTCGAGGCCGATAGCCGGCTCGGCGGCCATACCGCCACCGTCGACGTCGGCCTCGATGGCCGCGACTACGCCATCGACACCGGCTTCATCGTCTTCAACGACTGGACCTACCCGCACTTTCAACAGCTGTTGGCCAGCCTCGGCGTGGCCAGCCAGCCCACCGAGATGAGTTTCTCGGTACACGAGACCGGGCGCGACTTCGAGTACAACGGCCACACCCTGGCGTCGCTGTTCGCCCAGCGCCGCAACCTGCTGAATCCGCGCTTTTACCGCATGCTGCGCGATATCCTGCGCTTCAACCGCCAGGCAAGCGCCGACCTTGCCGCCGAACGCCTCGACCCGGCCATGACCCTGGGCGACTATCTCGCGGCCGGCGGCTACGGCGAGGACTTCCGTACTCGCTATCTGCTGCCCATGGGCGCCGCCATCTGGTCGGCGAGCATAGGCGACCTGATGGCCTTTCCGCTGCAGTTCTTCGTGCGCTTCTTCCGCCATCACGGGCTGCTGTCGGTCAGCCACCGCCCCCAGTGGTACACCCTGGTGGGCGGCTCGCGCGCCTATATCCCGGCACTCACGACCGCCTACCGCGAGCGCATTCGCCTGGCAAGCCCGGTTCAGGCGATACGCCGCGACGCCCAGGGCGTGACGCTGACCAGCCGCCACGGCGAGGAGCGCTTCGACCAGGTGGTGCTGGCCTGCCACGCCGACCAGGCGCTGGCCATGCTCAGCGACCCGAGCGACGCCGAACGCGAGATCCTTGCCGCGCTGCCGTATCAATCCAATCAGGTGGTCCTGCACACCGACACTCGGCTGCTGCCGCGGCGGCGGCGCGCCTGGGCCAGCTGGAACTATCGCCTCGACGGCCGCGACGCCGATGCCCGGGTCTCGGTGACCTACGACATGAATATCCTCCAGCGCCTCGAGGCCCCGCACACCTTCTGCGTGACGCTCAACGACAGCGACGCCATCGACCCGCAGAAGGTGCTGGGGCGCTTCGACTACGCCCACCCCCAGTTCACCCTCGCCGGCGAGGCGGCCAAGGCGCGCCACGCCGAGATCTCCGGCAACCAGCGCCGCACCCACTTCTGCGGCGCCTACTGGCGCAGCGGCTTCCATGAGGACGGCGTATGGAGCGCGCTGCGCGTGGCCCAGGCGCTGGGCAGCGATGCCCTGCCCGCCGCCGCGCCAGCCGTGGAGCAGCGCGTATGAGCCTGCCGCGCTCGCGCATCTACCGTGGCCAGCTGCGTCATCGGCGCTTCACGCCACGCGCCCATGCATTCAGCTACCAGGTGTGGATGGCCTGGCTCGACCTCGACGAGCTGCCGGCGCTGTTCGATGGCGTACCGGGGTACAGCGCGCGGCGCCCGGCGCTGGCGCGTTTCCGCCGCGCGGACTATCTCGCCCCCCACGACCAACCGCTGGCCGACGCCGTTCGCGAGGAGCTGACCCGCCAGCTGGGCAGCGCACCGGACGGGCGCATCTGCGTGCTGACCCAGCTGCGCACCCTCGGCATGGGGTTCAATCCGATCTCGCTCTACTACGCCTACGACCGCCACGGTGCCCTGCGCGCGGTGCTCGGCGAGGTCAGCAACACGCCCTGGGGCGAGCGCCAGCGCTACGCCTGTGCGGTGGACCCGGCACGCCATAGCCATGCCGCAGAGTTCGACAAGGCGATGCACGTGTCGCCCTTCAACCCCATGGACATGACCTACCGCTGGCGCTTCAACGCCCCGGGGCAGCAACTGATGATGCATATGGAGAACTGGAAGGACGAGCGCTGCCACTTCGACGCCACCCTGACCCTGGAGGCGCGCCCGGCGACCCGCGGCGTGCTGCTGGCCACCCTGGCGCGCCAGCCGTGGATGAGTCTCAAGACCCTGGCCGGCATCCATTTCGAGGCGCTGAGGCTGTGGGCCAAGGGCGTCCCCGTTCATGATCACCCCCATCGCGAGGAGACACCGTCGTGAGTACGACACGCTCTGCCACCTCACCGGACCTGCCGCGTCACGGCAGCCGTCTGATCCGTCTCGTCAAGCCGCGCCTGCTGGCTCAGCTGGACGCCCTGGAAGGCGGCCAGGTCACCTTGATCGAAGGTGACCACTGCCAGCGGCTGGGCCGCGGGGGCCCGCTCAAGGCCACGATCCGCGTGCAGCGTCATGCGGCCTGGAAGCGCCTGGCGCTGGGCGGCACCGTGGGTGCCGCCGAGGCCTACATGGACGGCGACTGGGACTGCGACGATCTGGTCGCCCTGACGCGGCTGTTTGCCGCCAACCTGGAGCGCGTCAACGGCGAGGTCGAGAACGGCAGCGCGCGACTCGGCCGCTGGCTGCTGACGGCGCTCTACGGCCTGCAGCGCAACACCCTGCAGGGCTCGAAACGCAATATCTCGGCCCACTACGACCTCGGCAATGACCTGTTCGAGACCTTCCTCGATCGCCAGCACTGGATGTACTCGAGCGCGCTCTTTCCCCATGCCGAGGCCAGCCTCGAGGAGGCCTCGACCCACAAGCTCGATGTGATGCTCGACAAGCTCGACGTGCGCCCCCACCACCACCTGCTGGAGATCGGCACCGGCTGGGGGGGGCTTGCCATTCACGCCGCCAAGACGCGCGGCTGCCGGGTCACCACCACCACCATCTCCGCCGAGCAGTATGCCCACACCGCGCGGCGCATCGAGACCGAAGGGCTCGGCGATCAGATCACGCTGCTGCAACAGGACTATCGCGAGCTGGAGGGGCGCTACGACCGGCTGATCTCGGTGGAGATGATCGAGGCGGTCGGCCATCAGTATCTCGACACCTACCTGGCCACCCTCGACCGACTGCTCAGCGATGACGGCCAGGCCATGCTGCAGGCGATCACCATCCGCGATCAGCGCTTCGAGGCGGCCAAGCGCGAGATGGACTTCATCAAACGCTATATCTTCCCCGGCGGCTTCCTGCCTTCCCATCACGCCATTCTCGCCAGCCTCAGCCGGCGTACCAGCCTCAACGTGCTGGCGCTGGATGAGATCGGCCTGCACTACGCACGCACCCTGCGCGAGTGGCGCCAGCGCTTCGAGGCCAGCCTCGACACCATTCGCCGCATGGGCTACGACGAGCGCTTCATCCGCATGTGGCGCTACTACCTGTGCTACTGCGAGGGCGGCTTCCTGGAGCGCACCATCGGCACCTGCCACCTGCTGCTGGCCAAGCCCGGGGCACGCCCGGCACCGCTGACCGGCGCCGTATGAGCCTGGCACGCCTGCAGGACCCGCAGGTGCGGCGGGCACTCTACAACGTGGCGGCCTTTCAGGTCGGCTGGTTCAGCTGCGTGCTGGGGGGTTCGCTGATCGGCGCACTGGTCGCCGCGGTGATCATCGGGGTCCACCTGCTGCGCTTGGCAGGCCCCGGTGAGTGGCGCTGGCTGCTTGGCTTTGCCGCGCTGGGGCTGCTGATCGACGGCGGCCTGAGTCTGGCCGGCGGCTTCGACTTCGGCGCCGACCAGTGGGGAGTGTTGCCGCTGTGGCTGTGGCTGCTGTGGCCGCTGTTCGCCACCCTGCTGCACCACTCGCTGCGCTGGCTGTGGCAGCACCCGTGGCTGGCCGTCCTCGGCGGCGCCACCAGCGGCCCGTCGTCCTACTTCGCCGGTGCTCACCTGGCCGGCGTCGAGCTGGCCGTCTGGCTGCTGCCGGCGCAGGCCGTCGTCTGGGCCCTGCTGTGCCTATGGCTGTGCCGTCGGATCGGCCAGGTGCGCCTGGCTGGCGGGGCTCAGGCCGGCTGAGGCTCGCGCCGCTGCAGCGCCTCGAGCTCCTCGGCCGGCAGGGGCCGCGAGAACAGGAAGCCCTGCACCAGCGGGCAGCCGTGTTCGAGCAGAAAGTGCCGCTGAGCTTCGGTTTCCACCCCTTCCGCGATGACCACCAGATCGAGGCCGCGGGCCATGGCCAGCACCGCGCTGACGATCGAGGCGTCTGCAGGGTCGTCGGGCAGGGCGCTGATGAAGGCGCGATCGAGCTTGAGCTTGTCCACCGGCAGCCGCTTGAGGTAACTCAGCGACGAGTAGCCGGTGCCGAAGTCGTCGATGGCGATCTGGTGGCCCAGCGCGCGTAGCGCCTCCATGCGCGGGTAGATATCGCCGGCGCGATCATCGAGCAGTACCGATTCGGTCAGCTCCAGCCCCAGCAGGCTGGCCGGCAACTGGTGCTGCGACAGGCAGGCCGCCAGCCGCGACTCGAGGTCGCCCTGGATCAGCTGAATCGCCGAGATATTGATCCACACCGGCACCGCGGGCATGCCGCCCAGGCGCCAGTTGGCCAGCTGCGCCGCGGCACGCTCCACCACCCAGTTGCCCAGCGCGGTCATCATGCCGTGGCGTTCGGCCAGGGGAATGAAGTCAGCCGGAGAGATCATGCCGTGCTGCGGGTGACGCCAGCGCAGCAGCGCCTCCATGCCGGCGAGTTCGCCGCTGTCGAGGCGATGCTGGGTCTGGTAGTGCAGCTCGAGCTGGCCGCCACTGGCCAGCGCCGCACGCAGGTCGTTGACCAGCGCCAGCTGGCGATCGCCGGCCACGTCCAGCGACGGTCGAAAGCGCTGGTCGTGATTGCGGCCGTGGCGCTTGGCGCTATATAGCGCCGACTCCAGGCGCTGGAACAGCACCCCGGAGTCGCGACCATCCTCCGGCGCGCGACAGCTGCCGATGGTCAGGCCCAGCCGCAGGCTATGCCCGTTGAGCTCGAAGGGTTCGCTCAGATGGGCGCGCAGGCCGGCCACCCACTTGTCGTGATCGTCGAAGGTGGTGGTACGGATCACCATGAACTCGTCGCCGCCCAGCCGCCCGACCACGCCCCCGGCGACGTGCCCGGCGAGACGCTGGCCGAAACGTGCCAGCAGGCGATCGCCCAGGTCGACCCCCATGGCATCGTTGACCGCCTTGAAGCCGTCGATGTCGATCAGGGCGATATCCAGGCCTTCGCCGGCACGCAGGTGGCGCAGCCGCGAGGTCATCAGATCATGCAGGCGCCGCCGGTTGGGCAGGCCGGTCAGCGGGTCCTCGAAGCCGATCCGACGCAGGTCCTGCTCGCGGGCCTTGTGGCGGGAGATATCGGTGAACATGCCGACGTAGTGGCTGATGCGACCACGCTCGTCCGGGCAGGCCTGGACGCGCAGCCACTCGGGGTACTCGTCGCCGTGCTTGCGGCGGTTCCAGATCTCGCCCTCCCAGCGGCCGGTGGTGGTCAATGACTGCCAGTAGCGCTCGTAGAATGCCTTGTCGTGGCGCCCCGCCGACAGCATCGACGGATCCTGGCCCTCGACGTCCTGGCTGGAATAGCCGGTGATCTTGGTAAAGGCGGGATTGACCGCCACGATGCGGTTGCGCGCATCGCTGATCATCACGCCGTCCTCGGAGAGCATCAGCGCTGCCTCGGAGAGCCGCGCGCGGCGGTGCTCATTGCGCACCTGGCGCCAGGCATCGAACAGCCCCAACGCGATGATCGCCACTACCGCCAGGCGCAGCCACACACCGGGCAGCCACACGACCGCCGCCAGCCCGGCGAGGGCCAGCCAGACGAGCGGTCGACTAAGCGAGAAGCGTGGCCACATGGCACAGTGTCGTGAAATCAGTCATCAATGCGTTGCCCTGCCCGGTGGCGGTTTGTCATCATCACTAGGTTATCGGCATCATGCCGCCAGGCTGAAGGGCAATGCAAAACATCCCTGCCAACGCAGCGCACGACGCCCGGCGTGCAATCACCGCCCGCTGTCAGTAGAATGCAGCCAGTCCGCGCGTACCGCGGTTCACAATAAATTCGACTCTCGGAACGACTCAGTGACCAAGCAAGAATCCTATAGCCGTGACGAGCTGCTGGCGTGCAGCCGAGGCGAACTGTTCGGCCCGGGCAATGCCCAGCTGCCGGCGCCCAACATGCTGATGCTCGACCGAATCGTGCGCATCAACGAGGCTGGCGGCGACCACGCCAAAGGCGAACTGATCGCCGAGCTCGATATCGTTCCCGACCTGTGGTTCTTCGACTGCCACTTCCCCGGTGATCCGGTGATGCCTGGCTGCCTGGGCCTCGACGCCATGTGGCAGCTGGTCGGCTTCTATCTCGGTTGGCTCGGCCACCCCGGCCGCGGTCGCGCGCTGGGCTGCGGTGAGGTCAAGTTCACCGGCCAGATCCTGCCCGAAGCGAAGAAGGTCACTTACCATATCAATATCAAGCGCATCATCACCCGGCGCCTGATTCTGGGCATGGCCGACGGCACCGTGACCGTCGACGGCCGCGATATCTATCAGGCCAACGACCTGCGCGTTGGCCTGTTCACCTCTACCGCGAATTTCTGACAGGAGGCTTCCATGCGACGAGTGGTAGTCACCGGACTGGGCATCGTGTCCTGCCTCGGCAACGATCAGCACCAGGTCCTCGATGCGCTCAAGGCCGGGCGCTCGGGCATTCGCTTCAAGGATGAATACGCCGAACGTGGCTTCCGCAGCCAGGTGGCCGGCGTGGTCGATATCGACCTCGATGCCCTGATCGACCGCAAGCTGCGCCGCTTCATGGGCGATGCCGCGGCCTACGCCTACGTCTCCATGGTCCAGGCCATCGAGGATGCCGGGCTCACCCCCGAGCAGGTTTCCCACGAGCGCAGCGGCCTGATTGCCGGCTCCGGCGGCGCCTCCAGCGCCAACCAGGTAGAAGCCGCCGACGTGATGCGCGAGAAAGGCCTGCGCCGCGTGGGCCCCTATCGGGTGACCCGCACCATGGGCAGCACGGTCTCCGCCTGCCTGGCGACCCCGTTCAAGATCAAGGGCGTCAACTACTCGATCTCCTCGGCCTGCGCCACCTCGGCCCACTGCATCGGCAGCGCCGTGGAGCAGATCCAGCTCGGCAAGCAGGACGTGGTATTTGCCGGCGGCGGCGAGGAGGAGCACTGGACACTCTCCTGCCTGTTCGACGCCATGGGTGCGCTATCGACCCACTATAACGACGCCCCGGACAAGGCCTCGCGCCCCTATGACCAGGCCCGTGACGGCTTCGTCATCGCCGGCGGCGGCGGCATGCTGGTGCTCGAGGAACTCGAACACGCCAAGGCCCGCGGCGCCAAGATCTACGCCGAGGTCACCGGCTACGGTGCCACCTCCGACGGCCACGACATGGTGGCTCCCTCCGGCGAGGGTGCCGCCCGCTGCATGCGCCAGGCGCTGGCCACCGTCAACGGCGGCATCGACTACATCAACACCCACGGCACCTCGACGCCGGTGGGCGATGTGGCCGAGCTCAAGGCGGTACGTGAGGTGTTCGGCGACAAGACCCCGGCGATGAGCTCGACCAAGTCGCTGACCGGTCACTCGCTGGGCGCCACCGGCGTGCAGGAAGCGATCTACTCACTGCTGATGATGGAGCACGATTTCATCGCCGCCTCAGCCAACGTCGAGGTCCTCGATGAGCAGGCCGCCGGCTTCGATATCGTCACCCAGCGTCGCGATAGCGTGAAGGTCAATCGCGTCCTCTCCAACAGCTTCGGATTTGGCGGCACCAACGCCTGCCTGGTGCTGGAGAAATTCAGCGACTGATCGCCGTACGATAGCATCGCTTGATCCATGACGGCGCCCCGCGGGGCGCCGTCATCGGTTAAGGCGCCAGGCAATCGCTCAACCCGGCAGCGGCTCTCCGCGCCCCACCGGGGCCGCAGGCCTCGGCACCTCGGAAATCTCCGCCAGCTGTCCCTCGATCCACGCCTCGACCTCGACCAACACCTCTTCGGGAGTGCGCCCGCGGGTGTCGATCGGCTCACCGACGCGCACCGACAGCCGCCCGGGATTCTTCACCCAGTGGCGCCCCGGCCAGCGCTCGCCGGCATTGTGGGCCACCGGCAGCACCGGCATGCCGGCACGACAGGCGATCACCACTCCGCTCTTGTTGTAGTGGCGACGCTGGCCCGGCGCGACCCGCGTGCCCTCGGGAAAGATCAGCACCGACAGCCCCGCCTCGAGGCGCTGCTTGCCTTGGCTCAACACCTGGCGCATGGCGCGGGCCGGCTTGGAGCGATCCAGGGCAATGGGGTTAAGCAGGCGCAGCCCCCAGCCGAACACCGGAATATTCAGCAGCTCGCGCTTGAGCACCGTGCACACCGGCGGCTTGAGCACCTGCAGGAACAGGGTCTCCCACTCGCACTGGTGGTTGGCGAGGATCACGCAGGGCACCTCCGGCAGATGCTCGCGGCCACGAATGTCGTAGCGCACCCCGCAGCTGATCCGGAACCAGGCAATGATGCTGTGGTTATACAGGTTGAGTAGGCGATAGCGCCCGGCCAGCGGCAGTAGCGGCGCCAACGGCAGGAACAGCACCCCGCACACCAGCATGGTCAGAAAGTACCCGGCATAGAACAGCAGGCTGCGCAGCAGGTTCATGAGGCCTCTCCAGCGCTGCGCCCGTGACACCAGGTGTCGAGCATACGCCCTACTTCCAGGCGCCAGGGCTTCTGATGGACGCCAAACGCCTCCAGCACCCGCCGACAGTTGAGCACCCGACGCAGCGGCTGGTCATGGTGATGCTTGAGCGCCTTGAGCGGCCCCAGTTCGACCTGCTCTCCCAGCCCCTCGAGGCGCGTGGCAAGCTGGGTGCGCACCATCGAGGCGAAGGTGTAGCCGCTGACCGGCTCGGTGCCCGCCAGGTGATAGGCGCCCCACGCCTGGGCGCCGCAGTGCTGCTGATGCAGCATACCCAGCAGCGCCATCGCCGCGGCATCCGCCGAGGTCGGGCAGAAGATCACGTCCTCGGCTACCCGCACCTCGTCGCCGGCCAGCAGGCTGTCGATCAGCTCACTGAGCCAGGCGCTGGCACCATCCAGCGCGAACAGCGGTCCCAGGCGCACGATCAAGTGCTCGGGGTGCTGCTGGCGAATCCGGTCGCCGACCTGTATTAGCCGGCGCAGGCTCTCGTCCCGCGGCGCGGGGATCACATGCTCATCGATCGGCGTGTCATGACCGTCCTCGTAGAGCTGATCGGAGACGCACCACACCAGCGGCGTGCGCGTCGCCCGACACGCCTCGAGGCACGCCTCCACCGCCTCGGCGTGGGCCACCACCGCCGCCGGCTCGGCGCTGATCGGCCTGGCCATCGGCGGAATCACCAGCGCATCCGGCGCCAGCTCTACGAGCGCCTCGGCGCTGATCGCCAGGCGCTCCTCGATCATCAGCCGGGTATCGCTGCGGCGGTTGGCCTCGCGCGCCAGCGCCAGGCTCAGGCAGTGGCCGGCATCGAGTATCAGCAGCTTCACGATCAGAACGGGATTTCGTCGTCGAAGTCGTCGAAGCTGCCCGGGGCCGGGGCACCATAGTTATTGCCCTGCTGCTGGCCGCCCTGCTGCTGGCCGCCCTGGGCCGGCGGCTGCTGGGAAGCTGGCTGCGGTGCCGGCTGGGGGCGTGGCTGACCGCCGCCCTGGCCGAAGCCGCCCTGGGGCGGCGGCTGCGGGGCGTTGCCACCCTGCTGGCCATAGCCACCCTGTTGGCCGTACCCGCCCTGCTGGGGCATGTTGCCCTGCTGCTGGAAATCCCCACCCTGGCCGCCGCCGCGACTATCGAGCATCTGCATGTCGTTGGCGACGATCTCGGTGCTGTAGCGATCCTGACCGTCCTGCCCCTGCCACTTGCGCGTCTGCAGGCGCCCCTCGATATAGATCCGCGAGCCTTTCTTGACGTACTGCTGGGCGATCTCGGCCAGCTTGTTGAACAGCACCACGGTGTGCCATTCGGTGCGCTCCTGACGCTGACCGCTCTGGCGGTCGGTCCAGCTGTCGGTGGTGGCGATGCGCAGATTGGCCACCGGGTTACCGGAGGGCAGGAAGCGCACCTCCGGGTCCTGACCCAGGTTGCCGATCAGGATGACCTTGTTTACTCCACGAGCCATGTCTCGCTCCTTGATTGCCATTGCCGGGCGACGCCAGGACGCCCCAGTGACTTGTTGACCACTAGCCAGCCGGCTAGCGGTTTCGCTTGATCCCCACCACGCGTGCCAGGGCATCGCTGTCGAGGCGCTGACGATCGACCTTGAGGTAGGCCAGCCGCTCTTCCGGCACCACCAGCACGTCTTCCACCCCGGCCACGTCGGCAAAACGCTCCATCAGCGTCTCCAGGGCATCGCCATGCGCCTGCTCGTCCAACGCTACCACTTCACTGGCCAGATGGCGCGGCGCCGGCATCCCCCAGATCGCCGCCAGCCAGCCTAGCCCGACCAGTGCGCTACCATAGAATACCGCATCCAGGCCCCACTGTTGGGCCAAGGCGCCGCCCAGCACGCCGCCCAGGAAGGCACCCAGGAACTGGCTGGTGGAGTAGACCCCCATGGCGGTGCCCTTGGCGCCCGCCGGGGCCAGCTTGCTGAGCATCGAGGGCAGCGTCGCCTCGAGCAGATTGAAGGCGGTGAAAAACCCCAGCAGCAGCAGGCCCAGCGATATCCAGGTGACCGGCAGCGTGCCCAGCCCCAGCAGGCACAGCGCCATGCCGCCCACCGCCAGCAGGAACACGCCGCGCATGCGCTGACGCTTCTCGGCAACGATCACCAGCGGCACCATGACCACGAAGGCCAGTGCCATGACCGCAAAATAGACCCAGCCGTGGTGCGGCAGGGCGATGCCCACCTCGAGCAGGCGGAACGGCACGGCGACGAAGATCGCCATCAGGATCAGGTGCAGAGCGAAGATCGAGATATCCAGCCGCACCAGGTCGCTGCGCCCTAGCGTCGCCTTGAGCTGGGCGCGGTCGAGCAGCACGTCGCGATGACGCAGGCGGCGCGGCGCCTGGGGCACCAGCCGCCATAGCACCAGCAGGCTCACCGCCGCCAGCAGCGCGGTGAACCAGAACACCCCGGCCAGGCCGAAGCCGCTGGCCAGCCACGGGCCGAGCACCATGGCCAGCGCAAAGGCGAGACCGATCGACATGCCGATGGTGGCCATGGCGGCGGTGCGCACCTGTTCACGGGTCTGGTCGGCCAGCAGCGCCATGATCGCCGCCGCCACCGCCCCGCTGCCCTGCAGGCAGCGACCCAGGATCACCCCGCCGATGCTGTCGGCCAGCGCCGCCACGATGCTGCCGAGCATGAACAGCACCAGCCCGGCGGCAATCACCGTCTTGCGCCCGATGCGGTCGGAGAGCAGCCCGAAGGGAATCTGCAGAATCGCCTGGGTCAGACCGTAGGCGCCCAGCGCCAGGCCGATCAGCAGCGGCGTGGCGCCGGCCAGGTCGTCGGCGTATAGCGCCAATACCGGCAGCACCATGAACAGCCCCAGCATGCGCGAGGCATACAGGCTGGCCAGGCCGATGATGGCGCGGCGTTCGGTGGCTAACAGCAGACCAGAGAGCATGCGCAGTGCAACGTGTCGGACTCGTATGGACGGACGCCAGGCGCCCGAGGATGACGGACCGGGTATTCTACCCACTCGCCGCCGCACAGGGAATCCATGCCGTAATGGCACGCCATAACATGCGGCTTTGCCGCGGCTCATGGCGGGGCCGTATAATCGAGCTTTTGCGCTGCGCATGAGGTGGTAATGGACAGGATTCTGGTCAGGGGTGCGCGCACCCACAACCTCAAGCACGTCGACGTCGAACTGCCCCGCGACAAGCTGATCGTGGTCACCGGGCTGTCCGGCTCGGGCAAGTCGTCGCTGGCCTTCGATACCCTCTACGCCGAGGGCCAACGCCGCTACGTCGAGTCGCTCTCGACCTATGCCCGGCAGTTCCTGTCGATGATGGAGAAACCCGACGTCGACCATATCGAGGGGCTGTCGCCGGCGATCTCCATCGAACAGAAGTCCACCTCCCACAACCCGCGCTCCACGGTGGGCACCATCACCGAGATCTACGACTACCTGCGCCTGCTGTTTGCCCGCGCCGGCACGCCGCGCTGCCCGGAGCACGGCGAAGACCTCGAGGCCCAGACCATCTCGCAGATGGTCGACCAGGTGGTGGCACTGCCCGAGGGCAGCAAGCTGATGCTGCTGGCACCGGTGATCAGCGGCCGCAAGGGCGAGCACCTGCAGCTGCTCGCCGAGCTGCGCGCCCAGGGCTTCGTGCGCGCCATGGTCGATGGCCAGATCCTCGAGCTCGACGATATCGCCCCGCTGGACAAGAACAAGAAGCACGACATCAGCGTGGTGGTCGACCGCATCAAGGTGCGTGATGGCCTGCAGCAGCGCCTCGCCGAGTCGTTCGAGACGGCGCTGGGCCTGGCCGACGGCGTGGCGGTGATCCACTTCATGGACGGCGAGCATGAGGACATCAACTTCTCGGCGCGTTTCGCCTGCCCGGTGTGCGGCTACTCGATCGCCGAGCTCGAGCCGCGGATGTTCTCGTTCAACAACCCCGCCGGTGCCTGCCCCAGCTGCGACGGCCTCGGCGTCCAGCAGTTCTTCGATCAAGCCAAGCTGATCAGCCACCCTGAGCTCTCCCTGGCCGAGGGCGTGATCAAGGGCTGGGATCGCCGCAGCGTCTACTACTTCAGCCAGCTGCAGGCGGTGGCCAGCCACTACCGCTTCGCCCTCGAGACCGCCTGGCAGGACCTCGCGCGCCACGAGCAGGAGGTGATCCTCCACGGCAGCGGCCATGACGATATCGCCTTCACCTACGTCAACGACCGCGGCCGCAAGGTCACCCGCGAGCACCCCTTCGAGGGCGTGCTGCCCAACATGCAGCGACGCTACCGCGAGACCGAATCCAACATGGTGCGCGAGGACCTCGCCAAGTACCTCGCCGTACAGCCCTGCCCCAGCTGCGACGGCACGCGACTGCGCAAGGAGTCGCGCCACGTCTATATCGACGACCGCCAGCTACCGGACATGGTGCGCCTGCCGATCGGCGAGGCGCTGCGCTACTTCCAGCAGCTGACCCTGCCCGGCCGCAAAGGCGAGATCGCTGTCAAGATCATCAACGAGATCCAGGCCCGCCTGGAGTTCCTGGTCAACGTCGGCCTCGACTACCTCAACCTGGAGCGCAGCGCCGAGACGCTGTCCGGCGGCGAAGCCCAGCGCATCCGCCTGGCCAGCCAGATCGGCGCCGGCCTGGTGGGGGTGATGTATATCCTCGACGAGCCCTCCATCGGCCTGCACCAGCGCGACAACGACCGCCTGCTCAAGACCCTGGTGCATCTCCGCGACCTGGGTAATACCGTGATCGTGGTCGAGCACGACGAGGAGGCGATCCTCGCCGCCGACCATGTGCTCGACATCGGCCCGGGTGCTGGCGTCCACGGCGGCCAGATCGTCGCCCAGGGCACCCCGCAGCAGATCAAGGAGAGCAAGCAGTCGCTGACCGGCCAGTACCTGGCCGGCACGCGGCGCATCGAGGTGCCGCCGTGGCGGATTCCCGGCAACCCCGAGAAGCAGCTGCGCCTCACCGGCGCCACGGGCAACAACCTGCGGGACGTCACCCTGACGCTGCCGCTGGGGCTGCTGGTCTGCATTACCGGTGTCTCCGGCTCCGGCAAGTCGACGCTGATCAACGGCACCCTGATGCCGATCGCCGCCCGCGAGCTCAACCGCGCCACTACCCTGACGCCCGCGCCCTATGTCGGCATCGACGGCCTCGAACAGCTCGACAAGGTCATCGATATCGACCAGAGCCCCATCGGCCGCACGCCGCGCTCCAACCCGGCCACCTACACCGGCATCTTCACGCCGATCCGCGAGCTGTTTGCCGGCACCCAGGAGGCGCGCTCGCGGGGCTACAAGCCGGGACGCTTCAGCTTCAACGTCAAGGGCGGGCGCTGCGAGGCATGCCAGGGCGAGGGCATGATCAAGGTCGAGATGCACTTCCTGCCCGACATCTACGTGCCCTGCGACGTCTGCAAGGGCAAGCGCTACAACCGCGAGACCCTGGAGATCCAGTACAAGGGCAAGAGCATCCACGAGGTGCTGGAGATGACCGTCGAGGAGGCGCTGGAGTTCTTCTCACCGGTACCCGCCATTGCCCGGCGGCTGCAGACCCTGCTCGACGTCGGGCTCTCCTACATTCGCCTCGGCCAGAGCGCCACCACGCTCTCCGGCGGCGAAGCGCAGCGCGTCAAGCTGGCCCGCGAGCTGGCCAAGCGCGATACCGGCCAGACGCTCTACATCCTCGACGAGCCCACCACCGGCCTGCACTTCGAGGACATCCGCCAGCTGCTCACCGTGCTGCACCGCCTGCGCGACCACGGCAACACCATCGTGGTCATCGAGCACAACCTGGATGTGATCAAGACCGCCGACTGGATCATCGACCTCGGCCCGGAAGGCGGCTCCGGCGGCGGTCAGATCATCGCCGAGGGCACCCCGGAGCAGGTCGCCAAGATGGCAGGGTCCCACACCGGCCACTTCCTCAAGCCGCTGCTGGTGCGGGCCAAGAGCCAGCAGACCGAACCGGCATAAAAAAACCGGCTCCTCGAAAGGAGCCGGTTTTGTCTGCCGTGCCGAAGGCAACGCCGGGGATCACTCCTCGGCGGCAGCCTCTTCGGCAATCGGACGGTCGACCAGTTCGACGTAGGCCATGGGCGCGTTGTCGCCGGTGCGGAAACCGCACTTGAGAATACGGACGTAACCGCCCGGACGCTCGACGTAACGCGGACCCAGCTCGTTGAAGAGCTTGCCGACCGTCTCTTTCGAGCGGGTGCGGCTGAAGGCCAGACGACGGTTGGCGACGCTGTCCTGCTTGGCCAGGGTGATCAGCGGCTCGATATGACGACGCAGTTCCTTGGCCTTGGGCAGGGTAGTCTTGATCATTTCATGCTCGACCAGCGACACGCACATGTTCTTGAACATGGCCTGGCGATGCGAGCTGGTACGGTTTAAGTGGCGACCACTCTTACGATGACGCATGGTTGTGATTCCTTACCAAACTGGGACTCGAGTCGACGCTCACGCGGAGGCCTTGTCGTCCTTCAGGCTTGCCGGCGGCCAATTTTCCAACCGCATGCCGAGGGACAGACCGCGCGCTGCCAACACGTCCTTGATTTCATTCAATGACTTCTTGCCGAGATTCGGGGTCTTCAACAGCTCCACCTCAGTGCGCTGGATCAGATCGCCGATGTAGTAGATATTCTCGGCCTTCAGGCAGTTGGCACTGCGGACGGTCAACTCGAGATCGTCTACGGGACGCAGCAGGATGGGATCGATATGATCCTCTTCCTCCTCCACTTCCTGTTCCTTGTCGGCTTCCAGGTCGACGAACGCGCCCAACTGCTCCTGCAGGATGGTCGCGCTGCGACGGATCGCCTCTTCCGGATCCAGGGTGCCGTCGGTTTCCAGGTCGATGACCAGCTTGTCGAGGTCGGTACGCTGCTCGACACGCGCTGCTTCCACCGCGTAGGAAACCCGGCGAACGGGGCTGAAGGTCGCATCCAGCTGCAGGCGACCAATGGCCCGTGATTCGTCATCCGCACCAAGGCGGGTATCCGCCGGCTCATAGCCACGGCCGCGAGCGATCTTGAGCTGCATCTGCAGCTCTGCGCCCTCGTTGACGTGGGCGATGACGTGCTCGGGGTTGACGATCTCGACGTCATGGTCGGTGGCGATGTCACCCGCGGTCACGACGGTCGGGCCCTGCTTGTTCAGCGAGAGCACCGCCTCGTCGCGGCTGTGCATCTTGATCGCCACGTCCTTGAGGTTCAGGAGGATTTCGATGACGTCTTCCTGGACCCCCTCGATCGCACTGTACTCATGGTCGACACCGGCGATCTCGGCTTCCACCACGGCACAGCCGGGCATGGACGAGAGCAGGATGCGACGCAGAGCATTCCCCAGGGTGTGACCGAAGCCGCGCTCGAACGGTTCGAGCACGATCTTCGCGTGGTGCGCGCTGATCTCTTCGACCTTGATATCGCGAGGACGGAGAAACTCTGTCACTGAACGCTGCATATGAACACCTTTCAGGCTGCCAAACGGATACTCGGTACTCTGCGCCGGGCCCTCGCGGACCCGGCATCACCCGCTGGGCGATTACTTCGAGTACAGCTCGACGATCAGGTTTTCGTTGATGTCGGCAGACAAGTCGCCACGTTCAGGCAGAGCCTTGAAAGTGCCTTCCATCTTCTTGGAGTCGACGTCGATCCATGCCACATCGCCGCGGTTGGCGGAGATCGCCAGTGCGGACTGGATGCGAGCCTGGTTCTTGGCCTTCTCACGAACGGACACCACGTCACCCGGCTTGACCTGGTAGGACGCCACGTTGACAGTCTTGCCATTGACGGAGATCGCCTTGTGGCTCACCAGCTGACGCGCTTCGGAGCGAGTCGAGCCAAAGCCCATGCGGTAGACCACATTGTCCAGTCGGGATTCGAGCAGCTGCAGCAACACTTCGCCGGTCGCGCCCTTGATGCGGGCCGCTTCCTTGTAGTAGTTGCGGAACTGCTTTTCGAGCACGCCGTACATACGACGCACTTTCTGCTTCTCGCGAAGCTGCAAGCCGTAGTCGGAAAGACGCTGACGGCGCTGGCCGTGCACACCCGGAATCTGCTCGGATTTGCACTTTTTCTCGAAGGGAGTGACACCGCTCTTCAGAAAGAGGTCGGTGCCCTCACGACGAGACAGTTTGCACTTCGGTCCAATATAACGAGCCATGAATCTGTCTCCTTAAACGCGGCGTTTCTTCGGCGGACGGCAGCCGTTGTGGGGAACGGGCGTCGCGTCGGTGATGCTTTGCACGCGGAAACCGGCGGCGTTGAGCGCGCGCACGGCGGATTCACGGCCTGGACCGGGGCCCTTGACCAGCACGTCGACGTTTTTCACACCATACTCGGCTGCAGCAGTCGCTGCACGTTCGCTTGCTACTTGAGCAGCGAACGGGGTGCTCTTGCGAGAACCACGAAAACCCGAACCACCGGCAGTCGCCCATGACAGAGCGTTGCCCTGGCGGTCTGTGATCGTCACGATCGTGTTGTTAAAAGAGGCATGGATGTGGGCAACCGCATCCACTACCTGCTTTTTCACCTTTTTACGGTTACTACGCGGGTTAGCCATGTTGATGTTTCTTCCTGTCTTAACGCCAGAACATGCGTGTTATTTGCGGATCGGCTTGCGCGGGCCCTTGCGGGTACGCGCATTGGTCTTGGTACGCTGACCACGCAGCGGAAGACCACGACGATGACGCAGACCACGGTAGCAACCCAAGTCCATGAGACGCTTGATATTCAGCGTCACATCACGACGAAGGTCACCTTCTACGGTGTACTTGCCGACTTCAGAACGCAGGGTGTCCAGTTCTTCATTGGACAGGGCCTGGATCTTGGTGGTCGGCGCAATACCGGCTGCTGCACAGACTGCCTGTGCGCGAGTGCGGCCAATCCCGAAGATATAGGTCAGCGAGATCGCCGCATGCTTGTTGTCCGGGATATTGACGCCTGCAATACGGGCCATCAGCTTACTCCGAAATTTGAGCGGCTTGCTCGATTAATCATCTACAAAAGGCGCAACAGCATACCCCTTTCCCTCCTTGAGGGCAAGGGGCATGCCGGCACCCGGTTGAATCACAGACCAGGGATCAACCCTGGCGCTGCTTGTGCCGCGGTTCGATGCAGATGACGCGCACGGCGCCATTGCGTCGAATGATCTTGCAGTTACGGCACATTTTCTTTACGGAAGCTCGAACTTTCATCGTTCTCTCCAAATCGCAACGGCGCGCCTCAGCGCATGATGCCGCCGCTACCGTAGCCTTTCAGGTTGGACTTCTTCATCACCGACTCGTACTGGTGCGACATGAGGTGCGACTGCACCTGGGCCATGAAGTCCATGATGACCACGACCACGATCAGAAGCGAGGTACCGCCGAAGAAGAACGGCACGTTCCAGGCCACGATCAGGAACTGGGGCATCAGGGAAACCGCAGTGATGTACAAGGCACCGAACAGGGTCAGACGGGTCATGACCTTGTCGACATAGCGAGCGGTCTGCTCGCCAGGGCGAATGCCCGGGAGGAAGGCCCCTGACTTCTTGAGGTTGTCAGCGACATCCTTGGGGTTGAAGACCAGCGCTGTGTAAAAGAAGCAGAAGAATATCACCGCCGCGCCGAAAAGCAAGATGTACAGCGGCTGTCCCGGCCCGAGGGCGAGTGACGCCGTCTGCAGCCAGTCCATTCCCTCGCCGGCGCTGACCCATTGGCCGAGCGAGGCGGGGAACAGCAGGATACTGGACGCGAAGATCGCCGGGATGACACCCGCCATGTTGACCTTCAGCGGCAGATAGCTGCTCTGACCGGCATACATCTTGTTACCCACCTGGCGGCGCGGATAGTTCACCGTGATGCGGCGTTGGCCGCGCTCGATGAACACCACGAACGCCACCGTGGCGATACCCAGTACCGACAGCGCCAGCAGCGGCAGGACGTTCCAGGCACCTTCGTTGCGCGCCAGCTCGAAGGCCTGGCCCACAGCGCCCGGCAGGCCTGCGACGATCCCGGCAAAGATCAGCAGCGAGATGCCGTTGCCGATACCCTTCTCGGTGATCTGCTCCCCCAGCCACATCATGAACACGGCGCCAGCGACGAAGGTCGTCACCGCCGTGAAATAGAAGCTGAAGTCAGCGGTATAGGCAATGCCCTGGCCGGCCAGGCCGACGGACATGCCGACCGCCTGGATGAAGGCCAACACCACCGTACCGTAGCGCGTGTACTGGCTGATCTTGCGACGGCCGGCCTCGCCTTCCTTCTTGAGCTGCTCAAGATGGGGCGAGACAGCAGTCATAAGCTGCATGATGATCGACGCCGAGATGTACGGCATGATGCCGAGGGCGAAGATACTCATGCGCTCCAGGGCACCGCCCGAGAACATGTTGAACATGCCCAGAATGGTGCCCTGCTGCTCCCTGAACAAGGCAGCAAGCTGGTCAGGATTGATACCGGGCACGGGGATGTGGGCACCGATCCGGTACACCACAATGGCGAGGAGCACGAAGCGCAGACGCGCCCACAGTTCACCCAGACCGCTGCCCATCGCCGGCATTTTTCCTGACTTAGCCATTTAGTCCTCTACCTTGCCGCCGGCGGCTTCGATCGCGGCACGGGCACCCTTGGTGACCTTGATGCCGCGGACGGTAACCGCCTTGTTCAGTTCGCCGGAGAGCATCACCTTGGCATGCTGCGTGGCGTCCTTGATCACGTTGGCCTGCTTCAAGGTCTCCAGGGTGATCTCGCCACCCTCGACCTTGGCCAGCTCGGCCAGACGTACTTCTTCAGACACCAGCGACTTCATGGAGGTGAAGCCGAACTTCGGCAGCCGACGCTGCAGCGGCATCTGGCCGCCCTCGAAACCGGGCTTGACCGTGCCACCGCTGCGCGACTTCTGACCCTTGTGGCCACGGCCGCCGGTCTTGCCCAGACCGGAGCCGATGCCACGGCCGACGCGCTTCTCGGCGTGCTTGGAGCCCGGTGCCGGGCTCAGGCTATTGAGTTTCATGGATTACTCTCCCTCAACGCGCACAAGGTAGTTAACCTTGTGGATCATGCCGCGTACGGCAGGGGTGTCTTCCAGTTCGACCGAGTGTCCAATGCGGCGCAGCCCCAGGCCCTTCATGGTGGCCTTGTGCTTGGGCAGGATGCCGATGGAACTACGGATCTGGGTAACCTTGAGTGTTGCTGCCATGGTGTCTTACCCCGTGATCGCTTCGACAGACAGGCCGCGCTTGGCGGCGATGTCGTCCGGAGACTGCATGGAGGAGAGACCGTTGATGGTCGCACGCACCACGTTCACCGGGTTGGTGGATCCGTAGCACTTGGCCAGGACGTCGTGGACGCCGGCCAGCTCGAGCACGGAGCGCATGGCACCACCGGCGATGATCCCGGTACCCTCGGAGGCCGGCTGCATGAATACCTTGGAGGCGCCGTGACGGGCCTTCACCGGGTACTGCAGCGTGTGGCCGCTGAGGCTGACCTTGATCATGTTGCGGCGCGCCTGGTCCATGGCCTTCTGGATCGCGACCGGCACTTCACGTGCCTTGCCGCGACCGAAGCCGACACGACCATTGCCATCGCCAACGACGGTCAGAGCGGTGAAACCGAAGATACGGCCACCCTTGACCACCTTGGCGACACGGTTGACCTGCACGAGCTTCTCTTGCAGATCACCGTTGTTCTGTTCGTTCTTCGCCATCGTAAAAACCCTTTAGAATTCCAGGCCGCCTTCACGAGCGGCGTCGGCCAGGGCCTTGACACGACCGTGGTACTTGAAACCAGCCCGGTCGAAGGCAACCTGAGTGATGCCCGCTTCCTTAGCGCGCTCGGCAATCAGTGCACCGACCTTGGCGGCCGCGTCTGAGTTCCCGGTCGCACCCTCACGCAGGGCCTTATCCAGCGTCGAAGCACTGGCCAGGACCTTACCACCATCCGGCGAGATGATCTGCGCATAGATGTGGCGGGGGGTACGGTTTACGCACAGGCGGAACACGCCCAGCTCGCGAATCTTGGCGCGAGCGCGGCGGGCACGACGGAGACGAGATTCTTTCTTCGCGTTCATAACCCTGCCTTACTTCTTCTTGGCTTCTTTGCGGCGGACTTGCTCATCGCCGTACCGGATACCCTTGCCCTTATAGGGCTCGGGCGGACGGAAGGCGCGGATTTCCGCGGCGACCTGGCCGAGCTGCTGCTTGTTCGCGCTCTTCAGCACGATCACGGTGTTCTTCGGTGTTTCCACCGAGACACCTTCCGGCAGCGTGTATTCGACCGGGTGGGAGAAGCCGAGTGTCAGGTTGAGCGTCTTGCCACTTGCCTGGGCACGATAGCCGACGCCATTGATCTCGAGGGACTTGGTGAAGCCCTCGCTTACACCGGTGACCATGTTCTGGACCAGTGCACGGGTAGTGCCGGCCATCGCCCAGCTCTTGGCGGACTCGCTCGGCGCGAAGGTCAGTTGACCCTCTTCCTGTCCGATGGTCACGTCGCCATGAACGCTCATGGACAGCGTGCCTTGAGCGCCCTTGACGGACAGCTGGTCGCCGTCGAGTTTTGCCTCGACGCCGCTGGGCAATTTAACCGGATATTTGGCTACGCGGGACATTCCAAACTCCTAGAATACGGTGCAGATGACTTCGCCACCGACACCAGCCTGACGAGCCGCACGATCGGTCATCACGCCATTAGAGGTGGAAACGATCGCAATACCCAGGCCATCGGCGACTTTCGGCAGTGCGTCCTTGCCCTTGTACTGGCGCAGGGACGGCTTTGACACCCGCTGAATGTGCTCGATGACGGCCTTGCCCTCGAAATACTTGAGGGTCACGGTCAGCTCGGGCTTGGTACCTTCAGCGACGGCGAAGTCGTTGATGTAGCCCTCTTCCTTCAGTACGCGGGCCACCTCGACCTTCAGCTTGGAGGACGGCATGGTGACCGTCTCCTTGGTGGCCATCTGCGCATTGCGGATACGAGTGAACATATCCGCCAGCGTATCTTGCATGCTCATTACGTTGCGCTCCTGATGATTCTGCGTGGCGTTACCAGCTGGACTTCTTCAGCCCAGGGACATCGCCCCGCATGGCGGCTTCACGCAGCTTGTTGCGGCCGAGGCCGAACTTGTTGTAGAAACCGTGCGGACGGCCGGTGATACGGCAGCGGTTACGCTGACGCACCGGGCTCGAGTCGCGCGGCAGCTGCTGCAGCTTGAGCTGCGCGTCGAAGCGCTCTTCGTCGGAAGCGTTCACGTCGTTAATGATGGCCTTAAGCTCGGCACGCTTGGCGGCGTACTTCGCGACCAGCTTGGTACGCTTGAGCTCACGCTCTACCATGCTTTTCTTTGCCATGATCCCACCCTTATTTCTTGAACGGGAAGTTCAGCGCGCTCAGCAGCGCACGACCTTCTTCATCGGTGTTGGCAGTGGTGGTGATGGTGACGTCCAGACCACGGATCCGATCGATCTTATCATATTCGATCTCCGGGAAGATGATCTGCTCACGCACCCCCATCGAGTAGTTGCCACGACCGTCGAAGGACTTCGGGTTGAGACCACGGAAGTCACGTACGCGGGGGATCGCGATATTCACCAGGCGGTCCAGGAAGTCCCACATGCGCGCACTGCGCAGTGTGACCTTGATACCAATGGGCCAGCCTTCACGCACCTTGAAGCCCGCGATGGACTTGCGTGCCTTGGTGACCATCGGCTTCTGACCGGAGAGCTTCTCCAGGTCGCCGACGGCATTTTCGATCAGCTTTTTATCGCTGGTCGCTTCGCCGATACCCATGTTGAGGGTCACCTTGGTGATCCGGGGTACCTGCATAACGTTGGCGTAGCTGAACTGCTCTTTGAGTTGAGCCACCACCTCGTTCTGATAACGTTCTTTCAAGTTCGCCATTTTGCTACCCGACTCGCGTTAGGCGTCGATCTGCGTCTGCGTCGACTTGTAGATACGTACCTTGGTACCGTCTTCCTTCACCTGGAAGCCGACGCGATCCGCCTTACCGGTCTCCGAATTGAAGATGGCTACGTTGGACGCGTGAATCGGAGCCTCGCGCTCGACGATACCGCCCTGATTGCCCGCCATGGGATTGGGCTTGGTGTGACGCTTGATCATGTTCACACCGGACACCACGAAGCGGTTTTCGAGAACCCGCTTAACGGTGCCACGCTTGCCCTTATCCTTGCCGGCGATGACGATCACTTCGTCATCACGTTTGATCTTTTGCATATCCGCCTCGCTCCTTACAGCACTTCAGGCGCCAAGGAAATGATCTTCATGAACTTTTCATTACGAAGTTCACGAGTGACCGGCCCAAAAATACGGGTTCCGATCGGCTGCTCGTTGGTGTTGTTCAACAGAACCGCCGCATTTCCATCGAAGCGGATCAGCGAACCGTCGGGACGACGGACGCCACTGCGGGTGCGAACGACCACTGCCTTGAGGACCTGGCCTTTCTTGACCTTGCCCCGCGGAATGGCTTCTTTCACCGTTACCTTAATGACATCACCCACGCGGGCGTAGCGACGGTGTGAACCGCCCAGCACCTTGATGCATTGCACCCGGCGCGCTCCGCTGTTGTCGGCGACATCCAGCATTGTCTGAGTCTGAATCATCGGTTTTCTCCAAACCTAATCTGACTGCACTGGTTTCGAAGGCGCTTGCCGAGCCTAGCCCTTGGCTTGCTCGACCACCTCGACCAACGTCCAGGCTTTCTTCTTGGACAGGGGACGCGATTCCTGAATGGAAACGGTGTCGCCGTCCTTAGCCTGATTCGCCTCGTCATGGGCGTGCAGCTTGGTGGAGCGCTTCATGTACTTACCGTAGATCGGGTGACGCTCGCGGCGCTCGATCATCACGACGATGGACTTGTCCATCTTGTCGCTCACCACCTTGCCGGTGAGCGTACGGGCTTTCTTTTCTTCGGCCATCTCAGTCACCTGCCTTCTCGTTGAGCACAGTCTTCACGCGGGCAATATCCCGACGGACCTGCTTGAGCAGATGAGTCTGGCTCAGTTGGCCGGTGGCCTTCTGCATGCGCAGGTTGAACTGCTCGCGGAGGAGTTCGAAGAGCTGCTCGTTGAGCTCTTCTACTGACTTTTCACGAATTTCCTGGGCTTTCATCACATCACCGTCCGTTTCACAAAGGTGGTGGAGACCGGAAACTTCTGAGCGGCCAGGCTGAACGCCTCGCGTGCCAGCTCTTCAGAAACGCCTTCGATCTCGTACAGGACACGGCCTGGCTGGATCTGTGCGACCCAATACTCGACCGAGCCCTTCCCCTTACCCATACGGACTTCCAGGGGCTTCTTGGAGATCGGCTTGTCCGGGAACACGCGGATCCAGATCTTGCCACCACGCTTCACATGACGGCTGATGGCACGACGACCCGCTTCGATCTGGCGGGCGGTGACGCGACCGCGACCGGTGGCCTTGAGGCCATACTCACCGAAACTCACCTTGCTTCCGCGATGCGCCAGACCACGGTTGCGGCCTTTCTGCATCTTGCGGAACTTCATACGCTTGGGTTGTAACATCGATTCGCTCTCCCCTTACCTGGAACCTTTCTTCTTGGAGGGCGCGTTCGTCGGCTGCTTAGCCTTGGCGCGAACCTCTTCGATGCCCCCGAGGATTTCACCCTTGAAGACCCAGACCTTGACACCGATGATGCCGTAGGTGGTCTTGGCTTCGTAGGTGGCGTAGTCGATGTCCGCACGCAGGGTGTGCAGCGGCACACGGCCTTCGCGGTACCACTCGGTACGTGCGATTTCCGCACCGCCGAGACGACCGGACAGCATCACCTTGATGCCGCCTGCGCCGAGGCGCATGGCGTTCTGCACGGAACGCTTCATGGCGCGACGGAACATCACCCGGCGCTCGAGCTGGCCGGCAATGTTCTGCGCGACGAGCTGGGCGTCGAGTTCCGGCTTGCGGACCTCTTCGATGTTGACGTGCACCGGCACACCCATCATCTGGGTGACGTCGCGACGCAGCTTGTCGACGTCCTCACCCTTCTTGCCAATCACGATGCCCGGACGGGCAGTGTGAATGGTGATACGGGCGTTGTTCGCCGGACGCTCGATGTGGATGCGGCTCACGGACGCATTCTTCAGACGCTCCTCGAGGAAGCGACGCACTTCGAGATCGTTGTTCAGCTTGTCGGCATAGGCACCGCGCTCGGCGTACCACACCGAGGTATGGTCTTTGACGATACCCAGCCGAATACCTGTCGGATTTACTTTCTGACCCATCTGGTCGACTCCTACTTCTCGGCTACCTTGACGGTGATGTGGCAGGTGCGCTTCAAGATACGATCCGCACGGCCTTTGGCGCGCGGCTGGATGCGCTTGAGCGTCATGCCCTCATCGACACAGATGGTCGAGACACGCAGCTCGTCGATGTCCATGCCGTTGTTTTCTTCCGCATTCGCGATGGCGGACTGAAGCACTTTCTTGACCAGCTTGGCAGCCTTCTTCGGTGAGAAGGTCAGCAGGTCAATAGCTTCGGCGACCGGTTTACCGCGCACCTGGTCAGCCACCAAACGGGCCTTCTGGGCGGATAAACGAGCGCCACGCAGCTTAGCTGTGACTTCCATCTCTCAATCCTCTCTGGCTTACCGTTTGGCTTTCTTGTCCGCCGCATGACCGCGATAAGTGCGGGTGGCAGCGAATTCGCCCAGCTTGTGGCCAACCATTTCCTCGGAGACATGCACCGGGACGTGTTGGCGACCGTTATGGACTGCAATGGTGAGGCCCACCATGTTCGGCAGGATCATGGAGCGACGCGACCAGGTCTTGATCGGTTTGCGGTCGCTCTTCTCCACTGCAGCCTCAACCTTCTTCAGCAGATGAAGGTCGATAAAAGGACCTTTCTTCAGTGAACGTGGCACAGCCGTTACCCCTTAATGTGTGTTACTTGGCCTTGCGGCGACGAACGATAAGCTTGTCGGTGCGCTTGTTCTTGCGGGTCTTGTGGCCCTTGGTGGGGATACCCCACGGGGAGACCGGGTGACGACCACCGCTGGTGCGGCCTTCACCGCCACCGTGCGGGTGATCCACCGGGTTCATTGCCACGCCGCGAACAGTCGGACGCACACCTCTCCAGCGCTTCGCACCGGCCTTGCCAAGTTGACGCAGGCTGTGCTCGGAGTTGCTCACTTCACCCAGGGTCGCACGGCACTCGGCCAGGACCTTGCGCATCTCGCCGGAGCGCAGACGCAGCGAAGCATAGTTGCCTTCGCGGGCGACCAGCTGAGCACTGGTACCGGCGCTGCGTGCGATCTGAGCGCCCTTGCCGGGCTTCAGCTCGATGCAGTGCACGGTGGAGCCCACCGGGATGTTACGCAGCGGCAGGGTGTTGCCCCGCTTGATGGCTGCGTTGACGCCGGACTCGAGGGTATCGCCCGCCTTCACGCCCTTGGGCGCGATGACGTAGCGGCGCTCGCCGTCCAGGTACTTGAGCAGTGCAATGTGGGCACTGCGGTTCGGGTCATACTCGATGCGCTCAACGGTGGCGGGAACGCCATCCTTGGTGCGCTTGAAGTCGACCAGACGATAGTGCTGACGGTGGCCACCGCCCACGTGACGGGTGGTGATGCGACCGTTGTTGTTACGTCCACCGGACTTGGACTTCTTCTCAAGCAGCGGCGCGTAAGCGCGGCCCTTGTAGATCTCGTCGTTGACGATCTTGACGACGTGACGACGACCGGCGGAAGTGGGTTTAGTCTTGACTACTGCCATGATCCGTACTCCTGCCCTTATTCGGCGCCAGAGAAGTCTTCGAGCGTCTCGCCCGCGGCCAGGGTCACATACGCCTTGCGGTAACCCTTGCGCTGGCCGATGCCATGTGCGGTGCGCTTGGTCTTGCCCTTCATGTTCAGGACCTGCACGCGATCGACCTTCTTGCCGAAGAGGGCCTGGACGGCCTTCTTGATTTCCGGCTTGGTCGCGTCATCCGCCACCTTGAACACATACTGATTGCGCTCGGCGGCGAAGGCGGCCTTCTCGGTCATGTGCGGACCAAGCAGAACCTTGAATACACGTTCCTGGTTCATGCCAGCTTCTCCTCGAATTTACGCAGAGCAGAGACGGTGACCAGCACCTTGTCGAAGGCGACCAGGCTAACTGGGTCGGCGGCGGCGACGTCCACCACATCCACGTTGGGAATGTTGCGGGCGGCCAGGTAAAGCTTCTCGTCGACCTCTTCGGTGACGATCAGCACCTTCTCCAGACCCAGCTCGCCGAGCTTGGCGACCAGCTGCTTGGTCTTGGGCGCGTCGACGGTGATCTCCTCGACCGCCACCAGACGCTCCTGACGCACCAGCTCCGAGAGGATCGAACGCATGGCCGCGCGGTACATCTTGCGGTTGACCTTCTGCGAGTGGTCCTGGGGACGCGCCGCAAAGGTCACACCGCCGCTACGCCACAGCGGCGAGCGGATGGTACCGGCACGAGCGCGACCGGTGCCCTTCTGGCGCCACGGCTTCTTGCCACCGCCGCGCACTTCAGAGCGGTTCTTCTGGGCACGGCTACCCTGGCGGCCACCGGCCAGATAGGCGGTGACGACCTGGTGTACCAGTGCTTCGTTGAATTCTTTGCCAAAGGTCGCATCGGACACTTCGACAGTGCCGGCGCTGGCACCTGCGAGATTCAAATTCATCGGTTCCAACCCCCTCAGCGAGCTTTGACGGAAGAGCGCACGACGACATCGCTACCCGGCGCACCAGGGACAGCGCCCTTGATCAGCAGCAGGTTGCGTTCGGCGTCGACACGGACGACTTCCAGGCTCTGCACGGTGCAGCGGGCGTTGCCCATCTGACCGGCCATCTTCTTGCCTTTGAAGACGCGACCCGGGGTCTGGCACATGCCAATGGAGCCCGGTGCACGATGCGACAAGGAGTTGCCGTGGGTGTTGTCCTGGGTGCGGAAGTTCCAGCGCTTGACGGCGCCCTGGAAGCCCTTGCCCTTGGAGGTACCGGTCACATCGATGATCTGACCAGCTTCGAAGAGGGATACGGTGAGTTCGCCACCCACTTCCGGAGCTTCGTCGCCTTCGGCAAGACGGAATTCCATCAGTGAACGACCGGCCTCGGTCCCTGCCTTGGCAAACTGTCCAGCTTGCGCCTTGGTCAGGTGCTTGGCCTTGCGGGAACCGGTTGTCACCTGGACTGCGCTGTAGCCGTCGGCTTCGACGGTCTTGACGCGAGTCACGCGGTTAGGCTCAACCTCGATAACGGTTACGGGCACGGATGCGCCATCTTCGGTGAAGACACGGGTCATGCCCGCCTTCTTACCGACTAAACCGATAGTCATGTTCAGTCTCCTAATAGTGTACGGGGCTATCACCCGCTATGGCTGCCCTTTCCAGAGCATTCCACTAGCACGTTGTATGACGCCATCCCGGCGTGGCGGCTGCTGCTCGGCGCTGTCTTGTTGACGTTCGCCGGGCGCTGGGCCGCGAGTGTCTAGTGAGGTCTCAGTCGAGTTTGATTTGCACGTCCACGCCAGCGGCGAGGTCGAGCTTCATCAGTGCGTCAACGGTCTTTTCGGTGGGTTCGACGATGTCGAGCACACGCTTGTGAGTGCGAATCTCATACTGGTCGCGCGCGTCCTTGTTGACGTGCGGCGAGATCAGGATGGTATAGCGCTCACGATTGGTCGGCAGCGGGATCGGACCGCGCACCTGAGCACCGGTACGCTTGGCGGTTTCAACGATCTCCGCGGCGGACTGGTCGATCAGGCGGTGGTCGAACGCTTTCAACCGAATGCGAATCTTTTGGTTCTGCATTTGCCCTAAACTCCAATGGATGTCGACGGCGCGAGCCGTCTACCCACGCATTCAAAGGATGCGCATTATAGGCATGGCGTCAGCCGGAGTCAAACACTCTGGCGAAAACATGCGCAGAAAGGGGGCCCCCGCAGGAGCCCCCTTCGATCATCAGGCGAGCCTAAGGCTTACTGGATGATCTTGGCGACAACACCGGCGCCGACGGTACGGCCGCCTTCGCGGATCGCGAAGCGCAGGCCGTCTTCCATGGCGATCGGTGCGATCAGGGTGACAACCATCTTGACGTTGTCGCCCGGCATGACCATCTCGACGCCTTCCGGCAGTTCACAGGTACCGGTCACGTCGGTGGTACGGAAGTAGAACTGCGGACGATAGCCCTTGAAGAACGGCGTGTGACGACCGCCTTCTTCCTTGGACAGCACGTAGACTTCGGCTTCGAAGACGGTGTGCGGCGTGATGCTGCCCGGCTTGGCCAGGACCTGGCCACGCTCGACGTCGTCACGCTTGGTGCCGCGCAGCAGGGCGCCGACGTTCTCACCGGCACGACCTTCGTCGAGCAGCTTGCGGAACATCTCGACACCGGTAACGGTAGTCTTGGTGGTGTCCTTGATACCGACGATCTCGATCTCTTCGCCGGCCTTGACGATACCGCGCTCGATACGCCCGGTCACCACGGTGCCGCGACCGGAGATAGAGAACACGTCCTCGATCGGCATCAGGAACGGCTGATCGATGGCACGCTCCGGCTCCGGGATGTACTCGTCCAGGGCCTTGATCAGGTTGGCAACGGCGGTGGTGCCCATGCCGTTGTCGTCTTCACCGTTCAGCGCCATCAGCGCAGAGCCGATGATGATCGGGGTGTCGTCGCCCGGGAAGTCGTACTCGGAGAGGAGTTCACGCACTTCCATCTCGACCAGCTCGAGCAGCTCTTCGTCGTCGACCATGTCGGCCTTGTTCAGGAACACGACGATGTACGGCACGCCAACCTGACGCGACAGCAGGATGTGCTCGCGGGTCTGCGGCATGGGGCCGTCGGCGGCGGAACAGACCAGGATAGCGCCGTCCATCTGGGCAGCACCGGTGATCATGTTCTTGACGTAGTCGGCGTGGCCCGGGCAGTCGACGTGCGCGTAGTGGCGCTCTTCGGACTGGTACTCGACGTGGGCGGTGGCGATGGTGATGCCGCGCTCACGCTCTTCCGGAGCGTTGTCGATGGTGTCGAACTGGCGCCATTCGCCGCCGAACACCTCGGCAGACACGCGAGTCAGGGCCGCAGTCAGCGTGGTCTTGCCGTGGTCGACGTGACCGATGGTGCCGACGTTGACGTGCGGTTTGGAACGTTCAAATTTTTCCTTAGCCACTGCTATAACCTCTTTACGTTAGCTAACGGTTAACCGTTCTGGTTGATGACGGCTTCAACGACGCTGGAGGGCGCCTCGTCGTACTTTGCAAACTCCATGGAGTAGCTTGCGCGGCCCTGGGTCTGAGAGCGCAGGTCGGTCGCATAACCGAACATCTCACCCAGCGGCACCATTGCGCGGATGATCTTGCCCGAAGACGAGTCATCCATGCCCTGCACCAGACCGCGACGACGGTTCAGGTCGCCCATGACGTCACCCATGAATTCCTCGGGGGTCACGACTTCGACCTTCATCATCGGCTCCAGCAGCACGGCCTTGGCCTTTCTGGCACCTTCTTTGATCGCCATGGAAGAGGCGATCTTGAACGCGGTCTCGTTGGAGTCCACGTCGTGATAGGAGCCATCGTACAGCGTGACCTTGACGTCGATCATCGGGTAGCCCGCGATGACACCGTTTTGCAGCTGCTCATAGGCCCCTTTCTCGACGGCCGGCACGTATTCCTTGGGAACCACGCCGCCGACGATTTCGGAGGAGAACTTGAAGTGGACTTCTTCGTCCTCTTCCTTTTCCGCTTCGGTGAACGGCTCGATGCGCAGCCAGACATGACCGAACTGGCCACGACCGCCGGACTGACGCACGAACTTGCCTTCCTGCTCGACGCTGCCGCGAATGGTTTCGCGGTAGGCGACCTGCGGCTTGCCGATGTTGGCCTCGACCTTGAACTCGCGACGCATGCGGTCAACGATGATGTCGAGGTGCAGCTCGCCCATGCCGGAGATGATGGTCTGGCCGGTCTCCTCGTCGGTCTTGACGCGGAACGACGGGTCCTCCTGGGCCAGCTTGCCCAGTGCCACGCCCATCTTCTCCTGGTCGGCCTTGGACTTCGGCTCAACGGCCACCGAGATCACCGGATCCGGGAACTCCATGCGCTCGAGGACGATCTTGTCGTTCAGGTCGCACAGGGTGTCACCGGTAGTGACATCCTTGAGGCCGATACAGGCGGCGATATCGCCGGCGTAGACCTCTTTGATCTCCTCGCGCGAGTTGGAGTGCATCTGCACGATACGGCCGACGCGCTCCTTCTTGCTCTTGACCGAGTTGAAGATGCTGTCGCCCGACTTCAGCACGCCCGAGTAGACGCGGATGAAGGTCAGGGTGCCGACGAACGGGTCGGTGGCGATCTTGAACGCCAGGGCCGCGAACGGCGCGCTGTCGTCAGCCTCGCGGGTGGCGATGGTGCCATCCTTGTCGTCCAGCTCACCCTCGATGGCCTTGACCTCGGTGGGTGACGGCATGAACTCGATGACGCCGTCGAGAACCGCCTGGACGCCCTTGTTCTTGAACGCCGAACCACAGGTGACCAGCACGATCTCGTTGGCCAGGGTGCGCGCGCGCAGGCCGGCCTTGATCTCTTCGATGGTCAGCTCGCCGCCCTCGAGGTACTTGTCCATCAGCTCCTCAGAGCCTTCGGCAGCGGCCTCGATCATCTCCTCGCGATACTTCTCTGCAGTCTCTTGCAGCTCGGCGGGGATGTCGGCCAGGTCATAGCTCATGCCCAGGTCGTCTTCGTTCCACAGGATCGCCTTCATCTGCAGCAGATCGATGACGCCCTTGAAGTCTTCCTCGGTGCCCCAGTTGATCTGGATCGGCACCGCGTTGGCGCCGAGGCGCTCCTTGAGCTGGTCGACGACCATGAAGAAGTCGGCACCGGCGCGGTCCATCTTGTTGACGAACACCATGCGCGGCACTTCGTACTTGTTGGCCTGGCGCCATACGGTCTCGGTCTGCGGCTGTACGCCGGAAGAGCCGCATAGCACCACCACCGCGCCGTCGAGCACGCGCAGCGAACGCTCGACTTCGATGGTGAAGTCGACGTGCCCCGGGGTGTCGATGATGTTGATGCGGTGCTCATCGAACTGCTTGTTCATGCCCTGCCAGAAGCAGGTGGTCGCCGCGGAGGTGATGGTGATACCACGCTCCTGCTCCTGCTCCATCCAGTCCATGGTGGCGGCGCCATCATGAACCTCGCCGACCTTGTGTGACAGGCCGGTATAGAACAGGACACGCTCGGTGGTAGTTGTCTTACCGGCGTCAACGTGGGCGACGATACCAATGTTGCGGTAACGCTTGAGCGGAGTCTTGCGTGCCACGATGGAATTCCCCATTGGTTGCACGTGCTACCCGCCAGGGCAGCACGTCGTGTATGGAAGTCGGCGAGCGCGCCGTGCTTAGAACCGGTAGTGGGAGAAGGCCTTGTTGGCTTCTGCCATGCGGTGCACGTCTTCGCGCTTCTTGACAGCCGCGCCCTTGCCTTCGGCGGCATCCAGCATTTCGCCGGCGAGACGCTGCACCATGGTCTTTTCACCACGGTTGCGAGCGGCGTCTACCAGCCAGCGCATGGCCAGGGCCTGACGGCGAGAGGGACGAACTTCCACGGGCACCTGGTAGGTTGCACCACCGACCCGACGTGACTTGACCTCGACCATGGGCTGGATGGTTTCCAGCGCCTTGTCGAAGATCTCCAGCGGCTCTTCCTTGCTGCGCTCGATGACGATGTCGAGCGCACCATAGACGATCTTCTCAGCAACAGACTTCTTGCCGCTGATCATCAGGTGGTTCATGAACTTAGCCAGGCGCTCACTTCCGAACTTGGGATCCGGCAGAATCTCGCGCTTCGCTGCTACTCTTCTTCTAGGCATGATAAGCCCTCAGGTAAAGGGTCCTTCAGGTAAACCCGAGACTCGCCCATGCGGGCCGCTCGACCTTACTCTTATCTGACCGTTGCAATACTGTATGTCGTAACGCCTCGGCTTATGCCTTGGGACGCTTGGTGCCGTACTTGGAACGGCCCTGCTTGCGGTTCTGGACACCCGAGGTGTCGAGGGCACCGCGCACGGTGTGATAACGCACACCCGGCAAGTCCTTGACGCGGCCACCGCGGATCAGGACCACGGAGTGCTCCTGCAGGTTGTGGCCTTCGCCGCCGATGTAGGACGACACTTCGAACCCGTTGGTCAGGCGCACGCGGCAGACCTTACGCAGGGCCGAGTTCGGCTTCTTCGGGGTGGTGGTGTAGACACGGGTGCAAACCCCGCGCTTTTGCGGGCAGGCCTGCAGCGCCGGAACGTCGCTCTTGGCGACGGGACGCTTGCGCGGCTTGCGCACGAGCTGATTGATAGTTGCCATGGTCTGTTGCTGACTCCAATGGTTGCCTTGGCCTTTTGAGCGGGTGCGGGCGTACCCACCCCACTATTGAAGGCTGCGCATTCTACTGTCTTGCTGCAATGCCCGTCAAGCCTAGGCCCGACCAACGCGGCGCCGTATCCGGCGCCGCGCTGCATGGCACTGCCTAGATGTCGTCGTCATCGGCATCGAGGGCGGTGAGCTGGGCGCCCAGCTCCTGCTCGACGTCGAAGGCCGACGGGCTGAGCGTACGCTCGGCGTCTTCACGCTTGCGCTTGCGCTCGGCGTGGTGGGTGAGGCCGGTACCGGCCGGGATCAGGCGTCCCACCACCACGTTTTCCTTGAGGCCGCGCAGGTAGTCGCGCTTGCCGGTCACCGCCGCCTCGGTCAGCACCCGCGTGGTCTCCTGGAAGGAGGCCGCGGAGATGAACGACTCGGTGGCCAGGCTGGCCTTGGTGATGCCGAGCAGCAGGCGGTCGTACTTGGCCGGGAACTTGTCCTCCGCCGCCAGCCGCGCGTTCTCTTCCAGCACCCGCACCAGCTCGACCTGATCGCCGGTGATGAAGCTGGAGTCACCGGCATCGGTGATCTCGATCTTGCGCAGCATCTGACGCACGATCACTTCGATGTGCTTGTCGTTGATGCCCACGCCCTGCAGGCGGTAGACCTCCTGGACCTCGGCGGTGATGTACTTGGCCAACTCCGTGACACCCAGCAGACGCAGGATGTCGTGGGGGTTGCTGGGACCGTCGGAGATCACTTCGCCCTTCTCGACGGTCTCACCCTCGAATACCGCGATCTGGCGCCACTTGGGGATCAGCATCTCGAACGGATCGCCGGATTCCGGGGTAATCGCCAGCCGGCGCTTGCCCTTGGTCTCCTTGCCGAAGCTGATCACGCCGCTGATCTCGGCGAGGATCGCCGGCTCTTTCGGCTTGCGCGCCTCGAACAGGTCGGCAACCCGCGGCAGACCACCGGTGATGTCCTTGTTGCCGGACGCCTCCACCGGAATACGCGCCACGACTTCACCGATACCCACCTTGGCACCGTTCTCCGCCGAGATGATCGCCTTGCCCGGCAGCAGGTACTGCACCGGGGTATTGGAGCCCGGCAGCGCGACGTGCTCGCCGGCATCGTTGGTCAGCATGACCATCGGACGCTTGTCACGACCGGCGGCAGGACGCGAGGCCGACTCGATCACCTCGATCGACGATAGGCCGGTCATCTCGTCCACGCTGCGGTGGATGGAGATGCCCTCCTCCATATCGATGTACTGCACCTTGCCCTCGACCTCGGCAACGATCGGGTGGGTATGCGGATCCCACTTGGCGACGGCCTGGCCGGCGTCGACCGCGTCGCCGTCCTTGACCGACAGCTCGGCACCGTAGGGCAGCTTGTAGTACTCGCGCTCGCGGCCATGGTCGTCGGCGACGGCCAGGGCGCTGGAGCGGGAGACCACCACCAGCTTGCCGTCGGCACGCTCTACCGACTTGATGTTGTGCAGGCGCACGCGCCCGCCGTGCTTGACCTGAACGCTGTCCACCGCCGAGGCCCGCGAGGCGGCGCCACCGATGTGGAAGGTCCGCATGGTCAGCTGGGTGCCCGGCTCACCGATCGACTGAGCAGCGATGACGCCCACCGACTCGCCGATGTTGACCTGATGGCCCCGCGCCAGGTCGCGGCCGTAACAGGCCGAGCAGACGCCGTGGGCGGTTTCACAGGCGATGGTCGAGCGCACTACGATCTCGTCGACGCCCATGGTGTCGAGCTCGGCGCACCACTTCTCGTCTAGCAGCGTGCCGCGCGGGATCAGCACTTCGTCGCTGGCCGGATCGATGACGTCCTGGGCCACCACGCGACCCAGCACGCGCTGGGCCAGCGAGACGATGATGTCGCCGCCCTCGATGACCGGGTGCAGCGTCAGGCCCTCTTCGGTACCGCAGTCGGTCTCGGTGATGACCAGGTCCTGGGCCACGTCGACCAGGCGACGCGTCAGATAGCCGGAGTTGGCGGTCTTGAGTGCCGTATCCGCCAGACCCTTACGCGCGCCGTGGGTGGAGATGAAGTACTGGAGTACGTTCAGGCCCTCACGGAAGTTGGCGGTGATCGGGGTCTCGATGATCGAGCCGTCGGGCTTGGCCATCAGGCCACGCATGCCCGCCAGCTGGCGGATCTGGGCGGCACTACCACGCGCCCCGGAGTCGGCCATGATGAACACGCTGTTGAACGAGTCCTGCTCTACCTCGTTGCCGTCGCGGTCGACCACGGTCTCCTTGGAGATCCCCGCCATCATCGCCTTGGCCACCTTGTCATTGGCCTTGGACCAGATATCGATGACCTTGTTGTACTTCTCGCCGGCGGTGACCAGGCCCGAGGAGAACTGGTCCTCGATCTCCTTCACCTCGTCCTCGGCGTCATCGACGATGCCCTTCTTGGCATCGGGGATGACGAAGTCGTTGACGCCGATGGAAGCACCCGACCAGGTCGCCATGCGGAAGCCGGTATACATCAGCTGGTCGGCGAAGATCACCGCTTCCTTGAGGCCGGCGCGGCGGTAGACCTCATTGATCAGCCTGGAGATCGCCTTCTTCTTCATCGGCTGGTTGACCAGCTCGAAGGGCGCCCCCTTGGGCAGAATACGGAACAGCAGGGCACGGCCCACGGTGGTATCGAAGATCGAGGTCTGCTCGATCTTCTCACCGCCCTCTTCCTCCGCCAGGTACTCGGTCAGGCGCACCTTGACGCGAGCGTGCATGGAGACGCTCTGGGTACCGTAGGCGCGCTCGACTTCCTTGAGGTTGGAAAAGACCATCCCCTCGCCCTGGGCGTTGATCTTTTCGCGGGTCATGTAATACAGACCCAGCACCACGTCCTGGGACGGCACGATGATCGGCTCGCCGTTGGCCGGCGACAGCACGTTGTTGGTGGCCATCATCAGCGCACGGGCTTCGAGCTGGGCTTCCAGGGTCAGCGGCACGTGAACCGCCATCTGGTCACCGTCGAAGTCGGCGTTGTAGGCGGCACACACCAGCGGGTGCAGCTGGATCGCCTTGCCCTCGATCAGCAGCGGCTCGAAGGCCTGGATGCCGAGACGGTGGAGGGTCGGCGCGCGGTTGAGCAGCACCGGATGCTCGCGGATGACGTCGGCGAGGATATCCCACACCTCGGGCAGCTCGCGCTCGACCATCTTCTTGGCCGCCTTGATCGTCGAGGCGTAGCCCAGCGACTGCAGCTTGGAGTAGATGAACGGCTTGAACAGCTCCAGCGCCATCTTCTTGGGCAGGCCGCACTGGTGCAGGCGCAGGGTCGGGCCAACGGTGATCACCGAACGGCCGGAGTAGTCGACGCGCTTGCCCAGCAGGTTCTGGCGGAAGCGCCCCTGCTTGCCCTTGATCATGTCGGCCAGCGACTTCAGCGGGCGCTTGTTGGACCCGGTGATGGCACGGCCGCGACGGCCGTTGTCGAGCAGCGCATCCACCGACTCCTGCAGCATGCGCTTCTCGTTGCGCACGATGATGTCCGGCGCGTTGAGGTCGAGCAGCCGCTTGAGGCGGTTGTTGCGGTTGATCACGCGGCGATACAGATCGTTGAGATCCGAGGTCGCGAAACGGCCGCCGTCCAGCGGCACCAGCGGACGCAGGTCCGGCGGCAGCACCGGCAGCACCTCCATGACCATCCACGCCGGCGCATTGCCGGACTTGTAGAAGGCCTCGAGCAGCTTGAGGCGCTTGGAGAGCTTCTTGATCTTGGTCTCGGAGTTGGTCTGCGGAATCTCTTCACGCAGGCGGTCGATCTCCTCGGCCAGGTCGATGTCCTTGAGCAGCGCCTGGACGGCCTCGGCGCCCATGCGCGCGTCGAAGTCGTCACCAAACTCCTCGAGGGCCTCGAAGTACTGCTCATCGTTGAGCAGCTGACCACGCTCCAGCGTGGTCATGCCCGGGTCGATGACCACGAAGCTCTCGAAGTAGAGCACCCGCTCGATGTCGCGCAGGGTCATGTCGAGGAACATGCCGATGCGTGACGGCAGCGACTTGAGGAACCAGATGTGCGCGACCGGCGAGGCCAGCTCGATGTGGCCCATGCGCTCACGGCGCACGGCGGCCTTGGTCACCTCGACGCCGCACTTCTCGCAGATGATGCCGCGGTGCTTCATGCGCTTGTACTTGCCGCACAGGCACTCGTAATCCTTCACCGGACCGAAGATCTTGGCGCAGAACAGGCCATCCCGCTCCGGCTTGAAGGTGCGGTAGTTGATGGTCTCGGGCTTCTTCACTTCGCCGTAGGACCAGGAGCGGATCATTTCCGGCGACGCGAGCGTGATCTTGATCGCGTCAAACTCTTCGGACTGAGCCTGCGATTTGAGGACTTTCACCAAATCTTTCATTGGGGGGCTCCTAGCTCTCTAACTCGATATCGATGCCCAGCGAGCGGATTTCCTTCACCAGCACGTTGAAGGATTCCGGCATGCCTGCCTGCATGGTGTGGTCGCCGTCGACGATGCTCTTGTACATCTTGGTCCGCCCTTCGACGTCGTCGGACTTGACCGTGAGCATCTCCTGGAGGGTATAGGCCGCGCCGTAGGCTTCCAGCGCCCATACCTCCATCTCGCCGAAGCGCTGACCACCGAACTGCGCCTTGCCGCCCAGCGGCTGCTGGGTGACCAGCGAGTAGGAGCCGGTAGAACGCGCGTGCATCTTGTCATCGACCAGGTGGTTGAGCTTCAGCATGTACATGTAGCCCACCGTCACCGGCCGGTCGAAGGATTCGCCGGTACGCCCGTCGTAGAGCGTCATCTGACCCGAGTCGGGCAGGTCGGCGAGGGTCAGCAGGTGCTTGATCTCGTGCTCCTTGGCGCCGTCGAAGACCGGGGTCGCCATGGGCACGCCGCCCTGCAGGTTCTTGGCCAGGGCGATCACCTCGTCGTCGTTCAAGGAGTCGATATCCTCCTGACGGGTGCCCTCGGTGTTGTAGATCTTGCCGAGGAACTCGCGGATCTCGCCGACCTGCTGGTCGCGGGCCTCGCGCAGCATGCGCTCGATCTTCATGCCCAGGCCGCGCGCGGCCATGCCGAGGTGGGTCTCGAGGACCTGGCCGACGTTCATCCGCGACGGTACGCCGAGCGGATTGAGGACCACATCGACCGGCTCGCCGCCGGCGTCGAAGGGCATGTCCTCGATCGGCATGATGGCCGAGATGACGCCCTTGTTACCGTGACGCCCGGCCATCTTGTCGCCCGGCTGGATGCGCCGCTTGACCGCCATGTAGACCTTGACGATCTTGAGCACGCCCGGCGCCAGATCATCGCCCTGGGTCAGCTTGCGCTTCTTGTCCTCGAAGCGCTCGTCCATCTCCTTGCGACGATTCTCGAGCTGCTCGTCGGCCTGGGCCAACAGCTCGTTGAGCGACTCGTCCTGCAGGCGCAGCTTGAACCACTGCTGACGCGGCAGCTCCTCGAGGTACTCCTCGCTGAGCGCGTCGCCCTTCTTGAGCTTGGGCCCACCGTTGACGGCCTGGCCGTCGAGGGTGCGCTTGAGGCGCTCGAAGGTGGCGTCTTCGGCGATGCGGTAGGTCTCCTGGAGATCCTTGCGCACTTCGTCGAGCTGCATCTGCTCGATGGACAGCGCTCGCGAGTCCTTCTCTACGCCGTCGCGGGTGAAGACCTGGACGTCGATCACGGTGCCGCGCATGCCGGTCGGCGCGCGCAGCGAGGTGTCCTTCACGTCGCTGGCCTTCTCGCCGAAGATCGCCCGCAGCAGCTTCTCTTCCGGGGTCAGCTGGGTCTCGCCCTTGGGCGTGACCTTGCCGACCAGGATGTCGCCGGGGCCGACTTCGGCACCGATGTAGACCACGCCGGCCTCGTCGAGCTTGCCGAGCGCCGACTCACCGACGTTGGGAATGTCCGAGGTGATCTCCTCGGCGCCCAGCTTGGTGTCGCGGGACACACAGGTCAGTTCCTGGATGTGGATGGTGGTGAAGCGATCTTCCTGCACCACGCGCTCCGAGACCAGGATCGAGTCCTCGAAGTTGTAGCCGTTCCAGGGCATGAAGGCGATGCGCATATTCTGGCCCAGGGCCAGGTCACCCATGTCGACGGACGGGCCGTCGGCGAGGATGTCGCCGCGCGCCACTTCGTCGCCGGGGCGCACGATGGGACGCTGGTTCATGCAGGTGTTCTGGTTGGAACGCACGTACTTGGTCAGGTTGTAGATATCGACGCCGGCTTCGCCGCCGATGATCTCGTCCTCGTTGACCCGCACCACGATACGCTTGGCGTCGACCGAGTCGATCACGCCGCCGCGGCCGGCCACGGCGCAGACGCCGGAGTCGCGGGCCACGAAGCGCTCCATGCCGGTCCCCACCAGCGGCTTGTCGGCACGCAGGGTCGGCACCGCCTGACGCTGCATGTTCGAGCCCATCAGGGCGCGGTTGGCGTCATCGTGCTCGAGGAACGGAATCAGCGCCGCGGCTACCGAGACCACCTGGCGCGGTGAGACGTCCATCAGGGTCACCTTGTCGGGCGCCATGAAGGTGGTCTCGCCGCGGTGACGGACCTGCACCAGGTCGTCGACCAGCTTGTTCGACTCATCCACGGTGGCCGAGGCCTGGGCAATGATGAAGTCGCCCTCCTCGATCGCCGAGAGGTGCACCACGTCATCGGTGACCTGACGGTCAACGACCTTGCGGTACGGGGTCTCGAGGAAACCGTAGCTGTTGGTGTGGCTGTAGGTGGCCAGCGAGTTGATCAGACCGATGTTGGGGCCTTCCGGCGTCTCGATCGGACACAAGCGGCCGTAGTGGGTGGCGTGAACGTCGCGCACCTCGAAGCCGGCACGCTCGCGGGTCAGGCCGCCCGGGCCGAGCGCCGATACGCGGCGCTTGTGGGTGACCTCGGAGAGCGGGTTGTTCTGGTCCATGAACTGCGACAGCTGGCTGGAACCGAAGAACTCCTTGACCGCCGCGGCGACGGGCTTGGCGTTGATCAGGTCCTGCGGCATCAGGCCTTCGCTCTCGGCCATCGAGAGGCGCTCCTTGACCGCACGCTCGACGCGCACCAGACCCACGCGGAACTGGTTCTCGGCCATCTCGCCGACGCAGCGGATGCGGCGGTTACCCAGGTGGTCGATGTCATCGACGTCGCCGAAGCCGTTGCGGATCGCAATCAACTCCTTGAGTACGTCGAGGATGTCCTGGTTGTCGAGCACGCCGGAACCGGTGTCGCCTTCGCGACGCAGGCGGCGGTTGAACTTCATGCGGCCGACGCCCGACAGGTCGTAGCGGTCTTCGCTGAAGAACAGGTTGCGGAACAGTGTCTCGGCGGCCTCCTTGGTGGGCGGCTCGCCGGGGCGCATCATGCGGTAGATCTCGACCAGCGCCTCGAGCTGCGAACGGGTGGTATCGAGCTTCAGGGTGTCGGAGATGAACGGACCGCAGTCGAGATCGTTGGTGTAGAGCGTCTCGAGGCTGGTGATACCGGCCTGGGCCAGCTTCTCCATCAGCTCCGGCGTGATCTCGGTGTTGCACTCGCAGATCAGCTCGCCGCTGTTGGGATCGACCTGATCGCGGGCCAGGGTCTTGCCGTACAGGTACTCCATCGGCACCTCGAGACGCTCGAGGCCCGACTTTTCCATCTGCCGGATATGCTTCTGGGTGACCCGGCGCCCCTCCTCGACGATCACGCTGCCGTCGACATCCTTGATGTCGAAGGTGGCGGTCTCACCGCGCAGGCGCGACGGCACCAGATCCACCGAGAAGCCGGACTTCTCGATATGGAAGGTGCTGGTCTCGAAGAACTGCTCGAGGATCTCCTCGGCGCTCATGCCCAGCGCGCGCAGCAGCACCGAGGCCGGCAGCTTGCGGCGACGGTCGATGCGCACGAACACGCTGTCCTTGGGATCGAACTCGAAGTCGAGCCACGAGCCACGGTAAGGAATCACGCGGGCCGAATAGAGCAGCTTGCCGGATGAGTGGCTCTTGCCCTTGTCGTGATCGAAGAACACGCCCGGCGAGCGGTGCAGCTGAGAAACGATGACGCGCTCGGTACCGTTGACGACGAAGGTACCGTTCTCGGTCATCAGGGGGATCTCCCCCATGTAGACTTCCTGCTCCTTGATATCCTTGATCGCCTTGTTGGATGACTCGCGATCATAGATGATCAAGCGCACCTTGACCCGCAGCGGTGCCGAGTAGGTAACGCCGCGCAGCTGGCACTCCTTGACATCGAAGGCCGGAGTGCCGAAACGGTAGCTGACATATTCGAGCGCGGCGTTGCCCGAGAAGCTCTCGATCGGGAAGACCGACTTGAAGGCGGCATTGAGGCCGATCTCCATGCGCTCTTCCGGCGCCCTATCCTGCTGGAGGAAGTCGTAGTAGGAATCAAGCTGGATGGCCAGCAGGTAGGGCACATCCATCACTTGGGGCAGTTTGCCGAAATCCTTGCGGATGCGTTTTTTCTCAGTGTATGAGTAAGCCATCTGTATTCCCCAGCTTGTTCACCATGGGTGACCGATGCGTGTCGGCGCCACCCGACGAGAGCACTACCGTCAGGCGCTGACGGCAAGCCCCCGTATGAGAGCTCGCCGTCGGAATTCGGCTAGCGGCTACGCCAAACGTGGCGGCCGGCTAGTAACAACAGAAAAAGGCCGGCAGCGGGTGTCCCGCCACCAGCCGTGGAAGCTTACGCAGCGCGTGAAGCCATGGGCACAAGGATTACTTGAGCTCCACGGACGCGCCGGCTTCTTCCAGCTTCTTCTTGGCTGCTTCAGCGTCGTCCTTGGACATCGCTTCCTTGATGGTCGCCGGTGCGCCGTCGACGGCACCCTTGGCTTCCTTCAGGCCCAGGCCGGTGATCTCGCGAACGACCTTGATCACGTTGACCTTCTTCTCGCCAGCGCCGGTCAGCACCAGGTCGAACTCGGTCTGCTCTTCAGCAGCTTCGCCAGCGGCAGCCGGGCCAGCCACGACGGCGGCAGCGGCAGATACGCCGAACTTCTCTTCCATCGCTTCGACCAGCTCGGCGACTTCCATCACGGACATGTCGGCGACGGCGTTGATGATGTCTTCTTTGGTCAGTGCCATTGTCAAATTCCTAAACTTTGCGGGAGCCTCGGTCGCCCGAGCGCTCGTTGATACAGTGTTCGATGCAGACAGCGGGATCGAGTTCGCCGATCAGGCGGCCTCTTCCTGCTTCTGATCGCGCAGCGCAGCGAGAGTACGAACCAGCTTGCCAGCGGACGCTTCCTTCATGACGGACATCAGCTTGGCGATGGCCTCGTCGTAAGTCGGCAGCGTTGCCAGGCGATCCAGGTCAGAAGCCGGGATGAACTCGCCTTCGTATGCCAGCGCCTTGACCTCGAAGTCCTTCTCACCCTTGGCGAACTCCTTGAACAGGCGGGCGGCAGCGCCCGGGTGCTCATAGGAGAAGGCCAGCATGGTCGGACCCGAGAACGTCTCGTTGAGGCACTCCCAGGGAGTGCCCTCGAGGGCGCGGCGTGCCAGGGTGTTGCGGACAACACGGATCTGCACGCCATTCTCGCGGGCCTGCTTGCGCAGGTCGGTCATTGCGCCTACGGCAACGCCACGCGAGTCGGCAACGACGACGGAGAGCGCATCTTTGGCCGCTTCACTGACCTCGGCAACGATCGCTTTCTTGCCTTCGAGTGCTAGTGGCACAGTGATCACTCCTTCGTGCCGGAAGCCCGTATCGAGCATTCCGGTGGTTACCATCTCCCCCACCCGCCAACTGGCCCGGTGGAGGTACCGGGTGATGGTGCTCACCAGAAGACTGGCGGCCACACCATCTGCGCAGGCGCCCTCAAGGGGCGATTAAGCCGCTCCGAGGAGCGGCACCTGCGGTCTTTGACGGTGCCCCGCCGTTACGCCTTGACGCCGCGTACGGGGACCGCAAAGTTACTGCCTGTTGCGTCGCTACTCGGCTGGCTTACACCAGCGCAGAGTGGTCGACGGTGATGCCCGGGCCCATGGTGGTGGACAGGGTCATCTTCTTGAAATACACACCCTTGGAGGTGCTCGGCTTGAGCTTCTTGAGGTCGGCGACCAGCGCTTCGAGGTTGCCCTGAATCGCGCTTGCGTCGAAATCGACCTTGCCAAGGGTAGTGTGGATGATGCCGTTCTTGTCGGTACGGAAGCGCACCTGGCCGGCCTTGGCGTTCTTCACCGCGGTCGCCACGTCCGGGGTCACGGTGCCGACCTTGGGGTTGGGCATCAGGCCGCGCGGACCGAGGATCTGGCCCAGCTGGCCGACCACGCGCATGGCGTCCGGTGACGCGATGACCACGTCGAAGTCGAGCTGGCCTTTCTTGACCTGCTCGGCCAGGTCGTCCATGCCGACGATATCGGCACCGGCTTCCTTGGCGGCGTCGGCGTTGGCACCCTGGGTAAAGACGGCAACGCGCACGTCCTTGCCAGTACCGTTGGGCATGACGGTCGCGCCACGCACCACCTGGTCGGATTTACGCGGATCGACACCGAGGTTGATGGCGACGTCCAGCGACTCCTTGAACTTGACGGTGGACAGCTCGTTGAGCAGCGCCACGGCCTCCTCCAGGGAGTAGACCTTGCCGGCCTCGAGCTTTTCGTTGATCAGCTTGGCACGCTTGGTCAGTTTAGCCATGATCAGAGGCCCTCCACGTTGAGGCCCATGCTACGGGCACTACCGGCAATGGTACGCACGGCGGCGTCGAGATCGGCAGCCGTCAGATCCGGCTCCTTGGTCTTGGCGATCTCTTCGAGCTGCTCGCGAGTCACGGTCCCGACCTTCTTCTTGTTCGGCTCGCCTGAGCCGGACTTGATACCAGCGGCCTTCTTCAGCAGCACGGCTGCCGGCGGCGTCTTGGTGATGAAGGTGAAGCTACGGTCGGAATAGACGGTAATCACCACGGGTGTCGGCAGACCCGGCTCGATATCCTGGGTCTCGGCGTTGAACGCCTTGCAGAACTCCATGATATTGACACCGTGCTGGCCCAGCGCGGGGCCGACGGGCGGACTCGGGTTGGCCTTACCAGCTGCAACCTGCAGCTTGATGTAAGCCTGTACTTTCTTGGCCATGGGTAGACTCCAGTTGGGTAATAGCGCCTTGCGGCTCCCCGGGTTAATGAACCGCCCAGCGGTTCATACGATACGCTCAGGCCGAGATTCAGTCCTTCTCGACCTGCGAAAACTCGAGCTCGACAGGGGTCGCGCGGCCGAAAATCAGCACGCTGACCTGTAAACGACTCTTGTCGTAGTTGACCTCTTCGACCACGCCGTTGAAGTCGGCGAAGGGGCCATCGACGACCCGCACCGACTGACCCGGCTCGAACAGGGTCTTGGGGCGCGGCTTGTCGGTACCGTCCTGCACACGGCGCAGGATGGCATCGGCTTCCTTCTGGGTGATCGGCGCCGGCTTTTCCTTGGTACCGCCGATGAAGCCCATCACGCGGGGCGTCTCGTTGACCAGGTGCCAGGTGCCGTCATCCATCTCCATCTCGACCAGTACATAGCCGGGATAGAACTTGCGTTCGCTCTTGCGACGCTTGCCGTCGCGCATCTCCACCACTTCCTCGGTCGGCACCAGAATCTCGCCGAAGCGGTCCTCCATGCCATACATCTTCACGCGCTCAATGAGCGAGCGCATGACATGCTTCTCGAAACCGGAGTAGGCATGCACGACATACCAACGCTTGGACATGGAATCTCCTAACCGATGACGCCGGACATCGCCCAGCCTAGAATGGTGTCCATCAGCCACAGCATCAGGGCCACCACCAGCACCGCCACCAACACGATGGCGGTGGTCTGAATGGTCTCGGGGCGAGTCGGCCAGACCACCCGCTGGATCTCCTTGCGCGCGCTGCGAGCAAGCTCGAGCAGATCGCGCCCCTTGGTGGTGGTAAAGCCAACCACCGCGGCCAGCGCACACAGCGCCACCACGCCCAGCACCCGATAGAGGATGGCCTGATCGGCGAAGTAGGAGTTGCCTACCACGGCAACCACCACCAAGGAAACGACCACCGCCCACTTGAGCCCGTCGTGGCGCGACTCCTGCACCTCGGCGTTATGTTTCATGAAAACGAGACTCCTCAGGGTGCGGCAATCGAAACATGAAAGTATAAGAGATAACGCCAGCCTGGGGAAGACTGGCAGGCCAGGAGGGAATCGAACCCCCAACCTGCGGTTTTGGAGACCGCTGCTCTGCCAATTGAGCTACTGGCCTGTATCGGCGCTGCCACCACGCCCCTTTTGCAGGGGGCCTATGCAACAGCGGGCGCAATGATAGCGGAAGCGATTCCGCCTTACAACCCCCGGCACGCCTCCGGGAAGAGAAAAGGCGAGCACTTGGCTCGCCTTTTCAATATGGAGCTCATGGACGGATTTGAACCGTCGACCTCACCCTTACCAAGGGTGTGCTCTACCCCTGAGCTACATGAGCAAAACGCTTGACCTACTGCCTGACCAGAAACTGGAGCGGGTAGCGGGAATCGAACCCGCACCATCAGCTTGGAAGGCTGAGGTTCTACCATTGAACTATACCCGCTTACCCACTCTTGCGGCCGATTCACAGTACGTCGGCAAATTCTGGTGGAGGGGGAAGGATTCGAACCTTCGAAGCTTTCGCGGCAGATTTACAGTCTGCTCCCTTTGGCCACTCGGGAACCCCTCCAGGCCGCGGCAAATTCTACCGCTTTTCTCAAAGTTGTCAAGTGCTTACCCGTCAGATATCAAACTCTCTTCGGGCAGCGCTGCACCTGAGAACGCGCAAAATTATGTCAAAGCAGCATCGAGAAGGCAAGGCCTGCACGAATCTTTTCCAAGGCCACCGGTGCGGGCACCTGGGGGGCGCCCGACAGCCGGCCGGCACGCTCCGCGCTGGTCAGCGGGAAACACGCCTCGAGTCCGCCATACACCATATCCGGCCATAGCGCATGGGGCACCCGCATGCCCCGCGACACGACCCGCGCATCACCGCCCGTGAGCAGCAGCGGCATCGCTACCCCCTCGCGGTCACACACCTCGGCATAGATGCGATTTACAGCACTCACCGCCGCCATGTAGATACCGTGATTGACCGCCTCCACGGTGTTCTTGCCGGGCGCCAGGAGCTCATCGGCCTCGCTGTCCGGGTCGATGGCCACGTTGCGTGTGCCCAGCTTGAGGCTCTCTTTCATCAATCGCAGCCCAGGCAGGATGTAACCACCGAGATGACGCCCGCCGGGCAGCACGAAGTCGATGGTGATGGCGCTGCCACAGTCGACGCTGCAGCAACCGCCGGCCAGGTGATAGCTGGCCAACGCGCCCATCCAGCGGTCGACGCCCAGCCGCCCAGGCTCCTCATAGCCATTGGTGACACCCAGCGCCTCACGGGTCGAGCGCGCCACGTGCACGATGCCGACGCGCCGCCGCAGCAGTGCCACGGTGTCCTGCAGCACCGCGCGCCGCGCCACGCTGGAGATACGCACCGCCTCCACCACATCGAGGTCGGGAATGTCGGAACCGGGTCGCCACTCCTCACGGGTCCAGACCGCGCCGCGCGAGCGTATCTCACTGCTGGCACTATCCTTGAGGCGCCACTTGGAGAGCGTATTGCCGATATCCAGGTCGAGAATCATGAACGCCCACGCACGCTGATTTCGCCGCCCGCCAGGCGGCGCTGCTGCCCCTCGTGGCGTACCAGCAGGTTGCCTGATGCATCGATCCCTTCGACCCGCGCGACATAGCGCGTGTCCTGCTGGACGACCTCGATTTCCCGGTCAGCATAGGCATGGCGGCGCGACCATGCCGGCTGCCAGGCAGCGAACCCCTCCTGCTCGTAGCGCGACAATAGGTCGAGCAGCCCAGCCACCAGCTCCGCCGCCAACTGGTTACGCGAGACCTCTGGCGCCACATCATGCACCGCCGCCACCGGCTGCCCGATGCGCCCGCGAATCTCGTCAGGCAGGTCGACGTTGAGCCCCAATCCGACCACCACTTCGCAAGGCCCGGCCAGATCGCCGCTCACCTCGAGCAGGATGCCCGCCAGCTTGGCTAGCCCCCCGGGCGTCTCGAGCAGCACATCGTTAGGCCACTTGAGCCTCACCGCAAGGTCGTGACGCTCCAACACTTCGGCCACGACGACCGCCACGGCCAGGCTCAGCCCCTCGAGTACGCTAGCTCCGCCCTCGAATCGCCAGCCGATCGACAGTACCAGGTTACGCCCCCAGGGCGTTTCCCAACCGCGCCCTCGACGCCCTCTGCCGGCGCTCTGCCCCTCGGCCAGACACACCTCGCCGTGACCTGCCCCCTGCTCGAAGCGCTCGCGCAGGTAGGCATTGGTGGATGTTACGTTGTCCTCGATGATCAAGCGGCTCAAGCGGGTCCGGCTATCGCGCGGCAACTGGGCGACGATACCGGCCCCGTCCAGCAGCTCTAGCGGGGTAGCCAGACGATATCCCAGGCCCTTGACCGCCTCGAGGGGGACATCCATTGCCTCGAGTTTCTTGAGCTGTTTCCACACCGCCGTGCGTGATACCCCTAGCCGCTCCCCCAGCTGCTCGCCGGAATGAAACTCGCCATCACGCATCAGGCGGATCAGATCACCAATGGTCATTACAACGGCCCCAGCCGGGAAAAACCATATTCTATCGGAAGCGGCCTACCGGCGGGAATGCCGCGACCAAAGTGCAACGCCCACCCGCCCCAAACGACGAAGCCCCGATCTCTGCCGAGAACGGGGCGTCTGGACATGAAAAAACCCAGCCTCTTTCGAAGCTGGGTTTCTAAATAAGTGCCTGACGGTGACCCGAGCGGCGCTCCGCTACTCTCGCATGGGGGTGAGACCGCCCGGCCCTTCGCGGCACCGCCGCGAGGGCGGTCGAACGCCCCGAGCCGGCGAGGGGCCGGCCCGCGAAGCGGCCCCACATAGAAAAAGCGGGTTTCCCCATGCCCATGAAAAAACCCCAGCCTCTTCCGAAGCTGGGGTTTTGGTATAAGTGCCTGACGATGACCTACTCTCGCATGGGGAGACCCCACACTACCATCGGCGCTGAGCGGTTTCACTGCTGAGTTCGGCATGGGATCAGGTGGTTCCCGCACGCTATGGTCGTCAGGCGAAAAACGTGGGAATCATGCCAACCAATACGTCTCAACGCATCCGTCAATTGTCGCGTAATCCACAGACCCCTTGGGGTTATATGGTCAAGCCTCACGGGCCATTAGTACACGTTAGCTCAACACATTGCTGTGCTTCCACACCGTGCCTATCAACCAGCTAGTCTCGCTGGGCCCTTCAGGAGGCGTAAAGCCTCAGGGAAGTCTCATCTTGAAGGGGGCTTCCCGCTTAGATGCTTTCAGCGGTTATCCTGTCCGCACATAGCTACCCGGCAATGCCACTGGCGTGACAACCGGAACACCAGAGGTGCGTCCACTCCGGTCCTCTCGTACTAGGAGCAGCTCTTCTCAAACTTCCGACGCCCACGGCAGATAGGGACCGAACTGTCTCACGACGTTCTAAACCCAGCTCGCGTACCACTTTAAATGGCGAACAGCCATACCCTTGGGACCGACTTCAGCCCCAGGATGTGATGAGCCGACATCGAGGTGCCAAACACCGCCGTCGATGTGAACTCTTGGGCGGTATCAGCCTGTTATCCCCGGAGTACCTTTTATCCGTTGAGCGATGGCCCTTCCATACAGAACCACCGGATCACTAGAACCTACTTTCGTACCTGCTCGACGTGTCTGTCTCGCAGTTAAGCACCCTTATGCTCTTGCACTCAATGCACGATTTCCAACCGTGCTGAGGGTACCTTCGTGCTCCTCCGTTACTCTTTGGGAGGAGACCGCCCCAGTCAAACTACCCACCACACACTGTCCTCGACCCGGATAACGGGCCTGAGTTAGAACGCCAATGATGCCAGGCTGGTATTTCAAGGTTGGCTCCACCCGAACTGGCGTCCGGGTTTCTAAGCCTCCCAGCTATCCTACACAAGCAACATCAGCATCCAGTGTGAAGCTATAGTAAAGGTTCACGGGGTCTTTCCGTCTAGCCGCGGGTACACAGCATCTTCACTGCGATTTCAATTTCACTGAGTCTCGGGTGGAGACAGCGTGGCCATCATTACGCCATTCGTGCAGGTCGGAACTTACCCGACAAGGAATTTCGCTACCTTAGGACCGTTATAGTTACGGCCGCCGTTTACCGGGGCTTCGATCAAGAGCTTCGCCTTGCGGCTAACACCATCAATTAACCTTCCGGCACCGGGCAGGCGTCACACCCTATACGTCCGCTTACGCGTTTGCAGAGTGCTGTGTTTTTAATAAACAGTTGCAGCCACCTGGTATCTTCGACCGCCTCGTGCTCGGGGAGCAAGTCCCTTCACACTAACGCGGCGTGCCTTCTCCCGAAGTTACGGCACCATTTTGCCTAGTTCCTTCACCCGAGTTCTCTCAAGCGCCTTAGGATTCTCACCCTGACCACCTGTGTCGGTTTGGGGTACGGTCTCACATGGTCTGAAGCTTAGAGGCTTTTCCTGGAAGCGTGGCATCAGTGACTTCCAGACCGTGGTCTGTTCGTCTCGCTTCTCGGCCTCCTCATTGAAGAGAGTGATCCGGATTTTCCTAAATCACTGGCCTACAAGCTTTCACCAGGACAACCAACGCCTGGCTCACCTAGCCTTCTTCGTCCCCCCATCGCAACCATGTCAGGTACGGGAATATTGACCCGTTTCCCATCGACTACGCCTTTCGGCCTCGCCTTAGGGGCCGACTCACTCTGCTCTGATTAGCATCGAACAGAAACCCTTGGTCTTCCGGCGGGGGAGTTTTTCACTCCCCTTGTCGTTACTCATGTCAGCATTCGCACTCGTGATACCTCCAGCAGACTTCTCAATCCACCTTCATCGGCTTACACGACGCTCCTCTACCGCGTGCCTGCATCCTTAAGTCTACTCTGTTGATCCGCTCATCCGACTCAACGTTCGGGTGGCGCTTGAACGTCGCTTCGCGACGTTAATCGAATAGCCTTAAGTGATGCAGGCACACCCGTAGCTTCGGTACCTGGTTTAGCCCCGTTACATCTTCCGCGCAGGCCGACTCGACTAGTGAGCTATTACGCTTTCTTTAAAGGATGGCTGCTTCTAAGCCAACCTCCTAGCTGTCTGAGCCTTCCCACATCGTTTCCCACTTAACCAGGATTTCGGGACCTTAGCTGACGGTCTGGGTTGTTTCCCTTTTCACAACGGACGTTAGCACCCGCTGTGTGTCTCCCACGCTCGCACTCACCGGTATTCGGAGTTTGCCTCGGGTTGGTAAGTCGGGATGACCCCCTAGCCGAAACAGTGCTCTACCCCCGGCGGTGATACGTGAGGCGCTACCTAAATAGCTTTCGAGGAGAACCAGCTATCTCCGGGCTTGATTAGCCTTTCACTCCGATCCACAAGTCATCCAAATCTTTTTCAACAGATCCTGGTTCGGTCCTCCAGTTGATGTTACTCAACCTTCAACCTGCTCATGGATAGATCGCCCGGTTTCGGGTCTATATCCAGCGACTGGTCGCCCAGTTAAGACTCGGTTTCCCTACGCCTCCCCTATACGGTTAAGCTCGCCACTGAATATAAGTCGCTGACCCATTATACAAAAGGTACGCGGTCACCGAACATGTCGGCTCCCACTGCTTGTACGCACACGGTTTCAGGATCTATTTCACTCCCCTCTCCGGGGTTCTTTTCGCCTTTCCCTCACGGTACTGGTTCACTATCGGTCAGCCAGGAGTATTTAGCCTTGGAGGATGGTCCCCCCGTCTTCAGTCAAGGTTTCACGTGCCCCGACCTACTCGATTTCACGTGATCAGATTTTCGGCTACGGGACTATCACCCACTATGGTCGAGTTTCCCAACTCGTTTGCCTAATCAGTCACACGCTTAAGGGCTGGTCCCCGTTCGCTCGCCGCTACTAGGGGAATCTCGGTTGATTTCTTTTCCTCAGGGTACTTAGATGTTTCAGTTCCCCTGGTTCGCCTCCCAACACCTATGGATTCAGTGTGGGATACCCAGCTTATGCTGGGTGGGTTTCCCCATTCAGAAATGCCCGGGTCACAGGTCGTTTGCCACCTCACCGAGCCTTATCGCAGGCTTCCACGTCTTTCATCGCCTCTGGCTGCCTAGGCATCCACCGTGTGCGCTTAATCGCTTGACCATATAACCCGAAAGGGTCTGGTCTGCGATTACGTACGACAATTGCCGGATACGCTTGAAACGTATCTTGCATTTCTCCTTGCGGAGAAATTTGTCAGCATGATTCACATTGTTAAAGAGCAGACTGTCAATCGACAGTCATAAACCGGTCATCGTCTTGGCGATGGTGGCTTATGACTGCGGATCCGATCAGGTAAGACTGTGGGGGTGGAGAGAAGTGGTGGAGCCAAGCGGGATCGAACCGCTGACCTCCTGCGTGCAAGGCAGGCGCTCTCCCAGCTGAGCTATGGCCCCTCCTGACATTTCTTCCGCCGTTTAGCGTGCGAAATGTAATTTGTGAGAGACAAGGCGAAAGATGACGACGTATAGCCTGCTATACGGGGAGTCTTTCAACGACGTATCGCGCAAATTTGGTGGGTCTGGGCAGATTTGAACTGCCGACCTCACCCTTATCAGGGGTGCGCTCTAACCAACTGAGCTACAGACCCGGCACTGTACCGTTGCAAGCTCGCTGGCAACCCGCTGGCCGACCTCACCCTGCTTTCCATTTAAGGTCAGGGGGTGCGCGCTAACCAGCTGATCTACCGACCCGCTTGCAACCGCTGGGTCCTCGACCCAAACAGTCTTTGCTCTGGCCGATCAGGTAATTCATTGTGAGCACTTGCCGACACGAGATGAATTCGTCGATAAGGAGGTGATCCAGCCGCAGGTTCCCCTACGGCTACCTTGTTACGACTTCACCCCAGTCATGAACCACACCGTGGTGATCGCTCCCCCGAGGGTTAAGCTAACCACTTCTGGTGCAGTCCACTCCCATGGTGTGACGGGCGGTGTGTACAAGGCCCGGGAACGTATTCACCGTGACATTCTGATTCACGATTACTAGCGATTCCGACTTCACGGAGTCGAGTTGCAGACTCCGATCCGGACTGAGGCAGGCTTTATGGGATTAGCTCCACGTCGCCGTCTTGCAACCCTTTGTACCTGCCATTGTAGCACGTGTGTAGCCCTACCCGTAAGGGCCATGATGACTTGACGTCGTCCCCACCTTCCTCCGGTTTGTCACCGGCAGTCTCCCTAGAGTTCCCGACCGAATCGCTGGCAAATAGGGACAGGGGTTGCGCTCGTTACGGGACTTAACCCAACATTTCACAACACGAGCTGACGACAGCCATGCAGCACCTGTCTTTCGGTTCCCGAAGGCACACCAAGATCTCTCTCGGCTTCCGAAGATGTCAAGGGTAGGTAAGGTTCTTCGCGTTGCATCGAATTAAACCACATGCTCCACCGCTTGTGCGGGCCCCCGTCAATTCATTTGAGTTTTAACCTTGCGGCCGTACTCCCCAGGCGGTCGACTTATCGCGTTAACTGCGCCACTAAGAACTCGAGGCTCCCAACGGCTAGTCGACATCGTTTACGGCGTGGACTACCAGGGTATCTAATCCTGTTTGCTACCCACGCTTTCGCACCTCAGTGTCAGTGTCAGTCCAGAAGGCCGCCTTCGCCACTGGTATTCCTCCCGATCTCTACGCATTTCACCGCTACACCGGGAATTCTACCTTCCTCTCCTGCACTCTAGCATGACAGTTCCGGATGCCGTTCCCAGGTTGAGCCCGGGGCTTTCACAACCGGCTTATCACGCCACCTACGCGCGCTTTACGCCCAGTAATTCCGATTAACGCTCGCACCCTCCGTATTACCGCGGCTGCTGGCACGGAGTTAGCCGGTGCTTCTTCTGTGAGTGATGTCCTTCCTCGAGCGTATTAAGCCCAAGGCCTTCTTCCTCACTGAAAGTGCTTTACAACCCGAAGGCCTTCTTCACACACGCGGCATGGCTGGATCAGGGTTGCCCCCATTGTCCAATATTCCCCACTGCTGCCTCCCGTAGGAGTTCGGGCCGTGTCTCAGTCCCGATGTGGCTGATCATCCTCTCAGACCAGCTACGGATCGTCGCCTTGGTGAGCCTTTACCTCACCAACAAGCTAATCCGACATAGGCTCATCCGATAGCGCAAGGTCCGAAGAGCCCCTGCTTTCTCCCGTAGGACGTATGCGGTATTAGCCTGGGTTTCCCCAGGTTATCCCCCACTATCGGGCAGATTCCTATGCATTACTCACCCGTCCGCCGCTCGTCAGCATCCAGCAAGCTGGATCTGTTACCGCTCGACTTGCATGTGTTAGGCCTGCCGCCAGCGTTCAATCTGAGCCATGATCAAACTCTTCAGTTTCAATCAATGCGGTTCTTGCTCACCCAGCATCCGAAGACACCAGGCAAAAGCGAACCAATCTTGGCTCAAGGTTCAAACGTTTACTCAATTCCGATCCGAAGATCGGTGACGAGTCGCTTGCCTTGATGATGTGGTGACTGATCACCTCGTCATCGACAAGCGCCCACATGAATTACCTGATCGATTGTTAAAGAGCGTCTCGCTGTTGCCGTGGCTCGTGAAGAGCCGCCAGCGCCCGGCGAGGAAGGCGTATTCTACTGAAACGGTGCGACTTGTCAAGCCTCGGCGGTGGCGATCAGTGCAACCACATCGCAGCGAACTCCGCCTGCCCGAGCGTCTTGCGACGCGCCGTTCGAGTGGGGCGCATTCTACCGTTTCCGGCGGGCCTGTCAATCGCTTTTCTTCTCAGCTCGACAAGAAAAACCCAACAAAACCAACTGCTTGCCCCTCTCTCCACCGCTACCAACGTATGCCCGTCGGCAGCAGCGGATGCGTACTTTACGGCCTTACCCCCGTGCCGCGCAAGACCTCGACGAAGAAAAACTTCCCGCGCCAGTCACTCTCCTGACAGCGCTGCTGACGCAGGCTGCGCGCGACTGGCGCGATCCAGCAGCGACAGCACCGAGCGGTAGGGAATACCGCTGTGCTGAGACAGCCCGATCTCGCAGGTGCGCGAGTTGGAGTAGCCGGCACTACAGCCCTCTACCTGCCCCGCCAGTCCCTGCAGCGCCGAGGCGTTCAGCTCGGGCGTGGTGAAGCCCTTGTCACCGGCAAAGCCGCAGCAAGTGATCTCGGCAGGCACGACCACTTCCGTGGCACAGGCTCGTGCCAGGGCCACGAACTTGTCGGCCAGCCCCATGCGGGTGCTGGAGCAGGTCACGTGCACCGCCACCTTTTCGTTGAGAGGCTCTATCTCGAGCCGATCCAGCAGGTGGTCATGGGCGAACGCCACCGGCTCCTGGAATGACAGTCGCTCATCGAGATGCTCGCCGGCGTGCAGGCTGCAGGGGCTGGTGTCGCAGAGGATCGGGTAGCGTCCATTATGGCTCGCCGCCAGCAGCTCACGATTGAGCTCCCGCGCCTTATGCTCGGCTTCATCGAACTGCCCCTTGGAGGCGAACGCCATGCCGCAGCACAGGTGGCCGGGGATTGCCGGAATGATCACTTCGAACCCGGCCTTGTCGAGCAGCGCCAGGGTGATCTCCATCACCGACCGCGCCTCACCGTCGTCATGCGATGCGCCTAGCACCCGCGTCGCGCAGGCTGGCAGGTAGACCACCTTGTCACGTGTGGCATCGCCGCGCTTGGTCGAGCGCTCGAGCACCTTGATCGATGCCGCCCGCGGCAGGCTCGGCGTCCACTGCGGCAGCCGCTCGCCGGAGAGCTTGCGCAACCCACCGCTGACCGTGGTCATACCGCGTTCGCCGAGCACCGCACGGCCTGCCCCGGCGACGTTCAGGGCCCCGCGGGCGACCCGCGTGGCGCCGGAGAAGTGGCGCCCGATGCGCCGCGCCATGCCCGCCTGGCCGAGATTGCGCTCGCGGCGCAGCCCGCGCACCAGGTCGCCGGTGTTGATGCCCACCGGGCACTGGGTGGCACAGAGGCCATCGGCGGCACAGGTCTCGATGCCCTGGTAGTCGTAGTCGGCGAGCAGGACATCATGACGCTCACGCTCGGCGTCGCTGGCATCGCTGCCCAAGGCGTCGAGCCGCGCCAGCTCGCGCCATACCACGATGCGCTGCCGCGGCGTCAGGGTCAGGTCCTTGGAGGGGCACACCGCCTCGCAGAAACCACACTCGATGCACTTGTCGACCAGCGGGTCGGCCGCCGGCAGCGGCTTGAGGTTCTCCAGGTGCAGGGTCGGATTGCGACTCAGGATCACCTCGGGATTGAGCAGGTTGTCGGGATCGAACAGCGCCTTGATCTGCCACATCAGCTGGTAGGCGTCGCTGCCCCATTCGAGCTCGACGTAGGGCGCCATGTTGCGCCCGGTGCCGTGTTCGGCCTTGAGCGAGCCGCCGTACTCCACGCCAACTAGCTGCGCCACTTCGTCCATCAGCGCCTGGTAGCGCTCGACCTCGCCGGGCTTCTCGAAACCCTGCGGGAACACGAAGTGCAGATTGCCCTCCAGAGCGTGGCCGAACAGGATCGTTTCCGGGTAGCCGTGTTTATGGAACACCTCGGTCAGTGCCGCCACGCCTTCGTCGAGACGCTCGATGGGGAAAGCGACGTCCTCGATGACCACCGTGGTACCCGTATCGCGCACCGCCCCTACCGCGGGGAACAGCCCCTTGCGGATCTTCCAGTAGAGGTCGTAGGTGGAAGCCTCCCGGGTAAACGCCAGCGGCTCCAGGGTCTTGACGCCCTCGAGGGTGGCATGTACCGCCTGCATGCGCGCCTCGAGCTCGTCATCGGTGTTGGCGCGCACGTCGATCAATAGCGCGGCGGCGCCGTCGGGCAGCGTCTTGAGCACCTCGGGCATGCCCGGCTTGTCCTGCACCGAGCGCAGCGCGGCGCGGTCCATCAACTCCACCGCCGAGACCGGCGCCTGCTTTAGGGCAATGGTCGCACGGCAGGTGGTCTGCATGTCGGGGAAGAAGGTCAGCGCCGCGGCCTTCTCGGTCTCGTCGACCACGGTGTCGTAGGTGATCGCGCTGATGAAGCCGAGGGTGCCCTCGGAGCCGATCATCAGGTGCTTGAGAATCTCGATGCCGTCGCTGAAGTCCACCAGGCTGTTCAGTGCATAGCCGGTGGTGTTCTTGAGGCGGTACTTGTGGCGAATCTTATCGGCCAGGGCATCGTCAGCGCGGGTCTCGGCCGAGAGCCGCTCGAGGCCCGCCAGCAGCTCGCCGTGGGAGGCCTTGAAGTCGGCGACACTGCGGGGATCGGCGGTATCCAGCAGCGCGCCATCGGCCAGCATCACGCGGATATCGCGCACGGTGCGATAGCTGTTCTGGGCCGTGCCGCAGCACATGCCGGAGGCGTTGTTGGCGGCGATACCACCGATCTTGCAGCTATTGATAGACGCCGGATCAGGACCAATCTTGCGCCGATAGGGCGCCAGCAGCTGGTTGGCACGCGCGCCGATCACCCCCGGCTGCAGGCGAATCGCCGCGCCATCGTCGAGGATCTCGTGGCCACGCCAGGCGCGTCCCAGCAGGATCAGCACCGAGTCGGTCACCGCCTGGCCGGATAGCGACGTGCCCGCGGCACGAAAGGTCACCGACAGCCGGCGTGCATGACACTGGGCCAGCACCTCGCCGAGTTCGGCCTCGCTCTCGACGCGCACGATCAGTTGCGGAATCAGCCGATAGAAGCTGGCATCGCTGCCGTAGGCCAGGGTCCGCAGCGGGTCGTCGATCAGCCGCTCGGCGGGAATGTTGCCGGCCAGCGCCGCCTTGAGGTCGGCCCAGGCGTTCATGTCTGTATCACTCATGCCGGCACCTCCCCAGTGTGGCGAACGATGACCACCAGCGCCTTGGGGCCATGTACCCCATAGGCCAGGGTCTGCTCGATATCGGCGGTCTTGCTGGGCCCCGAAATCAGTAGCGCATTGGTCGGCATGCCCTGCGCCCAGGCGTTGCGCTCCACCACGTCGAAGAAAGTGTCTTCGATGGTGTCGGCGTCGAGCACGGCGATATGGATCGGCGGCACCAGGCTGATCAGGCGCGGCTCATCGGCGCTCGGCCATAGCCACAGGCTGCCGGTCTCGGCGATACCGCCGCGGGTCGAGGTCAGGCCGGCATCCACCGACTCGAACTGCTCACGCTGCCACGCCTCGATGTCGCGATCGACGTCGACCAGCTCGACGTCGCCGCCCGCCAGCGCCTGCCGCGCCTCCGCGGGCACCGCATGCTCGCGCCCCAGCGCCAGCCGGCTGACGCCCTTGGCGGCCAGCACCTCGCTGAGCACCTCGGTCCAGCGCGCATGGGTCGCGTGCACCACCTCGCCGTGCACCGAGCCGATCAGCTGCTCGAAGCGTGCCAGCCGCTCGCTGGCATCCCAGCCACGGCCGGTGACCACCGCAAAGTCGCTCGCCGGCGCCGTCAGCGGCCCGTCGCTGCGCTCGCGCAGGCGCTTGAGAATCGTCTCGCGGCTGCTCATGACTCGCCCTCCCCGCGGCGGTGACGCTTGACCAGCGCATGCAGCGACGCCTTGGCCGGCTTGGGCGCGGTGCGATGGTCGGTCCACGGGCCGATACTCGAGGGCAGCCACTTCTGCAGCTTGCCGGCCAGCGCCGTCGAACGCCGCCAGGCGGCAGGATGCGTGGCCAGCCACTCGAAGCCCTTCCAGGCCGCCACCTCCTTGGCACTGCGCTTGACCCCGGCACCCGGCACGTTGCCGCGCCCTTCGCCGACCGACTCCTTGCGCAGCCGTACCAGCAGGTCGGGAATCGGAATCTTGACCGGGCACACCTCGCCGCAGGCGCCGCACAGGCTCGAGGCGGTGGGCAGGTCCTTGGTCTCCTCCAGGCCCAGCATGTGCGGCATCAGGATGCTGCCGATGGGCCCCGGATAGGTGGTGCCGTAGGTGTGGCCGCCAACCCGGGTATACACCGGGCAGTGATTCATGCACGCCCCGCAGCGAATGCAGCGCAGGGTGTCGAGCAGCTCGTCATCCTGATAGATGCTCGAACGGCCGTTGTCGACCAGCACCAGGTGCACCTCGCGGGGCCCGTCGTGCTCGTCGGCCTTGCGCGGCCCCGAGATCATGTTGAAATAGGTGGTCACGTGCTGGCCGGTGGCCGAGCGGGTCAGCAGCGCATAAAGCGGCGGCACGTCGCGCAGATGCTCGACCACCTTCTCGATGCCGGTCACGGCGATATGCACCGGCGGCACCGTGGTGGTCATGCGGCCGTTGCCCTCGTTCTCCACCAGGCACAGGGTGCCGGTCTCGGCCACTGCGAAGTTGACCCCGGAGACGCCCACATCGGCGGCCATGAAGCGCTCGCGCAGCTGCTGGCGCGCCGCCGCGGTCATGTAGTCGACGTCGCGGGTGCGCTCGGTGCCGGTCCTGGTGTGCATGATCTCGGAGATCTCATCGGTATTCAGATGGATCGCCGGCATGATGATGTGTGACGGCGTCTGCTCGTTGAGCTGCACCAGGTACTCGCCGAGATCCGACTCCAGCGCCTCGATGCCGGCCTCCTCGAGATGGGCGTTGAGGTGCATCTCCTCGGAGACCATCGACTTGCCCTTGATCACCGCGCGGGCGTCATTTGCCTCGCAGATCTCACGGATGATGCGGCACGCCTCGTCGCCGTCGGCGGCCCAGTGCACCCGAATACCGTTGGCCTGACAGTTGGCCTCGAGCTGCTCGAGCAGGTCGGGGAGCTTGGCCAGGGCGCGCAGGCGAATGTTGGCGCCCAGCTCGCGCAGGGTCTCGAGGTCCCAGTCGCTGAAGACGTCGCGCCGCTTGGCCATCAGGCCGTCCATCGCGCGGCGGAAGTTACCGCGGATCTGCGGGTTGCCCAAGGCGTCGTGGGCCTGGCGATGAAATTCCCGGGGCGTATAGGTATGCACCGCGTCCTGAACTTCGCTCATGAGGTTCTCCGCCATAGATAGCTGGCAATATGCTCGCCCTTGACGTCCTTGCCCTGGTGCGCAAAGCGTCCGGCGATGTTCATCAGGCAGCCGCAGTCGGAGGTCACGAAGCGCTTGGCGCCGGTGGCCTCGATGGCCTGGGTCTTGTCTTCGACCATGGCCGCCGAAACCTCGGGATGGCGTACCGCAAAGGTGCCGCCGAAGCCGCAGCACTCGCTGGCCCGCACCTGCTCGACCAGCTCGACCTGGCCCAGCTTGGCGAGCAGCGCCGGGCCGGTGTCGGCCAAGCCCATCTCGCGCCGTGCGCTGCACGAGGTGTGCATGGCGATCGTCTCGGACTTACCGCGATCCTCGAGGGGCAGATGACAGACGTGGACCAGAAACTCGGTGAGTTCGAAGACCCGCTCGGCGACGTCACGAGCCAGCGCCTCGTCGACGCTGCCGGCAAACAGCTGGGGGTAATGGGTGCGCATCATGCCGCCGCACGACCCCGAGGGCACGATGATCGGCCACGGCTCGGGAAACAGGCCGAGCTGCGCCCGTGCCACCTCACGCGCCTCATCGTGATAGCCGGAGGTGTAGGCCGGCTGACCGCAGCAGGTCTGGTCGTCGGGAAAGATCACCTCGATGCCTTCGCGCTCCAAAAGGCGAATGGCATCGAGCCCCGCCTCGGGGTAGAACATGTCGATCAGGCAGGTACCGAAAAGATAGGCCTTCTCCGGCCTAGGGGGGTAAAGCTTGACTGGCGCCATTGCTGCGTCTCCTCACCAAGATCCGCGCGTCACGGCTCACCTGCCACTGCGTGGCTCAAGCCGCTCGAGCTGCGGTAAATTGGTAAAACCAATTTACGATTTTTTATCGATGCACCTTAGGCGGCGTGCTATTTAGGTGTCAAACCCGTTCGCCGCTTTTGCCCCCTCCAGCTTCTCATACTTTGGTAGTGACGCCTCATCGCAACAGGCAACTCATTGAAACACAGGGCAATGGCCATATTCGCCGGGATTGCATCTACGCGCAATATTGACCTAAATTTGGTAATACCAATTTCCAACCAGACAGTCGCGGACGTTTTTGCCACAATCGCGCCCTACGCCCACGGTTCGCCCGCACCACGAGAGACTCGCATGGCCTATCAACCCGTTCGCCAGCCACGCATCGCCGATGTGATCACCGAGCGACTCGAGGCGATGATACTTGAAGGTAGCCTCAAGCCCGGCCACCGGCTACCGCCCGAGCGCGAACTGGCCGAGCGCTTCGGCGTGTCACGCCCATCGCTGCGCGAGGCCATTCAGAAGCTCGCCGCGCGAGGGCTGGTATCGAGCCGCCAGGGCGGCGGCACCTACGTCAATGAAACGCTCAATAGTCGCTTCAGCGACCCGCTGCTGGAGACCCTCAGCCGCCATAGCGAGTTCAATCTCGACCTGCTCGAGTTTCGCGATGCCATGGAGGGAATTTCCGCCTACTACGCGGCACTGCGCTCCACCCCTGCCGACAAGGCGCTGCTGGTGCAGCGCTTTGAGGAGCTAGACGCCTGCTTCCTTGGCCGCAATCCGGCGCACGAGGCCAAGGCCGATGCGGCCTTTCATCTGGCCATCGCCGAGGCCGCCCATAACGTCATGCTGCTGCACACCATCCGCAGCACCTTCCACCTGCTCGAGAAGAGCATCGTCGACAGCCTCGCCCACCTGTTCCAGCGCCCCGATGCCCGCCACGTACTGATGGGGCAGCACCGCGCGCTGCTCGACGCCATACTCGACGGCCGCGCCGAAGACGCCCGCGCCCGTGCCCACGAGCACCTGGTGTTCGTCGAGGAGGGACTGCTCGAGATGGAGCGCGCCGAAACCCGCGCCCAGCGCGCGCTGCGCCGCGCCCAGGCAATGCCCGAGCGTGCCAGTGGCTAGGCTCCCGGCGCCGCGCTGGCGCCGCTGGCTATGGCTGCTGGCGCCGCTCGGCCTGGTGCTGGTGGTCTGGCAGGCCGCCGCAGTGGCCCGCGACCAGGCGCTGCAGACCCTGCGTGACGAGGCCGAGAATGAGCTGCGGCTCTCCGCCACAGGCCTCGAGGGGCACCTATCGCGCCACGACTACCTGCCCGAGCTGCTGGCCTCGCGCAGCAGCGTGCGCGACTTCCTGGCCGAGCCCGCTGCCCACGACCCCATGCCCATCAACCTGATGCTGGACCGCTTCCGGGCCACCGCCGATGTGTCCGACATCTACCTGCTCGACCACTTCGCCAACACCCTGGTGGCCAGCAACTGGCATATGCCCAACACCTTCATCGGCCAGAACTACGCCTTCCGCAGCTACTACCAGGACGCCATCGTCGGCGGCCTGGGCCGCTTCCACGGCCTCGGCGTACAGTCGCTGGAGCGCGGCTACTACTTCTCGGCACCGGTCTACCTGGGCGACGAGAACGGCCGCGCCGACGGCGTGATGGTGGTCAAGGTGCTGCTCGACGCCGTAGAGGAGAGCTGGGCCGAGCAGAACGCCGAGCTGCTGGTGTCCGACCAGGACGACATCATCTTCATGGCCAGTCGTCCGGAGCTACGCATGCGCGCCATGCAGCCGCTCTCCGATGAGGAGCGCCGCGCCCTGCTGCGCACCCGCCGCTATGCCGACGAGCCGCTCTCCGCCGCCGGCATCCAGGCCCTCGACCGGCGCCGCGATGGCAGCCAGCTGGTGGGCTTCGACGACGGTCCGCTGGCCGAGCAGGAGTATCTGCTGCTCAGCCGCAGCCTGCCCGAGTTCGGCTGGGAGATGCACATTCTCAAGCCGAAACAGCAGGTCCAGCGCGCCCAGTGGCAGGCCGGCCTGCTGGCCGGCGGCCTGTATGGCGTGGTGGTGTTCGCCGGCGGCTTTGGCTGGCAGCGCCTGCGCTTGCGTCGCGAGCGCGAGGAGTTCGCCGAACGCGAGCGCCAGACCCTGGCCCGCGCTCGCGACGAACTCGAGCGCAACGTCGAGCGGCGTACCCGCGACCTGCTCGACTCCAACCAGCGGCTGTCCGCCGAGATCGAGGAGCGCCGCCGCGCCGAGGACAACCTGCGCCAGACCCGCGACGAGCTGATCCAGGCCACCAAGCTCGCGGTGCTGGGTCAGCTCGCTGCAGGAATCAACCACGAGCTCAACCAGCCGCTGGCGGCGATTCGCGCCTACGCCGAGAATGCGCGCACCTTCCTCGACCACCAGCGCCCCGATGCCGCCGGCGACAACCTCGAGCAGATCGTCGAACTGACCGCGCGCATGGCCGAGATCAGCGCTCAGCTGCGCCAGTTCTCGCGCAAGAGCGGCGAAACGCTCACCGCCGTCTCGGTGCCGGCCTGCTTCGACTATGCGCTGCGTCTGTACCAGGCGCGGCTCAACGATGCCAGCGTGGAGGTCGAGCGCCGCTTCGCCGACCGGGAGGTGTGGGTTCGCGCCGACCTGGTGCGCCTCGAACAGGTGCTGGTCAACCTGATCGGCAATGCCCTGCAGGCGATGAACGAGACGCCCAACCCACGTCTCACGCTGAGCGTCGAACGCGACGCGGAGGAGGTGCTGGTCGGGGTCGCCGATAACGGTCCCGGCATCGCCGAGGAGCACCTAGGCCGGCTGTTCGAACCGTTCTTCACCACCAAGTCGCCGGGCAGCGGCCTGGGGCTGGGCCTATCGATCTCGTCGCGCATCATCGATGACCTCGGCGGCAAGCTCAGCGCCACCAACCGCGCCGGGGGCGGCGCGCTGTTCACCATCCGCCTGCCCGCCGATGCCGCAAGCGAGTCGCGCAACACCCTCACCCAGCAGGAGTCCACGCCCCATGCATGAACCGGCACCGCCTCCGGTCCTGATCATCGATGACGAACAGCACCTGCGCATCACCGCCAGCCAGACCCTCGAGTTGGCCGGCTACGTGCCCCAGGCCTTCGCCAGTGCCGAGGCCGCACTGGAGGCGCTGGCGCCCGACTTCCCCGGGGTCGTGGTGAGTGACATTCGCATGCCGGGCATGGACGGCATGGCGCTGCTGCGCGAGGTGCGGCGACGCGATCCCGACATGCCGGTGATTCTGATCACCGGCCATGGCGATATCTCCACCGCCGTGGAAGCCATGCGCGAGGGCGCCTGGGACTTTCTCGAAAAACCCTTCGCCGGCGAGCGGCTGGTGGAAATGGTCCGCCGCGGCGTCGAGAAGCGCCGACTGAGCCTCGAGAACCGTGAGCTCAAGGCCGAACTCGAAGCCCAGCAGTCGGCGCCCGGGCCGCGCCTGGTGGGGCGTACCGGCGTCATGCAGCGGCTGGCCTCGATGATCCAGCGGATCAGCCAGGTCGAGGCCGACGTGCTGCTGTTCGGCGAGACCGGCGCCGGCAAGGACCTCGTCGCCCGCTCGCTGCATGAGCGCAGCAGCCGTGGCGGCCGCCCCTTCGTCGCCATCAACTGCGGGGCGGTGCCCGAGAGCATCATCGAGTCGGAGCTGTTCGGTCACGAGAAAGGCGCCTTTACCGGTGCCGTGGAGCGCCGCATCGGCAAGTTCGAGCACGCCAACGGCGGCACCGTATTCCTCGACGAGATCGAGTCGATGCCGCTGGCGCTGCAGGTCAAACTGCTGCGGGTGCTGCAGGAGCGCTGCATCGAACGGCTCGGTGCCAACGAGCCGGTGGCCCTGGACATCCGCGTGATCGCCGCCACCAAGGTCGATCTCAAGGCGGCCTCCGAGGCCGGCGACTTCCGCGAAGACCTCTACTACCGGCTCAACGTGGTGACCCTGCCGATCCCGCCGCTGCGCGAACGCCGCGAGGATATCCCGCTGCTGTTCCAGCATTTCGCGGTGGTCGCCGCCAACCGCAGCGGCCTCGAGGCGCCGCCGGTGGATAGCGGCGGCATGTCGGTACTGATGGCCCACGACTGGCCGGGCAACGTGCGCGAACTGCGCAACCTCGCCGAGCGCTACGTGCTGCTCGGCGCCACCTGCGACTACCGCCTCGATGCGCTGCTCGAAGGCATCGAACCCGGGCCCGGCGACATGGCCCTGCCACAGCAGGTCGAACTGTTCGAGAAGAGCCTGATCAGCCAGTCGCTGGCCAGCCACCGCGGGCGCATCCCCGACGTGTGCGAACATCTGGGGCTGCCGCGCAAGACGCTCTACGACAAGCTCAAGAAGTACGCCCTCAAGGCCGACGACTACCGCCAGGCCGCGCCGCCGTGAACCACCAGCGACGCGAGCGTCGACCACGGCGGCAGCCATGGCGCCAGGGCCGCCGCGCCCATCAGCATCAGCAGCGCGTGGCTCGGCTGGCGCAGGCTGCACGGCTTGAGCGCAGTGCCGAAGGAGCGTTTGATGCGCGCCCCGACCAGATCCACGCTGTACAGCTCATCGAGCAGCAGATGCATCACATAGCCCAGCCCCAGCGCCAGGCCATGGGCCCAGGCCATGCCGGCACTCTGTTCGAGTAGCCGGTAGCTCAGCGCCGTGGTCACCAGGCCGCAAAGCGCCCCGGCCAGCAGCGAGTGCCAACTGCCGCGGTGCACCGTGAAGCGCGCAAAGACCAGTCCCGCCAGATAGCGCACCGCCAGGTAGAGCCCACCGCAGGCCGCCAGCAGCTGGCCCGGCGCCAGGCGGTGCTGCAGCAGCAGCGCCCCGGCCACCACGGCGAGTACCGCCAGCAGGTTGAAGATCAGGCGAATGGCCCGTGAGTTGTCGGCGTCGATATCCGGCAGGATGCCGCCCAATGTCACCAGCGCGACCAGTGGCAAGCCGTCGACGAAGCCCCACAGGCCCGCCTGCCAGCCGCCGTGGGCCAGCAGGGCGCCGCCGCCGGCGGCCACGCTGAGATGGGTGCGAAAGTCGGCCATGAGGGGAGGACGCCAACACTGGATAAAATCCCAGATTATCGCCCGCCCGGGCCTGAAAAAACAATCAGTTGTCGCCGGCTGGCTGGCTACTCGGCCAGATACTGGTCCTTGAGCTTGACGTAGTTGCCGGCGGTGTAGGTGAAGAACGCCCGCTCGCTCTCCTTCAAGGCGCGTAGCGGCTTGGCCGGGTTGCCGGCATAGACGTGGCCGCTGGCCAGGCGCTTGCCCGGGGTCACCACGGCACCGGCGGCGATGATCACCTCGTCCTCGACCACCGCGCCGTCCATGACGATGGCGCCCATGCCGACCAGGATGCGGCTGCCCAGGGTGCAGCCGTGGAGGATCGCCTTGTGGCCGATGGTCACGTCGTCGCCGATGGTCAGCGGATGGCCGCCGGGGTTGAAGTCGCTGGCGTGAGTGATATGCAGCACGCAGCCGTCCTGGACGCTGCTGCGCGCGCCGATGCGGATACGGTGCATGTCGCCGCGCACCACCGCCATCGGCCACACCGAGCAGTCATCGCCCAGCGACACGTCGCCGAGCACCAGGCTCAGCGGGTCGAGATAGACGCGCTCGCCCAGGCGCGGGGTATGGCCCTGGAAAGGGCGCAGGGCAGAGGGGTCGCTCATCGCAGTCTCCCGTGGTCATGGGCCGCTGCCCGGAGGCTCAGATCAGGCCGCTCATCAGCACCAGCGCGGTCAGCGGAATCGACACCCAGCGTACCACGCCCTGCCACAGGCGGAAGCCGATGGGCCCGGCGTCGAGGGCCCGCAGCGCCGTCTCGCGAGGCACCACCCAGGCGGCGAAGACCGCGATCAGCAGACCACCGATGGGCAGGAAGATCTCGCTGGGCACGCTGGAGACCAGCTCGAAGAAGTTCATGCCGGCCATGATGTGTACGGCCTCGAGGTGCGAGAACGACAGCACCGAGAGGATCCCGACCAGCCAGATGCCCACCGCGATCAGCGCCGTGGCACGGCTGCGCCGCAGGCCCAGCCCCTGCAGGCCGGCGACCATCGGCTCGGCGAGGTTGATCGACGAAGTCCAGGTCGCCAGCAGCAGCAGCAGGAAGAACAACCCCAGCCACAGCGACCCCCACGGCAGCTCGGCAAAGGCGATCGGCAGGGTGACGAACATCAGCCCCGGGCCTTCGCCGGGGTCGATGCCCTGGGCGAACACCACCGAGAAGATCGCGATACCGGCCAGCAGCGCCACCAGCACGTCGAGCACCGCCACCGCGCCGGCGGCGCGCGGCAGGCTCTGGTGGTCGGGCATGTAGGCGCCGTAGGCCATCAGCGCACAGGCGCCCACCGCCAGGGTGAAGAAGGCGTGGCCCATGGCGTTGAGTACCACGCCAACGCTGATCGCCGACGGGTCGGGAGTGAACAACCAATGCAGCGCCGGCGCAAAGCCATCGGTGGTGGCGGCATAGATCGCCAGCACCACCAGCAGCAGGTAGAGCAGCGGCATCATCAGGTTGTTGAGCCGCTCCAGGCCGGTGCTGACCCCGGCCGCCACCACCGTCATGGTCATCAGCAGAAACAGGGTATGATTGAAGGTCATGCGCAGCGTGTCGGCGAGAAAGCCCTCGAAGTAGCCGGCCACCTCGGCCGGCCCCTGGCCTGCGAAACTGCCGTTGATCGCCGCAATCAGGTACTCGATCGACCACCCCGAGACCACCGAGTAGAACGACAGGATACAGAACACCGTCACGGCCCCGAACAGTCCCAGCCAGCGCCAATGCTCGCTGCTGCCGGCCTGGCGCGCCAGTGCCGCCAGCGACTGGCTGGGGCTGCGCCGCCCGGCGCGGCCGACCATGATCTCGGCCATCATCACCGGCAGGCCGAGCAGCAGCACGAAAACGATATAGAGTAGCAAGAAGGCACCCCCGCCGTTCTCGCCGGTCATGTAGGGGAAGCGCCAGATATTGCCCAGGCCCACTGCGGCCCCGGTGACCGCCAGAATGAAGGCGCGCCGTGAGCTCCAGCGTTCGCGTGTCTCGTGCATCGGGTGATTCCTCGTGGCCTTGCCGGCGGCGGAGGCGCAAGCCTATCAGGACGCCCGGCGTCGGCCAATGCATTGAAACCCGACGCCGCCGCCCGCATCTAAGCAGCAGACGTTTATCACCGACGAGGTTCGCATGTCCCGCAATCCACTGCTCGAACGCCACACCCTGCCGCCGTTTACCGAGATTCAGCCCGAGCACGTGGTGCCGGCCATCGAGCGCCTGCTGGACGACAACCGCGCCGCCATCGAGCGCCTCGTCGAGCGCACCCAACACGAGGCGCCCACCTGGGAAAGCCTAGCCGCGCCGCTGGAAGCGCTGAACGACCAACTGGCCCAGGCCTGGTCACCGGTCTCGCACCTCAATGGCACCATGAACTCGGAGCCGCTGCGCGAGGCGTACCAGGCGTGCCTGGCCAAACTCTCCGAATACAGCACATGGCTCGGCCAGCACGAGGGGCTGTGCCAGGCCTACCAGGCGCTCAGGGATTCGCCGGCCTACGCGCGGCTCGACGAGGGCCAGCAGCGCTCGGTGGACAATACCCTGCGCGACTTCCGCCTCGCCGGCGTCGACCTGCCGGCCGACAAGAAGGCCCGCTACGGCGAGATCCAGGCGCGCCTCTCTGCGCTGGCCAACGGCTTCTCCAACAACGTGCTCGATGCCACTCAGGCCTGGCACAAGGATATTGCCGACGCCGCCAGTCTCGACGGCCTGCCCGACAGCGCGCTGGAGACACTGCGCGCCAACGCCGAGGCCAAGGGCCTCGAGGGCTTTCGCATCACCCTCGATTTTCCGAGTTTCTTCCCGGTTGTCAGCTATGCCCACGACCGTGAGCTGCGCCGCGAGGTCTACACCGCCTTCGTCACCCGCGCCTCCGACCAGGGGCCCGACGCCGGCAGGTTCGACAATGCCCCGTTCATCGAGGAACTGCTGGCACTGCGCCGCGAACTTGCCGAGCTGCTGGGATTCGCCAGCTATGCCGACTACTCGCTGGCCACCAAGATGGCCGACTCGCCCCAGGAGGTACTCGACTTCCTCGGCGACCTGGCACAGCGCGCCTATCCCCAAGCCCAGCAGGAGTTCGCCGAGCTGGCGGCTTTCGCCCGCGAGGAACTGGGCCTCGACGACCTGCAGCCGTGGGACGTCGGCTACGCCAGTGAGAAGATGCGCGAGGCGCGCTACGCCATTTCCCAGGAGCAGCTGCGCCCCTACTTCCCTGCGCCGCGGGTGATCGAGGGCCTGTTCAAGGTGGTCGAGACCCTCTACGGCGTGAGCTTCGAGGAAGATGCCGAGGCGCCGCGCTACCATCCAGACGTGCGCTACTACCGCATCCTCGAACAGGGCGAGCCGATTGCCGGCTTCTACTTCGACCTCTACGCCCGCGAAGGCAAGCGCGGCGGCGCCTGGATGGACGAGTGCCGCGTGCGCCGCGCCCGCGAGGACGGCCGTATTCAGCTGCCGGTGGCCTATCTGACCTGCAACTTCACCCGTCCGGTGGGCGACAAGCCGGCGCTGCTGACCCACGACGAGGTCACCACGCTGTTCCATGAGTTCGGTCACGGCCTGCACCACATGCTCACCAAGCAGCAGGTCGCCGACGTCTCGGGCATCAACGGCGTGGCCTGGGACGCCGTGGAGCTGCCCAGCCAGTTCATGGAGAACTTCTGCTGGGAGCGTGAGGGGCTCGACCTGATCGCCGGCCACGTCGATACCGGCGCCAAGCTGCCCAATGAACTGCTCGAACGGCTGCAGGCCGCGCGCAACTTCCAGTCGGCAATGGGCATGGCCCGCCAGCTGGAGTTCTCGCTGTTCGATTTCCGCCTGCACCTGGAGCTCGCCGCCCCCAGCGCCGCCGAGGTCCAGTCGCTGCTCGACGAGATCCGCGACGGCCTGTCGGTGCTGCCCAAGGTCGATTTCAACCGTTTCCAGAACGGCTTCAGCCATATTTTCGCCGGCGGCTATGCGGCGGGCTACTACAGCTACAAGTGGGCCGAGGTGCTGTCCGCCGATGCCTACAGCGCCTTCGAGGAAGCCGGTATCTTCGACGCCGAGACCGGCGCGCGTTTCCGCCGCGAAATCCTCGAGCCGGGCGGCGCCCGCGATGCCGCCGAACTGTTCCGCGCCTTCCGCGGCCGCGAGCCTAGCGTCGAGCCGCTGCTGCGCCACACCGGCATCCGTGCCGCCTGACAGGAGAGGCCCATGGCTGTCCCCAAACGCTTTATCGCCGGCGCCATCTGTCCGCGCTGCGCCGCCATGGACCGGGTTCGCGCCTGGGAGCAGCATGGCGTGCGCTACCGTGACTGCGTCGCCTGCGATTTTTTCGAGCAGCTGCCCATCGAGGAGCAGGCCGCCGATGAGCTCGAGACCCGCGTCAACCGGGTACGCGAGGAGCAGGCCAGCAGCGACGTCCAGACGGTAAGAATCCTCGATCCCAAGGGCCGCTGAGCCCCTGCCCCGCCTAGCCGCACCGCCTGGTGCGGCGATCCGCACAGCGTGACGCTTGCTTATTCGTGCAGCGCCTCGAAAGCCGCCATCCCGCCGCCTGCCGGTGACCTTTCAGCCAGTCTGGCGTGATTCGCCGGCGGTCTGTGCGGCTTTCCACACAGCCGACACCCGGGGTTGTGCGGAAGACCGCACGGCGCGCGACCAAGCCTATTCGACTTTGGTGGAAGCGAAGCCCGGCAAGCCAATGATTTAAAAGAGCTTTTAATAGCATGGCGCGACCCTTGCAGTGTATATCGGCGATTAGCAACACCCCAACGATAACGACAGTGAGAGAGTCCCTATGACCGCTCCCAAGCACTTCATGCGCGCCGCTCCCCGCACCCTGGGTATGGCCCTGGCCTCCAGTGCACTGATCGGCGGCCTGCTGGTCAGCGCCAGCGCCCAAGCCGACCGCGAAGGCTGGCCCTCCAGCTTCACCATGGGTACTGCCAGCCAGGGTGGCACCTACTACATCTACGGTTCCGGCTGGGCCAACCTGATCGCCGACGAGCTGGGCGATATTTCCGGCGGCGGCGAAGTCACCGGCGGCCCGACCCAGAACCTGGCACTGGTCCATAACGGCGATATCTCCTTCGGCATGGCCACCATGGGCCCGGCAGCTGACGCCATGAACGGCGAAAGCCCGCTGGCACCGGGTGTGGTAATGGACAACGCCTGCGCCATATTCCCGATGTACGAGACGCCGTTCTCGATTACTGCATTGTCGAACTCCGGGATTACCAGCATTTCCGAGATCCCCGACGGCGCGCGGATCGGCTTCGGCCCCTCCGGCTCGACCTCCGACACCTACTTCCCGGCGATCCTCGAGGAACTGGGCATCAACTTCGAGCGGCGTAACGGCGGCTGGACCGACCTGGGTGGCCAGCTGCAGGATGGCCTGCTCGACGTCATCGCCTTCGCCGCGGGCATCCCGATCCCGGCAGTCAGCCAGCTCGAGGTGCAGACCAACGTCAACATCATCGAATTCACCGAGGAAGAGCAGCAGGCCGCCATCGAAGCCTTCCCGGTTTCCGAGTTCATGATCCCGGCCGACACCTACGAGACCCTCGAGGAAGACGCTCGGGCCGTGTCGATGTGGAACTTCGCCATCGCCCGCTGCGACCTGCCGGAAGACTTCGTTTACGAAGTCACGCGCATCACCATGGAGAACAACGACAAGATGATGTCGGTGCACCGCAGCGCCGAAACCACCATCCCCGAGAACGTCGTGCACAACACCGTGATGCCGTTCCACCCGGGCGCCGCGCGCTGGTTCAACGAGAACGGCTACGAGATCGATGACGACATGATCCGCTAAGCCCCTCCGCAGCACCCACTACAAGGGCCGGCACCTGATCTCAGGGCCGGCCTTTGCCACGCTATTACTGCTTCAGGAAATGCTGATCGATTGACGCCCTATGCGGCCGATCAGAGGGTTTCCAACACTCAAGGGTAACTGTCCCATGAGCAACACACCCGACAACCACTCTTCCGCCGAGGCCTCGGCCCGTGCCGCGGAGGAAAAGGACGCCGCCGAGCTGCTTGCCGAAGGCGTCGACGAAGAGGTCATCGAGTCCAATCGCCGCCTGTTTACCGGCTGGCAGTGGGCACTGTTCGGCGGTCTGGCGATTGCCTACTCGCTGTTCCACCTGATCACCCTCAACGTGATCCCGATGGAGACCTGGTCGTACCGCGTGATTCACATCGCCGGCGCGCTGATCCTCGGCTACGGCCTCTATACCGGCGCGCGCTTTGCCAGCGACACGCGCGCCACGGCACCCATGTGGCAAAATGTGCTGGCCGGGCTGCTGCTGCTGCCGGCGCTCTACGCGCTGCTGCAGACCTTCCTGATGTGGCGCGCCATCGAAGGCGGTGCCCAGCGCATCGAGCCGCATATCGAGGCCTGGCACTACGGCTATCCGCTGATCCTGGCCACCGCCGCGGCCATCGTGATGTCGTGGTTCTATCGTCAGGTGCGTGAGAAGTTCGCGCTGCCCGACCTGGTGCTGATGGTCTCGGCACTCGCCGTGGCCGGCTACTTCCTGGTCATCTACAACACCCCGCTGCGCATGTCGACCGGCACCTCCTTCGCGCCGATGGGGATCTCCTACGCGGCCATCGCCGGCTCGCTGCTGATTCTCGAGCTGACCCGCCGGGTCGCCGGCAATGCGCTGGTGATCATCTCGCTGGTGTTCCTGGCCTACGTATGGGGTGGCCCGCACCTGCCCGGCTTCCTTAGCTACCCGGGCCTCTCGGTGGGGCGCTTCTTCAGCCAGGTGTATACCGACACCGGGATTCTGGGTCAGACCACCGCGGTGTCGTCGACCTATATCATTCTGTTCATCATCTTCGCCGCCTTCCTGCAGGCCTCCAAGGTCGGTGACTACTTCGTCAACTTCGCCTTCGCCGCCGCCGGCCGCGCCCGCGGTGGCCCGGCCAAGGTCTCGATCTTCGCCTCCGGCCTGATGGGCATGATCAACGGCACCAGCGCCGGCAACGTGGTCTCCACCGGCTCGCTGACCATCCCGCTGATGAAGAAGGTCGGCTATCCGTCGCGCAGCGCCGGGGCGATCGAGGCCGCGGCCTCCAGCGGCGGCCAGATCATGCCGCCGATCATGGGCGCCGGCGCCTTCATCATGGCCGAGATCACCGGCATCCCCTACCGCGAGATCGCCGTGGCGGCGCTGATCCCTGCCGCCCTGTACTTCCTCTCGGTGTACTGCATGGTCGACTTCGAGGCGGCCCGCAAAGGCATGCGCGGCATGCGCAAGGACGAGATCCCGCAGTTCCGCCGTCTGATCAAGCATGTCTATCTGTTTACGCCGATCGTGATCCTGATCGCCGCGCTGTTCATGGGCTACTCGGTGATCCGCGCCGGTACCCTGGCCACTGCCGCCGCCGCGGTGGTGAGCTGGCTGTCGCCGCACAAGATGGGCATTCGCTCGATCCTCAAGGCGCTGCAGATGGCCGGCACCATGTCGATCCAGATCATTGCCGTATGTGCCTGCGCCGGCCTGATCGTCGGGGTGATCTCGCTGACCGGGGTCGGCGCGCGCTTCTCGTCGCTGCTGCTCGGCCTGGCCGGGGTCAGCCAGCTGCTGGCGCTGTTCTTCGCCATGTGCATCTCGATCCTGCTGGGCATGGGCATGCCGACCACGGCGGCCTATGCGGTGGCCGCCTCGGTGGTCGCACCGGGCCTGATCGGGATCGGCATCCAGCCGCTGGTGGCGCACTTCTTCGTGTTCTACTTCGCGGTGATGTCGGCGATCACCCCGCCGGTGGCGCTGGCGGCTTACGCCGCCTCGGGTATCTCGGGGGCCAACGCCATGGAGACCTCGACCACCTCGTTCAAGATCGGGCTGGCGGCCTTCATCGTGCCGTTCATGTTCTTCTACAGCCCGGCCATGCTGATGGAAGGCACCGGCATGCAGATCCTGCGCGTGGCGGTTACCGCCTCACTGGGGATTATCCTGCTCTCGGGCGCTGTCCAGGCCTGGTTCTTCGGCCCGGTCAAGGCGTGGCAGCGGCTGGTGATGATGGTCGGGGCGATCTTCATGATCTATGGCGGCATCTACACCGATATCGCCGGCCTGGCGGTCGGTGCCGGCCTGCTGATCATGCAGCGCAAGCTGCATGCGGGGGGCAACACGCCGCAAACCGCGACCTGAGCATCTTAGGCTGCAAACCAACACCGCCGCCCCTTGGGGCGGCGGTTTTTTTACGTCTAGGCGTTACCATTTACCGACCTCGCTCAGGCGAGGTTGTCGAGCACTCGCAGTGAGGCGTTGGCCTGATTGAGGGTGTAGAAGTGCAGGCCCGGCGCGCCGCCGTCGAGCAGCCGCTGGCAGAGGCGAGAAATCACCTCTTCGCCGAAGGCCTGGATGCTTTCGCTGTCGTCGCCATAGGCTTCGAGCTGCTTGCGGATCCAGCGTGGGATATCGGCGCCGCAGGCGTCGGAGAAGCGCGCCAGCTTGGTGTAGTTGGTGATCGGCATGATGCCGGGCACGATCGGCGCCTCGACGCCCAGCGCACGGGCACGATCGGCAAAGTGGAAGTAGGCCTCGGCGCTGAAGAAGTACTGGGTGATCGCCAGGTTGGCGCCGGCCTGCACCTTGCGCGCGAAGTTCTGCAGGTCGTGCTCGAAGCTCGGCGCCTGGGGATGGCACTCCGGATAGGCGGCCACGGCGATCTCGAAGTGGTCGCCGGTCTCGGCGCGAATGAACTCGACCAGCTCGTTGGCATAGCGCAGCTCGCCGATGCCGCCCATGCCCGAGGGCAGGTCGCCGCGCAGCGCCACCAGGCTGTTGATGCCGTCCTCGCGATACTGCGTCAGCAGCTCGCGCAGCTCACCCTTGTCGCTGCCGATGCACGACAGGTGCGGGGCCGTATTGATGCCGCTCTCGCCGATCATCTTGACCGTGCGTGTGGTACGCGCCTGGGTCGAGCCGCCGGCGCCATAGGTTACCGAGAAAAAGCGCGGCCCGCGCTCGGCGAGGGCATCGCGCACCCCGACCAGCTTCTCGCGCCCGGCCTCGGTATTGGGCGGAAAGAACTCGAAGCTGATGCCCAGCGGATGCTCTTGTACACTCATCGACTCTGATCCTCACGGGCCGCCTGCTCGGGCGGCGCGGCTAACGGGTGACATGGCGCCATGGCCTGATAGGGTCGCATTCTGACGACTCGGCGTCGCCCCGGCCAATGAAAGTTTCCCGGCCGCTGCATCAATTTCATTCATGTTGACGGCTTCACGCGCTCGGCGGGAGCGGGCATCATGCAGGTTCCTGCATAGACGGAGAGGCCCTGCGTGGAACTCGAACTCGGCGGCACCCTGATGGCCCCGCTGTGGATGCTGCTGGCCTACGTTGGCCTGGGGGTGGTGTGTGCCCGCTGGCTGGCGCTGGAAGCACGCCCCATCGCCACCCTGCTGATCTACCTGATCGCCCCGCTCACGGTGTTCCGCGGGCTGACCCTGGGCGGGCCGACCCTGGGCTACCTGATGCTGACGCTGGGCACCTTCGTCGCCGCCAGCCTGGTGGCGATGCTCGCCAACCGACTAGCGCGGCGCTGGTTTGGCCCCCAGGAAGCAGCGGTGCTGGCGTTCTCCGCAGGCACCGGCAATACCGGCTACTTCGGCCTGCCGGTGGCGATGGTGCTGCTGCCCGACGAAGGGGTCACGATCTATCTGTTCTGCATGCTCGGCGTGACCCTCTACGAGTTCACGGTGGGCTTCTACCTCAGCGCCCGCGGTCGCTTCTCGGTGCGCCATAGCCTGGTCAAGATCGCCCGCCTGCCGCTGATCTACGCCTTCGCCGCGGCGCTGCTGGCGAGTGGCCTGGGGCTGTCGGTACCTGCCGGCGTCATGGACGGCCTGGCGGTATTCCCCGCCACCTATACCCTGCTCGGCATGATGGTGATCGGCATGACCCTGGGCCGGGTCACCGTGCGCGAAGTCGACGGGCGTTTCATCGCCGCCTGCGTGGCGCTGCGCTACGCCGTGTGGCCGCTGCTGGCGGGCCTCACGGTACTCTTGCTGCAGGCCACTGTGGGTATCGATGAGCAACTGGCCCTGGCGCTGCTGCTGGTCGGCGTGGTGCCGATGGCCGCCAACGTGGTGGTGGTGGCCATGGAACTCGACATTCGCCCCGAGAAAGGCGCCATCGCGGTGTTGATCACCACCCTGATGGCGCCGCTGATGATCCCCTTCTACCTGTGGCTGCTGATGGGGGTGGCCGGCCTGTGACGGGCCGGCCGCCATTCAGTAGCGGTAGCTGTCGGGCTTGAACGGCCCCTCGGCGGGCAGCTCAAGGCCGGCCTGCACAGCAGGCCGGCTAAGGCTCAGTAGCGGTAGCTGTCGGGCTTGAAGGGTCCCTCGGCGGGCAGCCCCAGGTAGTCGGCCTGGGCGGGGGTCATCTGGGTCACCACGCCGCCGAATCCCTCGACCATATAGCGCGCCACTTCTTCATCGAGATGGCGCGGCAGCACGCTGAGGGTCAGCGCCTCGCGCTTGGCCGCGGCGTCGAGCTCGGCGAAGCGGCCCTCGAAGAGGTGGATCTGCGCCAGCACCTGATTGGCGAAGGAGCCATCCATGATCCGCGACGGATGGCCGGTGGCGTTGCCCAGGTTGACCAACCGACCCTCGGCGAGCAGCAGCAGGTAGTCGCGGCTCTCGGGGTCGAACTCGCCGGGATCGCTGTCGCGATAGACCTTGTGCACCTGCGGCTTGATCTCCTCCCAGTGCCACTGGCGGCGCATGAAGGCGGTATCGATCTCGCTGTCGAAGTGGCCGATGTTGCACACCACCGCACCCTTCTTGAGCGCCTTGAGCATCGGCGCGTCGCAGGCGTCTACGTTACCGGTGGCGGTGACCACCAGGTCGATCTTGCCGAGCAGTTCATGGTCGACGCTGGCGACTCCCTCATTGATCCCGCCCACATAGGGCGACACCACCTCGAAGCCGTCCATGCAGGCCTGCATGGCGCAGATCGGGTCGATCTCGGTGACCTTGACGATCATGCCCTCCTGGCGCAGCGAGGCCGCCGAGCCCTTGCCAACGTCGCCGTAGCCGATCACCAGCGCCTGCTTGCCGGCCAGCAGATGGTCGAGGCCACGCTTGATGGCGTCGCTCAGCGAGTGGCGGCAGCCGTACTTGTTGTCGTTCTTGGACTTGGTCACGGCGTCGTTGACGTTGATCGCCGGCACCTTGAGGGTGCCGTCGCGCAGCATCTCATGCAGGCGGTGCACGCCGGTGGTGGTCTCCTCGCTGATGCCGTGGATGGCATCGAGCAGCGCGGGATGCTGCTCATGCAGCAACTGGGTGAGGTCGCCGCCGTCATCGAGCACCAGGTTGGGCGTCCAGCCGTCGGGGCCGGCGACGGTCTGCTCGATGCACCACCAGAACTCCTCCTCGGTCTCGCCCTTCCAGGCGAACACCGGAATCCCCGCCGCGGCGATCGCCGCGGCGGCGTGGTCCTGGGTCGAGAAGATGTTGCACGACGACCAGCGCACGCTGGCGCCCAGGTCGATCAGCGTCTCGATCAGCACCGCGGTCTGAATGGTCATGTGGATGCAGCCGGCGATGCGCGCGCCGGCCAGCGGCTGCTGGTCGCGGTACTTGTCGCGGATCTTCATCAGCGCCGGCATCTCGGTCTCGGCGATGCGGATCTCGCGCCGGCCCCAATCGGCCAGGGTGATATCGGCGACCTTGTAGTCGTGGGTGGGAACTGCCGCGGAAGCCAGTTGGCTCATGGGTCTACTCCATTCCGGGGAATGGGCGCCGTTGCCTATGCCCAACCTGCCCGAGCCTCGCATTCGCCTGGCCTGCACGCGAATGCTGCAGCGCCCCTCGGGCAGCAGCAACTAGAGCCATAGAGTCACAACTCTTGCCGCAGTTCAAACCCCGCCCCAACGCGCGCCGCCAACGCAAGACGCCCGGCTGCCATCGACAGCCGGGCGTCCGCATGAGCGAGGCCTGATCAGAGGCCAGCGGCGGCCTTCAGTGCCTCGGCCTTGTCGACCTTCTCCCAGGGGAAGGCGATGAAGGTCTCGGTGTGTTCACGACCGTCGACATCGGTCCAGGTATAGGCGGTCTCGAACGGCTCGCGGCCGAAGTGGCCGTAGGCCGCGGTGAGGCGATACATGGGGTGCAGCAGGTCGAGCATGCGGGTAATGGCGTGGGGCCGCAGGTCGAAGTGCTCACGCACCAGCTCGATGATCTTGGCGTCGGCGACCTTGGCGGTGCCGAAGGTATCGATCGATACCGAGGTCGGCTCGGCCAAGCCGATGGCGTAGGAGACCTGGATCTCGCACTTGTCGGCGAGCCCCGCGGCGACGATGTTCTTGGCCACGTAGCGTCCGGCATAGGCGGCGCTGCGATCGACCTTGGAGGGGTCCTTGCCGGAGAAGGCGCCGCCGCCGTGACGCGCCATGCCGCCGTAGGTGTCGACGATGATCTTGCGCCCGGTGAGGCCGCAGTCACCCACCGGGCCGCCGATCACGAACTTGCCGGTGGGGTTGATGTGATACTTGGTGTCGGCGTCGAGCCATTCGGCGGGCAGCACCTGCTCGATGATCTCGTGCTTGACCATCTTGCGCAGCGCTTCCTGCTCGATCTCCGGGTCATGCTGGGTGGAGAGCACCACCGCATCGACGCCGCACGGCTTGCCCTCGGCGTCATAGCGGAAGGTCACCTGGCTCTTGGCGTCCGGGCGCAGCCACGGCAGCAGGCCCTGCTTGCGCAGCTCGGCCTGGCGCTCCACCAGCCGGTGGGCGTAGTGGATCGGCGCCGGCATGTAGGAGGCGGTTTCGTTGGTGGCATAGCCGAACATCAGGCCCTGATCGCCGGCGCCCTGGTCCTCGGGCTTGCTGCGGTCGACGCCCTGGGCGATATCCACGCTCTGCTTGCCGATCAGGTTGAGCACGCCGCAGGTCTCGCCGTCGAAGCCGACGTCCGAGGAGGTATAGCCGATCTCGGTGATCACCTCGCGTACCAGCGCCTCGAGGTCGACCCAGGCGGTAGTCGAGATCTCGCCGGCGACGATCGCCACGCCGGTCTTGACCAGCGTTTCGCAGGCCACGCGGGCCTGCTTGTCACGGGCGATGATGGCGTCCAGTACGGCGTCGGAGATCTGATCGGCGATCTTGTCGGGATGGCCCTCGGAGACGGACTCTGAGGTGAACAGGGAGTATTCGCTCATGGCGTGCTCGACCCTTTGGGGAATAGAGGAAGCGGAGTAGAGAGGCGGCCCATGGGGCTCGGTGAGAAAATTCTACACAGCCCCAGGGCCGGTTCCTAGCATCGTGGCTTGCCGGCGGCCGGCAATGATTTGATGGATCGCCGCAACTCGGCGACAATAAGCGCCTGTTTTTTGCGTCGAGCGTCGGCGCCCCAGCTTAGACAACTCGCGTTCACGGCCCCGTTGCCGGGCTCGTCCGACGTCATCCCCACTATATTGCCGCAGGCGAGGAGCTACTCAATGCCGTCCCGTTTCGAACTGGCCAATGCCATTCGCGCGCTGTCCATGGATGCCGTACAGAAGGCCAAGTCCGGTCACCCCGGGGCCCCCATGGGCATGGCCGATATCGCCGAAGTGCTGTGGAACGACCACCTCAGCCACAACCCGGCCAACCCGCACTGGGCCAACCGCGACCGCTTCGTGCTCTCCAACGGCCACGGCTCGATGCTGCTCTACTCGCTGCTGCACCTGTCCGGCTATGAACTGAGCCTCGAGGACCTGCAGAACTTCCGCCAGCTGCACTCCAAGACCCCGGGCCACCCGGAGCTGGGCTACACCGCCGGCGTCGAGACCACCACCGGGCCGCTGGGCCAGGGCCTGGCCAACGCGGTGGGCATGGCCATCGCCGAACGCACCCTGGCGGCGCAGTTCAACCGCCCCGGCCATACCGTCATCGACCACCGCACCTGGTGCTTCCTCGGCGACGGCTGCCTGATGGAGGGCATCTCCCACGAAGTGGCGTCATTGGCCGGCACCCAGGGCCTGGGCAAGCTGGTGGCCTTCTATGACGACAACGGCATCTCCATCGACGGCGAGGTCGAGGGCTGGTTCACCGACGATACCGCCAAGCGCTTCGAGGCCTACGGCTGGCACGTGGTACCCAATGTCGACGGCCACAAGCCCGAAGAGATCCAGGCCGCCATCGAGCTGGCCAAGAGCCACGACGACAAGCCGAGCCTGATCATCTGCAAGACCATCATCGGCTTCGGCGCCCCCAACAAGCAGGGCAAGGAGGAGTGCCACGGCGCCGCCCTGGGCGACGACGAGGTGGCCGCAGCGCGTGTCCAGCTCGACTGGCCGCATGCCCCCTTCCATGTCCCGGAAGCGATCTACCAGGGCTGGGATGCCACGGCCCGCGGCACCGAGCGCGAGCAGGCGTGGGAGGCCAACCTGGCGCGCTACGCCGAGGCCTTCCCCGCCGAGGCCGCCGAGCTCAAGCGCCGCCTGAATGGCGAGCTGCCCAGCGACCTGAGCAGCGAGAAGCTCATCGAGCAAGCCCAGGAAAAGGCCGAGAGCATCGCCTCGCGCAAGGCCTCGCTGGCCTGCCTCAACGAGCTCGGCCCGCAGCTGCCCGAGCTGCTTGGCGGCAGCGCCGACCTGGCGCCCTCCAACCTGACCTTCTGGAACGGCGCCAAGGCGATCTCCAAGGACGCAGCGGACGGCAACTACCTGCACTACGGGGTGCGCGAGTTCGGCATGGGCGCGATCATGAACGGCATCGCCGTGCACGGCGGCTTCGTCCCCTACGGCGCGACCTTCCTGACCTTCATGGAGTACATGCACAACGCCGTGCGCATGGCGGCGCTGATGCAGCGCCAGGCGATCTACGTCTTCACCCATGACTCGATTGGCCTCGGCGAGGATGGCCCCACCCACCAGCCCATCGAACAGCTGGGTGCGCTGCGCTCGACGCCCAACCTGGCCACCTGGCGCCCCGCCGACGCGGTGGAGACCGCCGCCGCCTGGGATGCCGCCCTCAAGCGTCATAGCGGCCCCACCGCGCTGGTGCTGTCGCGCCAGAACCTGCCCCACCAGCAGCGCGACAAGGCACAGCTGGCCAATATCGAGCGCGGCGGCTATGTGCTGCGAGACTGCGACGGCACCCCGGAGCTGATCCTGATCGCCACCGGCTCCGAGGTCGGCCTGGCCATGGACGCCGCCGCCGAGCTCGAGGCCAAGGGCCGCGCGGTGCGGGTGGTGTCGATGCCCTCGACCAGCACCTTCGACGCCCAGGACGCCGACTACCGCGAGTCGGTACTGCCGCGCAGCGTGACCCAGCGCCTGGCCATCGAGGCCAGCCACTACGCCTACTGGTACAAGTACGTCGGCCTCGACGGCGCCATCGTCGGCATGCAGACCTTCGGCGAGTCGGCCCCCGCCGGCGACCTGTTCCAGCACTTCGGCTTCACCGTCGACAACGTCGTCGAGCAGGCCGAGGCGCTACTCGGCTGATACGGCTACCGCAAGCGCCATGAAAAAGGGCACGACCTCACGGTCGTGCCCTTTCCATTTGCGCCGGCCGCGATTTGCCCGCGCAGACATTTGTGCGGTGTTTCCTCAAGCCACGGTTACGCTCTTGTCCAGGTACACATCCTGGATGGCGTGGAGCAGCTCGACCCCCTCGGCCACCGGCTTCTGGAACGCCTTGCGCCCGGATATCAGACCCATGCCGCCGGCACGCTTGTTGATCACCGCGGTGCGTACCGCCTCGCCGAGGTCGGTGTGCCCCTTGGAGCCGCCGCCGGAGTTGATCAGCCCGGCGCGGCCCATGAAGCAGTTGGCCACCTGGTAGCGGGCCAGGTCGATGGGGTGATCGCTGGTCAGCTCGTCGTAGACCTTGTCATGGGTGTGGCCGAAGCCCACCGCGCGATAGCCGCCGTTGGTCTCGGGCAGCTTCTGCTTGACGATATCGGCCTTGAGGGTCGCCGCCAGGTGGTTGGCCTGGCTGGTGAGGTCGGCGGCGACGTGATAGTCGCTGCCGTCGTGCTTGAAGGCCGGGTTGCGCAGATAGGCCCAGAGTACCGTGACCATGCCCAGCTGGTGGGCGCGCTCGAAGGCCTCGCTGATCTCCATGATCTGGCGACGGCTCTCGTGGGAACCGAAGTAGATGGTCGCGCCTACCGCCACACAGCCCATGTCGTGGGCCTGCTCGACATCGGCGAACAGCGTCTGGTCGTAGATGGCCGGGTAGCTCAGGGTCTCGTTGTGGTTGAGCTTGAGCATCATCGGGATCTTGTGCGCGTAGCGCCGCGCCACCGACGACAGTACGCCCAGCGTCGAGGCCACGCCGTTGCAGCCGCCCTCCAGCGCCAGCTCGACGATGTTGGCCGGGTCGAAGTACCGCGGGTTGGGCGCGAAAGAGGCCCCCGCCGAGTGCTCGATACCCTGGTCTACCGGCAGCAGGCTGAGGTAGCCGGTGCCCGCCAGCCGTCCGTGATTGAAGAAGGCTTGCAGGTTACGTAGTACCGCCGGGCTACGATCGCTGTCGGCCATCACCCGGTCGATGAAGTCGGGGCCGGGCAGATGCAGACTATCGCGGCGCACCCCCTGGCAGGTGTGGCCAAGCAGGCTGTCGGCGTCGCTGCCGAGCAAGGCGACGATATCCGTCATGGTGTCATCCTCTACGTCCGTGGAGTGGGTAAATCCGATATGCGTGGTGCGAAGCGACCCCCTTAGCGTAGAGGAATTGCCGCCCCGATGCAGGGGCGGCACTCCTTGAGGCGGCCGCTTACGCGGCCTTGACCTCGATGCGGCGTACCCGGTGGCTGTCCTTCTTGGGCAGGGTAACCGTCAGCACGCCGTTGTCGAGCTGCGCCGAGATCGCCTCGCTGTCGATCTCGTGGCTGAGCGTGAAGCGCCGCGCAAAGCGCTGGCCGCTGACTTCGGCATGCAGCGCCGTGAGCCCCTCGGGCATGCTCAGCTGTATCTCGCCCTCCAGGCTCAGCACGCTGTTGTCGACCTCGAGATGCAGCGATTCGTGGGTCACGCCGGGCATGTCGGCAACCAGCATGAGGGAATCCGCCCGCTCGACGATATCCACCGCCGGCGCCAGCGCGGTGTGCGCGGCACCTTCGTCGCGCTGGGCGTCGGGCTGGGTTCGCGGATGTTGATGTACGACCTCGCTCATGATCTATCACCTCCTGTTGGCAATATCACGATTTGGGCTATGCGACCTGGACCTCGATTCGCCGTGGCTTCAGCTCCTCGCGCTTGGGCAGCACGACCTCGAACACCCCGTTGGCGTGGCGCGCCTCGGCGCGTTCGGCGTCCAGGCCATCGGGTAGCGCAATCGCGCGCACGAACTCGCCGCTGGCACGCTCGCGCCGGAATACCGGGCGGGCACTTTCGGCAGCGTCGTTGGCGGCGAGTGGCTCGCGCCGGCCGCGCAGGGTCAATACGTTGTCCTGTATATCGATGGTCAGATCACCCGGTGCGACGCCGGCGGCGAATACGTAGACGCGTACCGCCTCGTCGCTGCGCGCCACGTTGATCATCGGGAAGCTGCCGCGGGGTACGGCACGGATATCGGCGGCGCGGCCGTCGGGAAACACCTCGTCCATCAGCTGACGGAACCAGTCGAGGCGCTGTGAGGCGCCGCTATCGAAACGCTTGAGATCTCCGAACATATCGAACACCTCCTACGTGTGGCAGGTTGTGGAATTGAGGCCTGGATGTGACACGGCCCCGATAATCTGCAAAATAGGAGCGCTTGCGCGGCTTTCAAGCCCCCCGCTGACGATTTTTTCGACGACCAAGGACGCTTATGCCGGCACTGCGCGGGTTCCTGTGGCTAGTGGTATTTCTACTGTGCGGTGAAGCGCTGGTCTGGGCGCTGAGGCTGCCGGTCTCCCCCGGGGTGGTCGGCTTGCTGCTGATGACCCTGTGGCTGGCCCTGCGCGGCCGGGTCAACCCCGACATCCAGGCCGCCAGCCAGCCGCTGATCGCGGTGCTGGCGATGCTGATCATGCCCGGCGTGGTGGGGATCTTCTTCATTGCCGACGAATTCGCCGGCCAGTGGCTGGCGGTGGCCGCGGCGCTGCTGCTGGGTACCCTGGCCAGCGTCGCCACCACGCTGTGGCTGATGCTGCGCTTCATGCCACCGGAAAGCGCCGATGAATAGCGCCTGGGATGGGCTGCGCGAGCAGCTGCTGGCGACACCGATGCTGGCCATTGCGCTGACCCTGGCGGCGTTCTTCGCCGGCGGCTGGGTCTTCACCCGGCTCGGCAGACCCAGCTGGTGCCCGGGGATCATGTTCTCGGCCATGCTGCTGGCCGCCGCCCTGGCGCTGCTGGGCATCGACTACGCCGACTACCGCGCCGGGGCCGGCTGGCTGATGCTGCTGCTCGGCCCGGCCACGGTGGCGCTGGGCGTACCGCTCTACCAGCAGCTGCCGCGCATCCGCGCGGTGTGGAAGCCGCTGCTGATCAGCCTGCCGCCGGCGGCGATGCTGGCCGCCCTCTACGCCGTCGCCCTGGCCTGGCTGCTGGGCGCCTCGCCGGAGGTGCTGGCTTCACTGGCGCCCAAGTCGGTCACCGCGCCGATCGCCATCGGCATCACCGAGCAGCTCGGCGGGGTCATCCCGCTGATGATGGGCGGCCTGCTGATCACCGGCGTGGTCACCACCGCCTGCGTCGGCCTGCTGGCCCGTCGCCTGCGACTGCGCGACCCGCGGGTGCTGGGTTTCGTGCTCGGCGTCAACGGCCACGTCATCGGCACCGTGCGCGCCTTCGAACTGGGCGCCACCGCCGGCGCCTTCGCCTCGCTGGGCATGAGCCTCACCGGCATCTTCAGCGCGCTATTCCTGCCGCTGGCCTGGCGACTGGTGGGCCTGTAAGGGGCAAATGCGCTAGAATCGCGTCTTTCCCGACGTCAGCCATCGCTTGCGAGCTTATCCATGGCCCATCGTATTGCCATCAATGGTTACGGCCGTATCGGCCAGTGCGTGCTGCGCGCGCTGCATGAGCGTCGCGATCTCGACGACCTCGAGGTGGTAGCGATCAACGAGCTCTCCGATCTCGACACCATCGCCTACCTGACCCGCTATGACACCACCCACGGGCGCTTCCCGGGTCGCGTCGAGCGCAACGGCGACTACCTGCTGATCGATGAGCGGGCGATCCGCGTGGTCTCCGCCGCCGAGCCGCGGCAGCTGCCGTGGCGCGAACTGGGCATCGACCTGGTGCTGGAGTGCTCGGGCAGCTTCAGCGAGCGCGACATGGCCGAACGCCACCTGGCCGCCGGCGCCGGGCGCCTGCTGTTCTCGCAGCCCGCCGAGAGCGACGTCGACGCCACCATCGTGTGCGGCATCAACGACCACCGCCTGGCGCCCCAACAGCGCATCGTCTCCGCCGCCTCGTGCACCACCAACTGCCTGATCCCGGTGCTCACCGTGCTCGACGACGCCCTGGGCATCGCCCACGGCGTGACGACGACCATCCATTCGGCGATGAACGACCAGCCGGTGATCGACGCCTACCACCAGACCGACCTGCGCCTGACGCGCTCGGCGATGCAGTCGATCGTGCCGGTGGACACCGGCCTGGCGCGCGGCATCAACCGCCTGATGCCGCACCTGGCGGGGCGCTTCGAATGCCTGCACGTGCGCGTGCCGACCATCAACGTCTCGGCCATGGACCTGGCGATCACCGTCAACCGCGAGACCAGCGCCGCCGAGGTCAACGCCCTGCTGGCCGAGGCCAGCCGTGGGCGCCTGAGCGGACTGCTGGGCTTCACCGAGGAGCCGATGGCGTCCATCGACTTCAACCACGATCCGCGCTCGGGTATCGTGGACGCCACTCAGACCCGGGTGGCCGGTGGCCGCCTGATCAAGCTGCTGTGCTGGTTCGACAACGAGTGGGGGTTCGCCAACCGCATGCTCGACGTCGCCGGGCGCCTGGCGCGCCTCGGCCCACCGCCAACGCCGCCCGCATGACCCGATTTCCTTCATGGCATCTCAACGCGAGGACTTTCCTGCGATGAACGTACGCAAGATGACCGACCTGCCACTCGCCGGCCAGCGAGTGCTGATCCGCGAGGACTTGAACGTACCGGTCAAGAACGGCCGCGTGTCCAGCGACGCCCGCCTGCGCGCCGCCCTTCCGACCATCCAGGCCGCCGTCGAGGCGGGTGCCAAGGTGCTGCTGATGAGCCACCTGGGGCGCCCCACCGAGGGCGAGCCCGCCGCCGAGTTCTCGCTGGCACCGGTGGCCGAGCGGCTCGGTGAACTGCTCGGCCGCCCGGTGCGCCTGGTCGACGACTACCTCGACGTCTCCCTCGACCTGCTCGACGGCGAGGTGGTGCTGCTCGAGAACGTGCGCTTCAACGTCGGCGAGAAAAACGACGATGAAGCGCTGGCCAAGCAGTACGCCGCGCTGTGCGACATCTACGTGATGGACGCCTTCGGCACCGCCCACCGCGCCCAGGCCTCGACCCACGGCGTGGCGCGCTTCGCCCCCACCGCCTGCGCCGGCCCGCTGCTGGCCGGCGAGCTCGACGCACTGGAGAAGGCCCTGGCCACGCCCCAGCGGCCGATGGCCGCCATCGTCGGCGGTTCCAAGGTTTCCACCAAGCTCGAGGTGCTCAACGCCCTCTCCGAGCGCTGCGATCAGCTGATCGTCGGCGGTGGCATCGCCAACACCTTCATTGCGGCGGCCGGCTACAACGTCGGCAAGTCGCTGCATGAGGCCGACCTGATCGAGCAGGCCAAGGCGCTGATGGCCAAGGTCGAGATCCCGCTGCCCACCGATGTGGTGGTGGCCACCGAGTTCTCCGAGCGCGCCACCGCGGTGACCAAGCCGGTCGACCAGGTCAATGATGATGAGATGATCCTGGATATCGGCCCCGATACCGCCGGGCGCCTCGCCGGCCTGCTCAAGGACGCCGGCACCATCCTGTGGAACGGCCCGGTCGGAGTGTTCGAGATCGACCAGTTCGGCCACGGCACTCAGGCACTGTCCCAGGCGATCGCCGAGAGCAACGGCTTCTCCATCGCCGGCGGCGGCGACACCCTGGCGGCCATCGACAAGTACGCCATTGCCGATCGCGTCTCCTATATCTCCACCGGCGGCGGCGCCTTCCTCGAGTACGTCGAGGGCAAGACCCTGCCCGCGGTGGCGGCCCTCGAGGCGGCCTACGAGGCCGCCCGCTAGGCCGCAGCAGCCCACTTTACCCTACAGGCGGCGCGCCCACTGGGCGCGCCGCCATCATCGATAACGTCGAGACAAACTATGGCACTGATCAGCATGCGCCAGATGCTGGACCACGCCGCCGAGCGCGGTTACGGCATCCCGGCCTTCAACGTCAACAACCTCGAGCAGATGCGCGCCATCATGGAAGCCGCCGACCAGACCGATTCGCCGGTCATCGTGCAGGCCTCCGCCGGCGCCCGCAAATATGCCGGAGCGCCCTTCCTGCGCCACCTGATCCTGGCCGCGGTGGAGGAGTTCCCGCATATCCCCGTGGTCATGCACCAGGACCACGGCACCAGCCCGGCGGTGTGCCAGCGCTCCATCCAACTGGGCTTCTCCTCGGTGATGATGGACGGCTCGCTGGGTGAAGACGGCAAGACCCCGATGGACTACGCCTACAACGTCGATGTCACCCGTCGCACCGTCGAGATGGCTCACGCCTGCGGCGTCTCGGTGGAGGGCGAGCTAGGCTGCCTGGGCAGCCTGGAAACCGGCATGGCCGGCGAGGAAGACGGCATCGGCGCCGAGGGCAAGCTCGACATGGAGCAGCTGCTCACCGACCCGGAAGAGGCCGCCGCCTTCGTCAAGGCCACCCAGGTCGACGCCCTGGCCATCGCCATCGGTACCAGCCACGGCGCCTACAAGTTCACCCGGCCACCCACCGGCGACACCCTCTCCATCCAGCGCATCAAGGAGATCCACGCGCGCATCCCCGACACCCACCTGGTGATGCACGGCTCCTCTTCGGTGCCCCAGGAGTGGCTCGCCATCATCAACGAGTTCGGCGGCGAGATCCCCGAGACCTACGGCGTGCCGGTGGAAGAGATCGTCGAGGGCATCAAGCACGGCGTGCGCAAGGTCAACATCGACACCGACCTGCGCCTGGCCTCCACCGGCGCGGTGCGCCGCTTCCTGGCCCAGAACCCATCCGAGTTCGACCCGCGCAAGTTCCTTAAGGAGACCGTCTCCGCCATGCGTGAGGTGTGCATTGCCCGCTACGAGGCCTTCGGCACCGCAGGCAACGCCAGCCGCATCAAGCCGATCAGCCTTGAGGCCATGGTCGGCCGCTACGACAGCGGCGAGCTGGCGCCCAAGGTGAAGTAAGTTGCCTCTGGCATAACGCAACAGCGGCGGCCCAAGGGCCGCCGCTGTTGCATGAGAAGGGCTAATCGAGCAGGACACTTACTCGTCGTCGTCTTCCTCGTCATCGCCATTCTCGGCGTCGCTCTCTTCGTCATCCTGCTCCGCTTCGCTGCCGTCGTGGGCGTCTTCAGGACTGCCCGAGCCACCGGTACCCGCCTCAGGGCTCTCTTCCTCGTCGTTGCCATTGTCGTCGGTCGACGCGTCCTCGTCTCGCGCCTCGCTGTCATCATCATCATCGCGTACCAGCGAACCGGCCTTGATGCCGTACTCTTCCTCGAGCTCGGCGTCGCTCATCGGCTCGTCGGCGTACACCAGGGTGGTGGTGCCCAGCATCAGGGCGGCAGTGAGGCCAACGGTGGTCAACCAGGGTATCAATCGCATCCGGTAATCTCCTTTTATGATCGGGATGGCGTGTCCGCGCGGGGAGCGGCGCCACTTCAGACTAGCCCAGCCGGCAGCGCATAGAAATGCACCTTGCGTGTTAGTCTTTCGATTCGCACCTCAACCCACTGGACAGGGAGCTCTCATGACCAAGCGTATCGTGGCCTATCGGCGCCTCAGCGACAGCCAGCTCGAAGCGCTGCGGAACGACTTTCACGTCGACTACTTCGCCGATCTCGCCTCCACCGACGAGCCGTCCTTTCGCGAGGCGCTGAGCCAGGCCCACGGCGTGATCGGCGCCGGCCTGCCGTTGACGCCGGCACTGCTGGATACCGCGCCTCGGCTCGAAGCAGTAGCGACGATCTCGGTTGGCTACGACAACTACCCGGTCGAGGCACTCACCGAGCGCGGCATCCTGCTCTGCAATACCCCCGACGTGCTCACCGAAACCACCGCCGATACTGCCTTTGCGCTGATCATGGCCAGTGCGCGGCGGGTGGTGGAACTCGCCGACTTCATCAAGCGCGGCGATTGGCAGGAGAGCATCGGCGAGGCGCAGTTCGGCAGCGACGTCCACGGCAAGACCCTCGGCCTGATCGGCATGGGCCGGATCGGCGCGGCCATCGCGCGGCGCGGTGCGCTAGGCTTCAATATGCCGATTCTCTACTCCAACGCCTCACCCAAGTCGCACCTCGAGGCCGAGTTCGGCGCTCGACGCCGCGAGATGGACGACCTGCTGGCCGAGGCCGACTTCGTGTGCATCACGGTGCCCCTCACCGCCGAGACCGAGAAGCTGATCGGCGCCCGCGAATTCGGCCTGATGAAGCCCGGCGCCATCTTCATCAACATCGCCCGCGGCAAGGTGGTCGACGAAGCCGCACTGATCGAGGCACTCGAGAGCGGCCAGCTGCACGGCGCCGGCCTGGATGTCTTCGAGCACGAACCGCTGGCGCCGGAATCGCCGCTGCCGCGGCTGGCCAACGTAGTGGCACTGCCGCATATCGGCTCGGCGACCCACGAGACGCGCACCGCCATGGCCCAGCGCGCCGTGGATAACCTCACGCTGGCGCTCAAGGGCGAGCGGCCGATCAATCTGGTCAACGACGCCGCCTGGGCGTCGCGTCGCGGCACCGGCTGAACCGCCAGCCATGAAAAAGCCGCCCCTGCGAGGGCGGCTCATTCCGACGTGACGCAGCTTTACTGCGTGGAGTCGTCGTCTTCGAAGTCGGGCAGCGACTCGGTACCGTGTGCCGGATCATCGGACCCTACACCACCGTGTTCTGCATCGGCGCTACCGTCTCCCGTAGTACCTGTCTCATCCATTTCCGGTGCGGACTCGGTACCCATGGCCGGGTCATCAGTGCCGACACCGCCGTGGTCAGCGCCGCCGTTGGCCGGATCCAGGTCGCTATCGGTGCTGCCTTCAACGCCCGACGCTTCCTGAGGGGCCGGATCCTGAGGCTCATACTCTTCGTCGTGCATGTCGGCGAAGGCCAGCGGGCTGGCGATCAGGCCGAATGACACACCAACGATACCCACCTTCTTGAGAAATTCCTTGGACATCATGTCGCGTACCTCTCGTTAATCCATTGACGCCAGCGGGCCGCGGGAAGCGGCAATGCCGCGTGGCGTATAATAACCGTAGAACTAAATGACGCTTTGTACAAGGTTTGGAAAATAAATTTCCTGCTCACCTCATTCAACATTGCCTTGGGAGGGCGGACAAAAAAGCCGCTTTCGGGGGTGGCCGAAAGCGGCAGCGCTGTGATCAACGTGCAGTGGAGACACGCTGGGGCTCGAGGGGGTGAGCCCACCGCCCTTCCCTGGGCAGCATCATCTTGCAAGGGAACCGGTCAGGAATTACCAGGACTGCTCTTCGTCGTCCTCAGGAGTCTCCCACTCCTCCTCTTCGTTCTCCTCCTCGTCATCGAAGGTGAACTCTTCTTCCTCGTCTTCATATTCGGTGTCGAATTCATCGTCGTTGGTGCTGAATTCGTCGCCGCCGTCGACATCAGGTGCCGGCTCTTCCTGCGGCGCCGGGTCTTGCGGCTCGTACTCTTCGTCGTGCATGTCGGCGAAGGCCAGCGGGCTAGCGATCAAGCCGAACGAAACACCCAGAATACCGATTTTCTTCAGAAAGTCCTTGGACATCATGTCGTACATCCTCCATTGGTCGCGCCGTGTAGCGCATTTCGATAACGTAGTGATCGAAGCATCCCTGTGGTCGCTGGCGCCCATCCTTGGGCGCCCGAGTCAGTCATGGCTTACCAAGACTGCTCTTCGTCGTCCTCTTCAGGCGTCTCCCACTCTTCCTCTTCGTTCTCTTCTTCGTCATCGAAGGTGAACTCTTCTTCCTCATCCTCGTATTCGGTATCGTAATCCGTGCTACCGAACTCATCGTTGCCGTCAACGTCCGGTGCAGGCTCTTCCTGCGGCGCCGGATCTTGCGGCTCGTACTCTTCGTCGTGCATGTCGGCGAAGGCCAGCGGGCTGGCAATCAGGCCGAAAGAAACGCCGAGAATACCGATTTTCTTGAGAAATTCCTTGGACATCATGCTCGCACCTCCATTTGTCTTCAGTGCTTGCTGAGTGTGAAGACGTACTGCCTATTGCTAGGAATCGAATCGATCTGTTGCGTCGCTTCGATGCTGTTCGTCTCTCACCCTGAACATTGCAGAGGCCATGCCAGGCTGTGCCAGAAAAATAGAAAACCATTAAAAAACATAGAGTTATAAAAATCACAGCGTGCCAGATAGCGCCCGGTGCATGGCGTGGCACCGCCAAACGAGTGGCGACATATGACACATGGGGCAGATTCGACACGCTAGCGGGGTGTGTCAGAAGGGCCACGCGGGGCGATACCTCGGCAGCGTCACACCGTGCGTTGGCGAACAGTGTTCAAAAAATGCGGAAAATGGCCCTCAATATTAGGCAGGATACGCCGATATCTGTAACACTAGGGCTATAAGTCCTTGACTTGCGCCGACAGAGGTCTGGCAATGGCAACACCTCGATGCCTACTGTTCGATTGCGACGGCACCCTCGTCGACAGCGAACCCTTACTGGCCGCCGAAATGGCGGAAAGCCTCACTCAGGCGGGCCTACCCTTTTCCCCCAGCGACTACATGGGAGAGTTTCGCGGCGCCCGCTTCTGCAACATCGTGGCTGAGCTGCAGCGCCGCCATGGGTCCATCGACCCCCAACGCCTCAGCCACTCCGAGGGCGAGATGCGGCGCAGGCTCGCCGACCGTATCGACAGCGAACTGCAGCCGCTGCCGGGCGTGCGCGAGGCGCTCGCTACCCTGAGCGATTTTCCCCGCGCGGTGGTTTCCAACGGCCCGGAGAGCAAGATCCGCGCCGGCCTGCGCGCCACCGGCCTGGCCGAGGCCTTCGGCGACAACCTGTTCAGCGGCTATACCGCCAACTGCTGGAAACCCGATCCCTGCCTCTATCTGCACGCCGCCAGCATCATGGGCTACCGTGCCGAAGAGTGCCTGGCGATCGACGATGCCATCGTCGGCGTCAAGGCGGCACTGGCCGCCGGCATGCGGGTGGTGCACCTGAACCGCTTTCCGGATGTCGAGAGCACTCCTGACGGCGCCATCAGCATCAGCAACATGCATCAGCTGCCCACCATCATCGGCCGGCTGCTGCTACCCGAGACGGCCAGCGTCTGATCCAGACCGCTTATCCACACCCCGGCGCCCAGCGCGCCTGTGGACAGGTCACCCCTGCCGGGCAGCGCCGCCCTCGGGTATCATGATGCGACACTCTCAAGCGGGCGCCGGCCCGATCAGGAGCATCCGCATGGCATCCCTACGCGACCAGCTAAGCGGGCTGGTCTACTCCACCGAGCACGGCGATATCTGCCCCGACTGCCGGGCGCCGATCGCCAACTGCGAGTGTGCGGCACACGCCGAGCAGGCACGCCTCGAGGCACTCGACGGCATCGTGCGCATCCGCCGCGAAACCAGCGGCAGGAAAGGCAAGGGCGTGACCACCGTCGAGGGCGTGCCGCTGGGCGACAGCGAGCTCAAGGCGCTGGCCAAGGCACTCAAGAAGCGCTGCGGTACCGGCGGCGCCGTCAAGGACGGTGTCATCGAAATCCAGGGCGACCACCGCGACACCCTGCACGATGCACTCACCCGCCAAGGCTACCGCGTCAAGCTGGCCGGCGGCTGATCAGGAGACTCCCCATGAATGACGGACCTATTCGACCTACGCCCAGGCGCGGCACCTGGCGCATCGCCATTGCCTGCCTGTTCGTCGCGCTGCTGGCCGCCTGCGCCGGGCGCCCGGATTTCGCGACCCTGGACACCCGCGTGATCCCCGACACGCCGCTCGAGGCCAGTGGCGATGCCGAGCTGCGCGTGGCACTTGAATCCCTGGAGGCCGACGGCAGCCGCGGTGAACTGATCGCCGAGACCACCTCGTCACGCGTCAGCGATACGCCGATGGACATCAGCCTGCAGTTCGACGCCCGCGCCCTCGAGAGCGGTCGCGACTATGCGCTGATCGCCGAAATCCGCGAAGACGCCCGCGTCACCCACCGCAACAGTGAGCAGGTCACCTTGACTGGCGCGCAGATCGGCCAGCAGCGCATCGAGATCCCGCTGGCGCCACGCTGAGCGCTCAGCCCTCGAGGTGCTCCGGCAGCGCCTCGAGGGTAGCGCCGATCGGCGCCTCGAGCTTGAGGTCATAGAGCGCATCGGCACGGGTATGGCCGAGGTTGAGGCAGGCCAATGGCGTCTGCTCGGCCACCGCCTGGCGCGCAAAACGGAAGCCGGAATAGACCATCAGCGACGACCCCACCACCAGCAGCGCATCGCCACGCGATACCGCCGCACGCGCGGCGGTTACCCGCTCCGCCGGCACCTGGTCGCCGAAGAACACCACGTCGGGCTTCCAGATGCCGCGCCCGCAGCGCGTGCAGCCGGGCACCTGGAAGTCGTCGAAGTCGCGCTCCAGATCGGCATCGCCGTCGGGTCCGACACGCGCCTCCAGGGCCAGCCAGTGCGGATTGCTGGCCGCCAACTCGGCGTGCAGGTCGTGGCGCATGCGCCGCGCATCGCAGGCCATGCAGCGCACGATCTCGGCGCGGCCGTGAAGGTCGATGACGCGCCGGTTGCCGGCACGCTGATGCAGGCCGTCGACGTTCTGGGTGATCAGGGTATCCAGCTGACCGCGCCGCTCGAGCAGCGCCAGGCCACGATGCGCCGCGCCGGGGCGCGCCTCGCTGAGCGCACGAAAGCCGACCAGCGCCCGCGCCCAGTAGCGCTGGCGCGCCGCATGACTGGCCATGAACGCCTGGTGGCTCATCGGCGGCGGCCGTTTCCAGGCGCCATCGCGGCCGCGGTAGTCTGGAATACCGCTGTCGGTACTCACCCCGGCACCGGTGAGCACCACCAGCCGCGGATGACGGGTGATGAACTCGGCCAGCGACGCGGCGGCTTGGGCCACACGGGCCGGGTCATGCGGCGTCGTCTCGGTGCTGGAGGCGTTGGGAGGCATAGTCGTCATGCAAGACTTCACTCTGGCAGGCCAGTGACGCTGATCTTGGAGCCTGGGATAATGACATTGTTCACCCAAGTCTGCCGAGGTTAGCTAGAATGAACGCGCAATCGTCCCCGCCGCTTGGCGACTCCCTTCACTAGGCAAGGACCGCTGCCGATGGCCTGGCTGGAATACTTACTGCCGCTGATCTTTTTGTTCCCCCTGGGAGCCACCGCGGTGATCGTCCTGGCGCTGCGCAATCTGCACGACGCGCGGGTGCGCTCGCCGTTTGACGCTCATCCACTGCGCGAGCCCGGCCAGGCGCTACGCGACCGCCTCGACCGCGCCTTTGCCAGCCTGTTCCTCAACGGGGCCCTGGGGCCCATCGTGGTCCTGGCGCCGCTGGTCTACGGCATGGGCCGGATGCTGTTCGCCAGCCAGCAGGACTGGGTGGAGTGGAGCCTCTACGGCATGCTCAGCACGTTGCTGGTGATGGTGTTCTGCTTCCTGTTGATCCGTGACTACCAGCGAATCCGCCGGCTCAAGCTGGGCCTGGCCTGCGAGCTGGTGATCGGCCAGGAGCTCGAGCGCCTGGTGCGCCCGGATGCCCACCCCTTCCATATCTTCCACGACATCCCCGCCGACACCTACACCATCGACCATGTCGCGGTGACGCCCCACGGGGTGTTCGTGATCGAGACCCGCGCCCGGACCTGGCCGGTCGACCCCCGCGGCGAAGGACGCAATCAGGTGGTGGTGGAGCGCCAACGACTGCGTTTTCCCGGCTGGAGCGAGCGGCGCCCGCTGCTCAAGACCCGCCAGGCCGTGCAGTGGCTGCGCAAGTGGCTGGCGCAAGAGTGCGGCACCTCGGTACCGGTCAAGGGCGTACTCGCCCTGCCCGGCTGGGAGATCGACGCCAGCCAGGCCGACGGCGACCTGCTGGTGGTCGGCGGCGAGCACCTCGCCGAACAGCTCTCCGCGATGCCGCTGGGCCCCTTCGACGATGCCACCCACGACCGCGCCATTCGCGCCCTGATGCAGCGCGCCGCGCTGGTGGAACTGCAGCATCTGCAGGAGCCGTCGGTCTAGTCCGCGGCCGGTATCTGCACGCGGTTATGGCAGCGCCCGGGGCGCTGCTCGACCAGGCTGTCGGCCTCTGGAAAGTCGCCCAGCCGCTCCGCGTCGATACCGATGCGTACCTCGCTGAGCCGGCGATTGCCGGGGCCGCGACACTCCAGCCGCAGCGCACGCCCGGTGCCACGACCGAAGGCCGCCTCGAAGGCGCCGATCAGTTCGTTGCGCGCCACCTCCCCGCCCTGGTTGAGCACCACGAAGTCGGCAAAGGCGCTGGCGTTGACCCGCTCGAGCAGGGCAAGCGAAGCAGCGAAATAGTCCTCGGCGTCCAGCGCCAGGCAGGCGGCGTGCTTGGCATATTGATAGCGATCCAGGCAGCTGGCGCGTCCCGGCATGCCCTCGTCCAGCGCCTCGGCGAGTGGCGCGGGAAGCTGAAAGGGCGGGTGCGCGCGGCAGAAGCTGCCGTCGGCACGCGGCGCTTCGATGAAGCACCCCTCGCGCCACCACTGCGGGCGGTCGACGCCATCGCGCGCAAAGCGCTCGGGCAGCGAGGGCCACAGCCCGTGCAGCACGAAGCCCTGCCCCGCCTGGCGCTCGCGGCACTCGTCGGGCGGCCGTGAGTGGGTGTCGCAGAAGCCGGGGTGCCAGGTCAAGGCCAGGGTATAGTGGTCGAAGCCCTCGCCCTCGAGGCGCGTCGCGTCGGCTGCCGCGAGGCCCGGCCAGGCGACGAGCAGCGCCAGCAGCAGGCCAACGAGGCAGCGGCGTACCTTAGTCACCCCTGAGCCGCCCGCCCATTTCCTGGGCCAGGTCGACGGCGTAGTGGTCGGTCATGCCGCCAATGAAGTCGAGCATCCGCCGGTAGCTGGCGTATAGCGACCAGGAGGGCCGCGGGGTGTTTTCGCCGATCAGCGCCAGCACCCGCTGGTGCTTGAAGCTCGACTCGCCGTGGTGGTGCAGCTCGTGGGCCGCGCCGATAAAGGCCTCGAGCAGAATCCCCAGCGTGGTGTAGGCGCCGATCTCCAGCTTGGCCTTGCGCTCGTTCTGGAAGATCCGCTCACGGGCCAGCTGCTTGGCGGCCTTGACCCCCCAGTCGAGGTCCGGGTGGCACAGCTCGAGCAGATCGTGCTCCAGCGCACCGCCCAGCAACTCGCCCTCATGCTGGACGAACACCGCCCCCACGTCGCTGACGGCTCGCTCCATGGCGGCACCGCGCAGCGCGGCGATACGCCGCCGCTGGGACACCCCGTCGCTCAGCATGGTGTCGTACTCCGGCGGCTTGCCACCGGCGATCTGGGTCAGCACCTCGGCGACCTCGTCGTAGCGCAGGATGCCCATCTCCAGGCCATCCTCGAGATCGAGCAGCGCGTAGCAGATATCGTCGGCGGCCTCGACCAGCCAGGCCAACGGATGGCGGCACCAGGCGTTGTTGCCGCGCGGCTTGAGCCCCAGCCGCTCGGCGACCTCGGCGAGCAGATGTGCCTCCGACTGGTAACTGCCGAACTTGCCGGCGCTACCGCCGTGCTCGACGGTCCAGGGGTACTTGAGCAGGGTGCCGAGGGTCGCACCGGTGAGGCGCATGCCGCCCTTGAACTGGTTGTATTCGATCTGGGTGACCACGCGGAAGCCCTGGGCGTTGCCCTCGTAGGTCAGCAGATCGGCGCGCTCCAGCGCCGACAGGCCCTCGAGCAGGCCGCTGCCGTCCTGCTCGGCGCGCTTGAACCAGTCGCGAATGGCGTATTCGCCGGCGTGGCCGAACGGCGGATTACCGATATCGTGGCCCAGGCAGGCGGCCTGGACGATGACGCCGAGGTCGGCCGGGGTGATCCACTGCGGTAGCCGGTGGCTGAGCTGCTCGCCGACGATCATGCCCAGCGAGCGCCCCACGCAGCCCACTTCCAGGGAGTGGGTCAGGCGGGTATGAATATGGTCGTTGTCGGTCAGCGGGTGCACCTGGGTCTTGCGGCCCAGGCGCCGAAACGAGCCGGCGAAGACGATCCGGTCGTGATCCTTGTGAAACGGGCTGCGGCCGATCTCGTTGCTCGCCGAGCGCGGCTTGTCGTTGAGCCGGCTCGGGTCGAGCAGTCGCTCCCAGTGCATCTGCGTCATCGGTGAAGCCTCCTTGAGAGGCTCATTCTGGCAGCCCCGGGCGCTAGGCGCTAGGCGCTGGGCACTGGGCGTGTCACTCCCCGTCGGCGAGCGCCGGCAGCAGCACCTTGACCTTGCGGGTCAGGGTATTGCGCCCCCAGCCCAGCAGCTCGGCGGCTTCGCCCTTGCGACCGCCGGTATGCTTGAGCGCGGTCTCGATCAGTATCCTCTCGCAAACTCTAGAGAGGGGTACCGCCTCCTCCCGATGCTTCTCAGTCCTCTGCCAGCGCCGGCAGCAGCACCTTGACCTTGCGGGTCAGGGTATTGCGGCCCCAGCCCAGCAGCTCGGCGGCTTCGCCCTTGCGCCCGCCGGTGTGCTTGAGCGCGGTCTCGATCAGTATCCTCTCGAAATCCGGCACCGCCTCCTCCAGCAGGTGGGTATGGCCCGCCGCCAGCGCGCGGTCGGCCCAGTCGCGAAAGGCGGCGCGCCAGTCACCGGCGGCGGCCTCGCTGCCTTCGGTAGTGCGTAGCTCCGGCGGCAGGTCGTCGATCAGCACTTCGCGGCCGGAGGCCATCACCGTCAGCCAGCGGCAGGTGTTCTCCAGCTGGCGCACGTTGCCCGGCCACGGCAGCCGAGTGAGATGCTGCTCGGCCTCCTTGGTCAGTACCTTGGCCTCGGTGGAGAGCTCGCGGGCAGCCTCGGCGAGGAAGTGCTGGGCCAGCCGCGGAATGTCTTCGCGGCGCTCGGCGAGCTTGGGCAGGTGCACGCGGATCACGTTGAGGCGGTGGAACAGGTCCTCGCGGAAGCGGCCGTCTTCGACCAGGGTCTCGAGGTTCTGGTGGGTCGCGGCGATGATCCGCACGTCGGCCTTGACCGACAGGTGCCCGCCGACTCGGTAGAACTCACCGTCGGCCAGCACCCGCAGCAGGCGGGTCTGGGTGTCCGGCGGCATGTCGCCGATCTCGTCGAGAAACAGGGTGCCGCCGTCGGCCTGCTCGAAGCGCCCACGCCGCTGGGCGGTGGCGCCGGTGAAGGCGCCCTTCTCGTGGCCGAACAGCTCCGACTCCATCAGGTCCTTGGGGATCGCCGCCATGTTCAGCGCGATGAACGGCTTGCCGGCCCGCGGGCTGTGCTGATGCAGCGCCTGGGCGACGCGCTCCTTGCCGGTGCCCGACTCGCCGTTGATCAGCACCGTGATATGCGACTGCGAGAGCCGGCCGATGGCGCGGAATACCTCCTGCATCGCCGGCGCCTCGCCGATGATCTCCGCCGACAGCCCCTCCGGGGCCACCGCCGGGCTCTGCCGCTCGCGGGCATGGGCCACCGCCCGGCGCACCAGCGCCAGCGCCTCGTCGACGTCGAACGGCTTGGGCAGGTACTCGAAGGCGCCGCCCTGATAGGAGGCGACGGCGCTGTCGAGATCGGAGTGGGCGGTCATCACGATCACCGGCATGTCGGGGTGCGCCTCGCGCACCTTGGCCATCAGGTCGAGGCCGTCGAGGCCGGGCATGCGGATATCGGTGACCAGCACGTCGGGAGGGCGCTTGAGCAGGCCATCCAGCGCCGTGTCGGCACGCTCGAAGCTCTCCACCTCGAGGTCGGGTTGGGCCAGCGCACGCTCCAGCACCCAGCGAATGGCGCGGTCGTCGTCGACAATCACGATACGGGCAGGATCTGTCATGCAAGCCTCCAGAGAACATCACGACAGCGAACAGCCGTGGCACAGATGAAAGGGCGGGTAAGACGGCTCATGGCGGCGCCTCCAGCGGCGTCAATAGCCTGAATTCGGTGCGCCCGGGCCGCGAGTCGCATTCGATCAGGCCCTGGTGCTGGTGCAGGATCGACTGGGCGATGGAGAGCCCCAGGCCGCTGCCCTCGGCGCGCCCCGAGACCATCGGGTAGAACAGCGTCTCGCGCAGGGGCTCGGGGATCCCCGGCCCGTTGTCGATGATCGCCACCTCGCAGACCAGCCGATGGCGCTCGGCGCCGAGGGTGAACTGACGCTTCGCGCGAGTACGGAAGACCAGCCGCGGCGAGGCGGTCTCGCTCTCGCTCATCGCTTCCATGGCGTTGCGCGCCACGTTGAGCACCGCCTGGATCATGCGCGCCTCGTCGCCGAACAGGTCCGGCAGGCTGGGATCGTAGTCGCGCTCGATGGTCACCGCCGGCTGCTCGGCGAGCAGCAGTGAGCGCACCCGCTCCAGCACCCGGTGGATGTTCAGCGGCTGGTGGTGGCTGAGCTGGTTGGGCCCGAGCATGCGGTCGACCAGATCGCGCAAGCGGTCGGCCTCTTCGACGATGATGCGAGTGAATTCGGCCAGCTGGGGGTCGGGCAGGTCGCGCTCGAGCAGCTGGGCGGCGCCGCGGATGCCGCCCAGGGGGTTCTTGACCTCGTGGGCCAGGCCGCGGGTCAGCGTCTTGATGGTCTCCTGGCGGGCGATCAGCGCCTCTTCGCGGGAGATCCGCAGCAGCCGGTCGCGGGGCTCGATCTCCAGCAGCAGCTCGTCATCGGAGAGCGGCGTGACGGTAAAGTCGACGGTGGCGCTCTCGCCGCCGGCCAGGGTCAGCACCGCCTCGCGCTGGGTAAACGGATGAAACTCGCGCCGCGCCTTGAGCAGTACATCGGCCACCGCCCCGTCGACGCCCTCCAGGCTCTCGAGACGAGTGCCTTGCACGCGTCCGACGCTTACCGCAAGCAGCGCTTCAGCAGCCGGATTCATCCACCGCAGGCGCAGGGTGCCATCAAGCAGCAGCACCGCCGTGGTGAGGTGTTCCAGCAGACGTTGATACATGGGGGCATCCCGCCGTCCTTGAGTTCACTATTGCTGTGCAAGAAGCGCGCCAGCCTGAGCAAGCGCCTGTCGACGGCGTTCCAGGAGGGTGCAAGGCGCACTAGTGCACCATATTAGTGCAATGCGGGCAGTGCGGCGATCAGCGCGGTGCACCACCGCGCTCAATCGTCATTCTCGCGACGCGACGGTGGCGACGGTTGATCGCGGGCGGCGCTGCTGGCACCGGCCTCATAGTCGAGCGCACTGTTGTCGCGCACCCGTTCGGCGTGATCAAAGGCATCCATGCCGCTCGCTTGCGGCGCAGGCGTGCGGCAGGGTCTCGGGCTGCCGTCCGGGCACAGCGACCCCCGTGCCCGGCGAGGGGGCAGCTAATTGGGATTGTTGGGGTTCTGCGGCAGGTTGACGCTGGCACGCTGCACGTAGAGGGTCACCGGCGCACTGCGATGGCGCACCTCACCCCGCGAATCGAGCAGTTCGGCCTGCAGCACGCGCTCACCGCGCTCGAGGTTGCCGACCATGAACACATCGCTGTGCATCGCCGACTGGCTCACCGCACCGTCCACCAGTAGCCGCACCCGGTGATCCTCGCGCAGGGCCGGCTCGATGCCCAGCTCGACCTGCAGGTTGCCGGCCTCGCCGGTCTGCAGCGTCTCCTCATTGCGCGGTGACGCAATGCGGAAGGTCGAATACGGCATGAACGGCGATGATAGCGACTCCGTCGGCGAGGCCGAGGGCGACGTGGCCTCGGGCACCGGCTGTGGCGCGGTCGCGGGCGCACGCTGGCCCGACGGCACCACGGTCAGCGGGTTGAGCTCGACCTGCTCACCGCCGCGCTCGGGATTGTCGGTAAACACCACGTTGCCCTGGGCATCGGTGGTGCGGTAGATCGACGTGGCATGGGCGCTGCTGGCGGCGCCCAGCAGGGCGACCAGCAGCGCGCAGCAAGCAGTTTTGAGTGGCAATTCAGTCATGCACCGGCTCCAACGCATGGCGACCCGAACGGGCCTGGTAGTGGTTTGGATAGTCTAGTGCAAAAAGGGGTTCCGCCGTGGCGGAACCCCTTTTCTTGGGCGACAACGCTAGCCGGTGCCGCCTCAGCGGCAGGCCGATCAGCAGCTGTAGTACATGTCGAACTCGACCGGATGCGTGGTCATGCGCAGGCGCTCCACGTCCTCTTCCTTGAGCTCGATGTAGGCATCGATCATCTCGTCGGTGAACACGCCACCCTCGGTGAGGAAGGCACGATCCTTGTCCAGCGCCTCGAGGGCCTGATCGAGGCTCTCGGCGACGGTGGGAATCGACTTGCCCTCTTCCGGCGGCAGGTCATACAAGTTCTTGTCCATGGCATCGCCAGGATGGATCTTGTTCTTGATGCCGTCGATACCGGCCATCAGCATGGCGGAGAAGGCCAGGTACGGGTTGGCGGTCGGATCCGGGAAACGCGCCTCGACACGCTTGCCCTTGGGGCTCGCGGTGTACGGGATGCGGATCGACGCGGAACGGTTGCGGGCGCTGTAGGCCAGCATCACCGGCGCTTCGAAGCCCGGCACCAGACGCTTGTAGGAGTTGGTGGAAGCGTTGGTGAAGGCGTTCAGGGCACGTGCGTGCTTGATGATGCCACCGATGTAGTAGAGCGCCATCTCGGACAGCCCGGCGTACTCGTCACCGGCGAACTGGTTCTGACCATCCTTCCAGAACGACTGGTGGACGTGCATGCCGGAACCGTTGTCACCCACCAGCGGCTTGGGCATGAAGGTCGCGGTCTTGCCGTAGGCGTGGGCCACATTGTGGATCACGTACTTCATTTCCTGAACTTCGTCGGCCTTCTTCACCAGAGTGTTGAACTTGACGCCGATCTCGTTCTGGCCGGCGTTGGCCACCTCGTGGTGGTGCACTTCGACGCTCTGGCCGATGGCTTCGAGGGTGTTGCACATGGCACTGCGGATGTCGTGGAAGCTATCCACCGGCGGGACCGGGAAATAGCCGCCCTTGACGCGCGGACGGTGCGCCAGGTTGCCGCCGTCGACCTGACGGTCGGTGGCCCAAGCACCCTCTTCCGAGGTGATCTTGTACATGGCACCTTCGATATCGGCCTTCCAGTGCACCTCGTCGAAGATGAAGAACTCGGGCTCCGGACCGAAGAAAGCGGTGTCGCCCAGGCCAGAGGACTGCAGGTAGGCTTCGGCGCGCTTGGCGATGGAGCGCGGGTCGCGATCGTAGCCCTGCATGGTGGCCGGCTCGATGATGTCGCAGCGCAGCACCAGGGTGGCGTCTTCGGTGAACGGGTCGAGGAAGGCAGTACCATCTTCCGGACGCAGGATCATGTCCGACTCGTTGATACCCTTCCAGCCGGAGATGGACGAGCCGTCGAACATCTGACCGTTCTCGAAGAACTCATCGTCGACGTCGCGTGCCGGAATGGTGACATGCTGCTCTTTACCCTTGGTATCGGTGAAGCGCAGATCGACCCACTTGATGTCATGTTCTTCGATCAGGGCGAGAGTCTTCTCAGACATGGTGTCCTCCACTAGTGAGCGTTGCTCGAAATATAGGCGTTGCGGGTCCAGCGTCGTTTGTAGCACGGCCGAGGCGGCTTGCCCACGGCGGCCGCCATGTACGACGACTCGGGTGATGCTTCTGCACTGAGAATGCAGGCAGCGTGCCAAAATGGCGCAAAATGCTGCAAAAAAAACCCAACCTCATAATTTTCTGGGATTTTTACCCATACACCAACATGCACCATGAGTTGGCAAAGCGGCGAAAGAATCCCCGACCGAGCACCATACGAACCATGTTGGTGCAAAAATAACCTCGATGCATCCAGATAGTGCAAAAAAGCCACGCCATGCCACGTGATGGTGCCATGGCCCAGCATCAGCCGCGGCTCGGCGTCTACCCCTACGAAAATCAGCCGACAAAATGATTGATACCTTTTGAAACCCAAGGCTACCATCGCTTACATAACCACATGCTCAGCGCCGCGGCGCAGACATGCTGCGACCGATCCACCGCTAACCGCCACTCACCAGGCCGGGGCAATGCGCTAAGGGCACGCTGTGATGGATGCCTACTGCATCATTATCGATTCTCGTCTGATGGCCTCGCGCCTGCCGCGCTGCCTGGCCACCCTGAACCATGCGGTGGCGCGCTATCCCGACAGGATCGATATCCGCGTGGTCTGCGACGCTGACAATGGCAGCCTTAAGACGCTGACTCGGCGCATCGGGGCACGTTGCGAGACGATACGCCTGGGATCGTTCGGCGCCCGCAGCAACGAGATGGTGCGCCGAGCCCCGGGTAGCACCCTGATCTTTCCCACCCCCTGTGCGCGCCTGGTCGCCGACTGGCTGGACAAGGCCGATCACCTGCTGACCCATCACCAGTGGGACGCCGTGCTGCTCACGCCGCGGCGCCGGCCGCTGTCCCAAGGGCTCAGGCGCCTCTGGCAGCGCGAACCGGAAACCGGCACGCTGTGCGTCAGGCGCGACTGGTTCGAGCGCATTGGCGGCTTCGACCCGAGCCTCGATGAGGATGCCCACAGCGACCTGCTGGCGCGGCTGCGCGCCTGCCAGGCGCGGGTGCTGGAGTTCCCGCTGTAGCGTGCTGTTATAGAGGTGGCGGATGCCCACGCGGCGCAATACGCCAAAGCGCATTACACTGAGATAACGTGATAGGCCACGCGCAGGAGGTTCACCATGACCCATTGGAACCTCGCTCTGGACATGGCCCAGCGCCTACGCGGGCACTGGCGCCGCAGCCTGCGCGTGCCGCTGCAGGGACGCCGCGCCATCCTGGTGCTGCATCGAGTGCTCCCCGATGAAGCCACCGCCCGGCTGCCACACCGGGCGCCCTACTGCCTCGGCCCGGAGAGCTTCAAGCATCTGCTGATGTCGCTGGTCGAGGTATCGCGCATCGTCTGCCTCGACACCGCCCTCAAGCCCCACCACGACCCGCGCGCCTGCATCGCCCTGACCTTCGACGACGGCTGGCGTGACAACGCCGAGGTCGCCGCGCCGCTGCTTGAGCATTACGCCCTGCCGGCCAGCATCTTCGTTACCACCGGCCTGCTTGGGCGCCCCCGCGGCGTGTGGTGGGAGGTCATCAGCGAGGGGCTATGGCGCCGTCAGCACGCCCAGCAGATCCACGACACCCTGTGCGACGCCGGGCTGCCGCCGCCGCCGCTGCCGCCTGCACACCCCGACCACGCCTACAGCGAAGCGCTGCTCGGCTACCTCACCGAGCTGCGCCGCTGCGACCCCATGCGCGTCAACGCCGTGGCCGAGGCGCTCTATCCCGATCTCGACCAGCCACCCCACGGGCTGGATCCGTTCAGCGTCAGGCGCCTGGAACACAGCGGCCTGTTCCGTTTCGGCGCCCACGGCGTGCTGCCGGAGTCGCTGGAGCCGCTCAGCGATGCGCGGATCTGCTGGCATATCCGCCGCTCCCGCGATGACCTGGCCAGGCTCTGCCAGGCACCGCTGGAGGCCTTTGCCTACCCCGATGAACAGCCCTCGAAACGGCTGCGACGACTCGCCAGTCGCTGCGGCGTGCGCCAGGCACTCGCCGGCTGTGGCGGCTGGCTGGCCCCGCAGCTCGACCCTCTGGCGATCCCCCGGATTCCCATCAGCCAGCCGGTGGCGCAGAGCCCCGGGCGCCTCTACGACTGGCTGCTGAGCCGCTGGCAGCCAATTGACGTCGGTCCACCAGCGCCGTGACAGCCGAGCGTTGAAGCCGCGTCGACCATGAGGTTTGTTTCTCAACGATAGAGTAGTTAGTTTGCGTGCTCGACCCAACAAAAACAGCAATTACATGTGCTGGCGCGCACTGCATCAATAGAAGTTGCTGTTTCAATGTCAACTAAATAACCATAGTGGCAGCGTATGACACGCATGGATTTCTGGTCGGGGCTCGCCGTCAGCGCCCTGGCACTGACGCTCATTACCTGGATCATCCCCCAGTATGGCGGTAGCGGCGCCTCCTTCGGTCTTCCCCCTCAGCTGCTGGCCACCCTCGGGGCCTGGCTGATGCTGCTCTGTGCCGCGGCGCTCAGCGTGGTCAGCGCCGTCAAGCTATGGCGCAGCGCCGAGTCCCCGATTCGCCTGCCCGGCGCAGGCCATCTCCTGCACCTGCTGTGGCCCTTTCTTTACGTGCTCGGCTTCATCTTCCTCATCGACCGCTTCCCGCTGACCTGGATCGCCCCGCTGCTGATCGGTGTCCTGCTGGTGATTCTCGGCGAGCGCCGCTGGTACATGGTGCTGCCGGTGGCCGTGGTTCCCGCGCTGGGGCTGTATGTCCTGACCGCCCATCTGATGCGAATTGGAGTGGTGTGAGATGATTGGATTCGACGCCATCCTGGCCTCGTTCGGGGCCGCCTTCACCCTGCACTCCATCGGCGTGATTCTCGGCGGCGTACTGCTCGGCTATATCGTCGGGGTGATTCCCGGCCTCAACCGCTCGGTGGCCATCGCCATCGCCATACCGCTGACCTTCTACATGTCGGCCTATGCCGCCATCGCCTTCCTGATCGGCCTCTCCAAGGGCACCGCGGCGGGCAGCGCGGTCTCGGCGATCCTGCTCAACACACCCGGCGAGCCCTCCTCGGCGGCCACCTGCCTCGACGGCTATCCGCTGGCGCGCAGCGGCAAGCCGCGCAAGGCGCTGAAGGTCGGCCTGCTGGCCTCGGTGGTCGGCGACCTGCTGGCCACCCTGCTGCTGATCGCCGTGGCCATCCCGTTCGCCGCCGTGGCGCTCAAGTTCGGCCCGTATGAGCTGGCGGCGATCCTGATCTTTGCCCTGGTGTTCATCGCCGGCATGGCCGGCGGCTCGTTCCTCAAGGGGCTGGCCGCCGGCGGCATGGGGGTGATCCTGGGAACCGTGGGTCTCGACCCGGAAACCGGCGCCATGCGCCTGACCTTCGGCTACGCCGAGCTGATGGAGGGCGTGCCGATCCTGCCACTGGTGATCGGCACCCTGGCGCTCTCGGAGATGTTCGTGCAGCTCGACGAGTATCGCCGCAACAAGGATGCCGACGTCATTCGGCTGAGCAAGAACGCCGACGACGACCTCAGCTACCGTGAGTTCAAGGGCACCCTGCCGACCATCTTGAAGAGCACCGGCATCGGCGCCTTCGTTGGCGCCCTGCCCGGCCTTGGCCCCTCGGTGGGCGCCTTCATGGCCTACGGCTTCGCCAAGCGCTCGGCCAAGGACCCGGACAGCTTCGGCAAGGGCAACCCCAACGGCATCGCCGCCGCCGAGGCCGCCGACAACGCGGTGATTCCCGCCAGCTATATCCCGCTGTTCGGCCTGGGTATCCCCGGCAGCGTGTCGGCGGCGCTGCTGGTCGGCGCCTTCATGATCCACGGCATCCAGGTCGGCCCGCTGATGCTGCGCGACCATCCGGAGATGCTGTTCACCATCTTCTCCGGGATGATCGTCGCCAGCCTGCTGATGCTGGCGGTGGGCTGGTACGGCCTGCGCATCTTCGCCAAGGTCACCAGCGTGCCGCCCAATATCGTCATCCCGGTGGTGATCTTCCTGTGCCTGGCCGGCATTCAGGTCCAGGGCTACGGCACCTTCGGGCTGATCGTGGTGTTCGGCTTCGCGATCTTCGGCTACTTCCTGAAGAAGTTCGACTACTCCTTCGTCACCTTCCTGGTCGCCTTCATTGTCACGCCCATGCTCGAGATGAACCTGCGCCAGTCGATCATCCTCTCGGGTGGCGAGATCTCGATACTGCTCCAGCGGCCCATCGCGCTGGTCTTCGTGGTCATCACCGCGCTGATGGTGCTGCACCTCGGCTGGTCGAGTTATCGGCGTAATGCCGCTCGCCGGGCAGCGTCTTGAGCCCGGCATCACCCTGTCGCCCCAGGCGAATTCGTCATCACAACAACCTGAAGAATGAACGAGGAATCCTCATGCAGATGAAGCTACTCAGCACCGCCATCCTGGCCACGACCATGGCCGTCGGCGTCGCCGGCCAGGCCCAGGCCGACGACTTCCCGAGCAAGCCGCTGACCCTGGTAGTGGGCTTCGGTGCCGGCGGCAGCACCGACATCCAGGCCCGCGTACTGGCCAACGTGCTCGAGGAAGAGCTCGGCCAGCCGGTCAACGTGGTCAACCAGCCCGGTGCTGGCGGCGGCGTGGCGCTGTCGCGCCTGACCGTCAGCGACGATGAGGGCTACACCTTCGTCTTCGGCACCTCGATGACCATTACCTATGGCCCGCTGTCCACCGAGACCAACTACCAGCTCGACGACTTCCGCTACGTGGCCGGCGTGACCCTCGGCCAGTCGGCCATGGTCACCGGCGAAGACCGTCCCTTCGGCGACACCTGGGAAGGCCTGATCGAGTACGCCAAGGAGAACCCGGGCACCAGCTACGCGACCCAGACCGCGCTGGACCGCATGATCATCGAGTACATCGCCCAGCAGGAAGGCCTCGATCTGCGCATCGTGCCGACCTCCGGCGGCGCCGGTATGGCCCCGCTGATCCTCTCCGGCGACGTCGACTTCGCCTACAGCGGCGGCACCCACTCCGGCTACGCCGACTCCGGCGAGATGCCGGTGCTGCTTAGCCTCGCCGAAGACCGCCTGGTGGCCTTCCCCGACGCACCGTCGATCCAGGAAGCCGGCTACGACATCAACCCCGCCGAGATCCGCGTGGTGATGGTGCCGCAGAACACCCCGGACAGCCACGTCGAGCGTCTCGCCGAGGCCCTCGAGGCCGCCACCCAGGACGAGCGCTTCATCGAGATCACCGAAGAGCGCATCCTGATGCCGGTGGTCTACATGGATGAGGATGAGGTCACCCAGACCCTCAGCGACCAGGTCACCGGCTACAGGGCGCTGCTCGAAGAGCTCGGCGGCGTTCCCGGCGAAGACGACGAGGGCTGAACCCAGTCCACTCGCTTGGCGCCCGTCACCTTCGGTGGCGGGCGCTTGCGTTCCCCCCTGAGCACTCGCCTGCCACCGCCAGCCCAACCGGACATTTACGCACGGCCTCCAGCGACTCTTCTATAGTAGGAGTTTCACGTGGAGGAATCCTTGATGCCGGTATCCACACAGCCCTCTCTATGCACCTCCCACGGCGGCCATGCCGCCGGCGCCTGCCAGTGCGGATCGCCGCTGCTGCAACGCTTTCATGAGCGCATCATGGCCGATCTTACCCGGCGCCAGTTCATCGGCGGCAGCGCCGCCGTCATGGCGCTGTTTGCGGGACTGCGGACGCCTAGCGTGATTGGCGCCCAGCCGCGAGGTAACGGCCAGTCTTTCGTGCTGACCAACCTGCGGCTGTTCGATGGCAGCGGTGCGCCGCTGCGTGATGATGTCTCGATAAGGGTCGACGCGGGGCGCATTCAGGAGATCCTGCCCGCTCAGGCGGAAACCGCCGAGGTGGAGCTTATCGACTGCGGCGGGCGGGTGGTGATGCCGGGGCTGATCGATGCCCACTGGCATGCCACCCTGGCGGCCATCACCCAGACCGCGGCCATGACCGCCGACCCGGGCTACGTGCATCTGGTGGCCGCTCAGGAGGCGGAGCGCACGCTGCTGCGCGGCTTCACCAGCGTGCGCGACGTGGGCGGGCCGTCGTTCGCCTTGAAGCGCGCCATCGACGAGGGCATCGTCCACGGCCCGCGCATCTTTCCTGCCGGCGCCATGATCTCGCAGACCTCCGGCCACGGCGATTTTCGCATGCGCCACGAGATACCGCGGGGCACGACCACGCCACTGAGCCCCGGCGAGCTGATGGGCGTGAGCGCCATCGCCGACGGCGAAGCGGAAGTGCTGCGCCGCACCCGCGAGCAGCTGATGCTGGGTGCCTCGCAGATCAAGCTGATGGCCGGCGGCGGCGTTGCCTCGAGCTACGATCCGCTCGACAGCACCCAGTTCTCCGAGCGTGAACTGCGCGCCGCGGTAGAGGCAGCCGAGGACTGGGGGACCTACGTCACGGTGCATGTCTACACGCCGCGCGGCATCCAGCGGGCCATTGCGGCGGGAGTGAAGTGCATCGAGCATGGCCAACTGGCAGACGAGGACAGCGTGCGGATGATGGCCGACGAAGGCACCTGGTGGAGTCTGCAGCCCTTCCTGCAGGACGAGGACGCCAACGTCTACCCCGATGCCGCACGCCGCGAGAGCCAGCGTCAGGTCGCCGAGGGAACGCTGCGCGCCTATGACATGGCCCAGCGCTTCGGGATCAAGACCGCCTGGGGCACCGACATCCTGTTCAACCCCCAGAACACCCCCAGCCAGGGTCGGCAGCTGGCCAAGCTGACCCGCTTCTACGCGCCCCTCGACGTGCTGGCCATGGCCACCGGCAACAATGCCGAACTGCTGGCGCTATCGGGGCCCCGCAACCCCTATCCAGGGCAGCTGGGGCGTCTCGTACCGGGTGCCATGGCAGACCTGCTGGTGGTCGACGGCGACCCCAACGCGAGCCTCGACTTCCTCGATGATCCCGAGCGCAACCTACGCCTGATCATGAAGGATGGGCGCATCTACAAGGACTCCCTATGAAGACTCGTCTGCTGGTTGCCGTGCTGCTCACGGGCACCGTTTCAGCCACCGCCGCGGCGGACACCTGGCGCGGTCAGGTGACGCCCTACGTGTGGATGCCCAGCCTGGCCGGCGACATCCGCCCCACCTCCAGCGCGCCGACGCTCAGCACCCGGCAATCCTTTAGCGACATCCTCGATGAGCTGGACGCGGCGTTCTTCCTGCACGCCACCGCGCGACGCGATCGCCTGGTGCTGTTCGGTGATATCTCTCACGCCTCCTTGAGCACCAGCGCCAGCCTGGCGCCGGGCGTGAGCATCGAGGGTCGGGTGCGGCAGACATCGATGACGGCGGCGGCCGGCTATCAGGTCGTGCAAGCGCCGGACCTCTCCCTCGACCTGCTCGCCGGTGCGCGGCTGTGGCGAGCCCGGGCCTCGGTAGACGTGCCGGCACTCGGCCTGAGCGCCACCGAGTCCGAGCGCTGGATCGACCCGCTGCTGGCGGCCAGGCTGCGCCGCGACTTCACCCCCGACTGGTCGGCGATTGTGTATGCCGACGTCGGCGGCTTCGGCGTCGGCTCCGACGCGACCTGGCAAGCGGTGGGCAGCCTCAACTACCGGCTGAACGATGCGCTATATCTCTCCGCCGGCTATCGCCACCTGGAGGTTCGCTACGAGGATAACGGCGCCCGGCTGGATATCGAGATGAGCGGTCCCTTGCTGGGCGCCACCTGGCGCTTCTAGGCGTCATCCGTTAATTGGCGGCGCTCAGGGCCGGCCCCGCGCCATAGTGCTATTACCCCGCGCGCCGAGTCTGTACAATGCGCCACCAACCTTCCCTACCCCGCGCCTAGGGTACGTAACAAGACCGTGTACATAGGTGCGTACATAAAGACGAGCTACAACCCTATGAGCACAGACGTAACTGGTTCTCACATCGAGAAAATCAGGAATATTGCCATCATCGCCCACGTCGACCATGGCAAGACCACCCTGGTCGACAAGCTCCTCAGCCAGTCCGGCACCCTGGACCGCAAGGCCGAGGGGCAGGAGCGCATCATGGACTCCAGCGACCAGGAAAAGGAACGCGGCATCACCATCCTGGCCAAGAACACCGCGATTCGCTGGCACGACTACCACATCAACATCGTCGACACCCCGGGACACGCCGACTTCGGCGGCGAAGTCGAGCGCGTGATGTCGATGGTCGACTCGGTGCTGCTGCTGGTCGACGCCGTCGACGGCCCCATGCCGCAGACCCGCTTCGTGACCCAGAAGGCCTTCGCCCAGGGCCTCAAGCCGATCGTGGTGGTCAACAAGATCGACCGCCCCGGCGCGCGCCCCGACTGGGTCATCGACCAGATCTTCGACCTGTTCGACAACCTCGGCGCCTCCGATGAGCAGCTCGATTTCCCGATCATCTACTGCTCGGCGCTCAACGGCATCGCCGGCCCCGATCCGGACGAGCTGGCCGACGACATGACGCCGATGCTGCAGTCCATCGTCGATATCGTCGAACCGCCCAAGGTCGAGCTCGACGGACCGTTCCAGATGCAGATCTCGGCGCTCGACTACAACAGCTACGTCGGCGTCATTGGCCTGGGTCGCATCAAGCGCGGCAGCGTTCGCCCGAACCAGCAAATCAGCGTGATCGGCACCGACGGCAGCATCCGCAAGGGCAAGATCGGCCAGGTGATGACCCACATGGGCCTCGAACGCGTGCAGACCGAGCAGGCCGATGCCGGCGATATCGTCTGCATCACCGGCATCGATAGCCTGTCGATCTCCGATACCCTGTGCGACCCGGCCAACGTCGAGGCGCTGCCGCCGCTGTCGGTGGACGAGCCCACCGTGTCGATGACCTTCCAGGTCAACGACTCGCCGATGGCCGGCCGCGACGGCAAGTACGTCACCAGCCGCAATATCAAGGAGCGTCTCGACCAGGAGCTGATCCACAACGTGGCGCTGCGCGTCGAGCCCGGCGAGACGCCGGAGAAGTTCAAGGTCTCCGGCCGCGGCGAGCTGCACCTCTCGGTGCTGATCGAGACCATGCGTCGTGAAGGCTTCGAGCTGGCCGTGGGCCGCCCCGAGGTGATCATCCGCGAGGTCGACGGCGTCAAGCAGGAGCCCTATGAAGAGGTCATCATCGACTGCGAGGAGCAGCACCAGGGCGCGATCATGGAAGAGCTCGGCTACCGCAAGGGCGAGCTGACCAACATGAACCCCGACGGAAAGGGCCGTGTGCGCCTCGACTTCATGATCCCGGCGCGCGGCCTGATCGGCTTCCGCGGCCAGTTCCTGACCCTGACCTCGGGCACCGGCATCCTCACCAGCCGCTTCGACCACTACGGCCCGCTCAAGCCCGACGCCTCCATCGAGCGGCGCAACGGCGTGCTGGTCTCCATGGTCGACGGCAAGGCCCTGGCCTATGCCCTCTACGCCCTGCAGGAGCGCGGCAAGCTGATCATCGACCATGCCACCGAGGTCTACGAGGGCATGCTGATCGGCATCAACAACCGCGCCAGCGACATGGTGGTCAACCCCACCAAGGGCAAGAAGCTCGACAACATGCGCTCCACCGGCAACGACGAGAACATCGTGCTGACGCCGCCGGTGAAGTTCTCGCTGGAGCAGGCCATCGAGTTCCTCGACTCCGACGAACTGGTCGAGATCACCCCCAACCATATCCGCCTGCGCAAGAAGCACCTCAAGGAAAACGAGCGCAAGCGCGCCAGCAAGGGCTGATCGGCCCAAGCCACTCGCCAGGCATCGAGCCCACCCTCGCGGTGGGCTTTTTTGTGCGTGATCATGGATCAATCAGCGGCACGCATGCGGGAGTCGCTGCGCAGTAGTAGAGTTGATGAACACCACTAGCGCTCTGCCCCACAGGCCAATACCTTCCAGAGCCCAACGACAACGATAGGGATACGCCATGAAAGCACTGGTCAAGAAGGACGCCGCACCGGGCCTGTGGCTCGACGAGGTGCCGCTACCCGAGGTCGGCATCAACGACGTGCTGATCAAGGTCAAGCGCACCGCCATCTGCGGCACCGACGTGCACATCTACAAGTGGGACAGCTGGGCGCAGAAGACCATCCCCACGCCAATGGTGGTGGGCCATGAGTTCGTCGGCGAGATCGTCGAGGTGGGCTCCAACGTCAACGACTTCCGGCCCGGGCAGATCGTCTCCGGTGAGGGCCACGTGGTGTGCGGGCGCTGCCGCAACTGCCTGGCCGGGCGCCGCCACCTGTGCGCCCACACCAGCGGCGTAGGGGTCAACCGCCCGGGCGCCTTTGCCGAGTACCTGGTGCTGCCGATGTCCAACGTCTGGGAGCACAAGCCGGACATCGACCTGGATGTGGCGGCGATCTTCGACCCGCTGGGCAACGCCGTGCACACCGCGCTGCAGTTCGACCTGCTGGGCGAGGACGTGCTGATCACCGGCGCCGGGCCGATCGGTGCCATGGCCGCCGCGGTGTGCCGCCATGCCGGCGCCCGCCACGTGGTGGTCACCGACCTCAATCCCGCGCGCCTGGCGCTGGCCAAGCGCCTAGGCGCCACCCGCACGGTCGACGTGCGCCACGAGAGCCTAGCCGAGGTGCAGCGCGACATCGGCCTCGCCGAGGGCTTCGACGTCGGCCTCGAGATGTCCGGCAGCCCGGCGGCCTTTCGCGACATGCTGGCCAACATGTGCCACGGCGGCAAGGTCTCGATGCTGGGCATTCCCACCGAGGAGATCGCCATCGACTGGAACACCGTGATCTTCAACATGCTGACCCTCAAGGGCATCTACGGACGCGAGATGTACGAGACCTGGTACAAGATGTCGGTGATGATCGAATCGGGGCTCGACATCTCGCCGGTGATCACCCATCGGCTGCCCTATACCGAGTTCCAGCAGGGCTTCGACGCCATGCTCTCGGGAGACGCCAGCAAGGTCATCTTGAACTGGGAGTGACACATGTACGGCGAATTTCAGCACCACCTGCAGCGCGAGCTCGAGGCCATCGAGACGGCCGGGCTGACCAAGCACGAGCGGCCGCTGACCTCCGCCCAGGGCGCGCGCATCGGCACGCCCCAGGGCGAGATGCTCAACCTCTGCGCCAACAACTATTTGGGGCTGGCCCAGCATCCCGAGGTCGCCGCCGCGGCACGGGCAGGCCTCGATGAGTGGGGCTATGGGCTGGCCTCGGTGCGCTTCATCTGCGGCACCCAGAGCCTGCACCAGCAGCTCGAGCGCGCGCTGAGCGACTTCCTGCACAGCGAGGAGACGATCCTCTACCCGTCGTGCTTCGACGCCAACGGCGGGCTGTTCGAGACCCTGCTCGGCGCCGAGGATGCGGTGATCTCCGACGCCCTCAATCACGCCAGCATCATCGACGGCGTGCGGCTGTGCAAGGCCAGGCGCTACCGCTATCGCAACCGCGACATGGCCGACCTCGAGGCGCAGCTCGAGGCCGCCCGGCGCGACGACGCACGCTTCATCATGATCACCACCGACGGGGTGTTCTCGATGGACGGCTACATCGCTCCCCTCGACGAGATCTGCGACCTCGCCGAGCGCTACGGCGCCCTGGTCCACGTCGACGACTGCCACGCCACCGGTTTCATGGGCCAGGGCGGACGCGGCACCCCGGAACACCACGGCTGCCTCGAGCGGGTGGATATCACTACCGGCACCCTCGGCAAAGCCCTGGGCGGCGCCAGCGGCGGCTATACCAGCGGCAGGCGCGAGATCATCCAACTGCTGCGCCAGCGCTCGCGGCCCTACCTGTTCTCCAACAGCGTGGCGCCGCCGGTGGTCGCCGGCGCGCTCAAGGCCGTCGAACTGGCGGCGAATTCGGGCCAACTGCGCCAGCAGCTGACCGACAACACGGCGTACTTCCGCGCCGGCCTCGAGCGCCTCGGCTTCGAGCTACTGCCCGGCGAGCACCCCATCGTGCCGATCATGCTCCACGACGCCGCGCTGGCGGCGCGCTTCGCCGACGCCATGCTCGAGCGCGGCATCTACGTCACCGCCTTCTCCTACCCGGTGGTGCCCAAGGGCCAGGCGCGCATCCGCACCCAGATGTCGGCGGCCTTCAGCCGCGACGACCTGGACACCGCACTCGACGCCTTTGCCAGTGTGAAACAGCATCTCGGCGGCTGATGCATACCTCTAACCCCCGCGCGCCAGCACAGCGTTGAAGCCCACCACCAAGGTGGGCTTTTTTCGTGACGCAGAAACCTGTCTACTCTTGGGGTGACAAACGCACGTTCGAGAGCGAGGCCAGCCGATGCACAAGCACGTGGAGTGGGACGCCCCGGGGCGCGATAGCGTCGCCGACCATTTCGCCAATCACCCAGAGCGCTACGTCGAGCCCGGCGCCGGCGACGTGCTCTCGGCACGGCTCAAAGGCATGGTGGTGCGCATCAAGGTGGCCGCCTACGTCGACGGCACCAGCATCGGCGACGTGGTGGCGCTGATCGACCCGGCCAGCGGCGAGCGCATGAAGTCGTGCGACAAGCTGATGCTCGGCGACACCGTGCGCCTGCCCGACGCGGCGCGCGCCTTCGAGCCGCAGCCCAGCGACGATTCGGATGCCGACGACAGCGACGACTGACGCCGGGAGAACGAGGCCAACGCCCTCTTAACGAATGCCTGTCAGGCGAGTAAACTCCGCGCTCGCCATGTTTTTGCCATGCCGCACCATCCCGTGCGGCCATGGTCACGATGGCTCACAAGGCCAATGCACCCGTTTCAGGACACACGACATGAGTACGCATAACGTCTGGACGCACAAGGGCACCTTCCTGCTGGCCGCGGTCGGCTCGGCGGTGGGCCTTGGCAACCTGTGGCGCTTCCCCTACCTGACCGGTGAGAACGGCGGCGGCGCCTTCATCCTGGTCTACGCCCTGACCATCTTCGCAGTGGGCATCCCGATCCTGATCGCCGAGACCATGCTCGGCCGCACCAGCCGGCGCAGTCCGATCATGGGCATGCGCCACCTGACCCGGACCCACGGCACCTCGCGGGCCTGGGAGTCGATCGGCTGGCTAGGGGCCGCCTCGGCGTTCCTGATCCTGAGCTTCTATTCGGTGATCGCCGGCTGGGCCATCCACTACACCGGCCAGATGTTCTCCGGCGCGCTGATCGGCGCCGATTCCGAGACCATCGGCGCCGGCTTCGATGCGCTGCTGGCCTCGCCGGGACTGCTGACCCTCTACCACACGCTGTTCATCATCGCCTCGGCGCTGATCGTCGGCATGGGCATCCACAAGGGCATCGAGAGCGGCCTGCGCATCATCATGCCGGCGCTGTTCGCGATCCTGCTGGTGGTACTGTTCTACAGCATCGCCAACGGCGACATCGGCGCTGCCGCGACCTTCCTGTTCACCTTCAATATCGCCGACCTGAGCCTCGAGGGCTGGCTGCAGGCCATGGGCCAGTCGTTCTTCACCCTGAGCCTCGGCATGGGCGCGATCATGGCCTACGGCGCCTACATGTCCAGCGAGGCCTCGCTGACCCGCACCGCGGTAGCGGTGGCCTTCGTCGACACCGCGGTGGCCATGGTCGCCGGCCTGGCGATCTTCTCGCTGGTGTTCGGCGCCGGCCTCGAGACCGGCCAGGGCCCCGGCCTGATGTTCGTGACCCTGCCGCTGGCCTTCGCCGAGATGCCGTTCGGCGCACTGGTCGGCGGGGTGTTCTTCATCCTGGTGCTGGGCGCGGCGGTCAGCTCGTCGATCTCGCTGATCGAGCCGGTGGCGGCGTTCCTGGTCGAGCGCTTCGACCTGACCCGCCCCAAGGCGGTGAGCCTGGTGACCCTGGGCGCCTGGATGATGGGCCTGCTCACCGTGGTCAGCTTCAACGTGTGGGCCGAGGGCACCATCTTCCATGCGCTGTTCGGGCGCAGTGCCTTCGACTTCATCGAGCTGCTGACCAATATCTTCATGCCGCTGGGTGGCCTGCTGATCGCGCTGTTCGCCGGCTGGGCGCTGACCCAGAGCGAGGTCATGAAGGAGCTGCGCACCAGCGACGGCTGGTTCAAGACCTGGCGCTTCCTGGTGCGCTTCGTGGCGCCGGCGGCGGTGTCGTTCGTGTTCCTGCGCACCATCCCGCAGGTCGACGGCTATCTGATCCCCACGCTGGGTGCTATCGTCATCGTCGGCGCCTTCGCCGCCGGCCGCACCTTCCTGGTCGAGGGCAACGCGCGCTGATGCCGCGGCCGGCCACCCACGGGTGGCCGGCCGCCCGGCGCCGCATGCCAATAACAACAGCAACGCTTCGCGGGACACTTCATGCCTTCCATCATCGACGTCAAGCACGTTAACAAGGCCTTCGGTGGCCTGACGGTCATCGACGACTGCTCGATCAGCGTCGAACGCGGCTCGATCACCGGGCTGATCGGCCCCAACGGCGCCGGCAAGTCGACGCTGTTCAACATCATCGCCGGCGCCCTGCCGCTGGACAGCGGCCAGGTGCTGCTCGACGGCGAGGACATCACCAACCTGCCGGCCAACCAGCTGTTCCACAAGGGGCTGCTGCGCACCTTCCAGATCGCCCATGAGTTCTCCCAGCTGACCGCGCTGGAGAACCTGATGATGGTGCCGCCCAAGCAGCTCGGCGAGTCGCTCTACTCGGCCTGGTTCAAGCCCGGCCAGGTGCGCACCCAGGAGACCGAGGTGCGCCAGCGCGCGCTGGAGGTGATCGACTTCATCGGCCTAAGCCACGTGCGCAACGAGCTGGCCGGCAACCTCTCCGGCGGCCAGAAGAAGCTCCTCGAGCTGGGCCGCACGATGATGACCGACGCCCGGGTAGTGCTGCTCGACGAGATCGCCGCGGGGGTCAACCGCACCCTGCTCGGCGAGCTGATCACCAACATCGAGCGCCTCAACCGCGAGATGGGCTATACCTTCCTGGTCATCGAGCACGACATGGACATGATCGCGCGGCTCTGCGACCCGGTGATCGTGCTGGCCCAGGGCCGGGTAATGGTCGAGGGCTCGATCGAGGAGATCCAGAACAACCCCGAGGTCATCGAAGCCTACTTCGGTGCCGGCGCCGCCTAGGCCGCCGCATAACGAACAATATCCAGGGAACCCACCATGCCCCTACTCGAAGCACGGGACGTTCACGGCGGCTACGGCGGCATGAACATCCTCAACGGCGTCGACATGAGCATCGAGGCCGATGAGATCGGCGTCATCGTCGGCCCCAACGGCGCCGGCAAGTCGACCATGCTCAAGGCGATCTTCGGCCTGCTGCAGGTCAACCAGGGCGAGATCCGCCTGCGCGGCGAGCCGATCACCAACCTCGCGCCCAACAAGCTGGTGCACCTGGGGATGGGCTTCGTGCCCCAGGAGAACAACATCTTCCCCAGCTTGAGCGTCGAGGAGAACCTCGAGATGGGCGCCTATATCCGCCCGTCAGGCGTCAGCCGCATGCTCGAGCAGATCTACGACTTCTTCCCGCCCTTGCTTGAGAAGCGCCGCCAGCCCGCCGGCGAACTCTCCGGCGGCCAGCGCCAGATGGTCGCCATGGGTCGGGCGCTGATGGTCGAGCCCAGCGTGCTGCTGCTCGACGAGCCCACCGCCGGGCTGTCGCCGCTGTTCATGAACGAGATATTCGAGCGGGTCAAGAAGATCAACGCCGCCGGGGTTGGCATCCTGATGGTCGAGCAGCATGCCAAGCAGGCGCTGGCGATTGCCCACAAGGGCTTCGTGCTGGCCGCCGGCCACAACCGCTTCACCGATACCGGCGAGGCGCTGCTCAACGACCCCGAGGTCGCCAAGAGCTTCCTGGGCGGCTGATCGCCGCGCCGACAAGACCGACACAAGAACAGTGGCCCGCGCGCCAACGCAGGAGATGTCGCTTTGAACGAACTGGTGTTTTTCATCAACAACGTGGTGGTGGCCGGCAGCGTGACCGGCTCGATCTACGCCATGGGGGCGATCGGCGTGACGCTGGTGTTCAGCATCATGCGCTTCGCCCACTTCGCGCATGCCGACATGATGACGCTGGGCGCCTTCGTGGTACTGCTGCTGAGCCTGGCCTTCCCCGGGGCGGGCAGCGTGGTGGGCCTGCCCACCGCCATCGTCATGCTGCCCATCGCCATGGTAGTGACGGCGGCCATCGCGGTGGGCATCGACAAGGCCTTCTACAAGCCGCTGCGCGCCCACGGCGTCAAGCCGATCGTCATCGTCATCGGCTCGCTGGGCGTGACGCTGATGCTGCAAGGCCTGCTGCGCCTGTTCGCCGGCACTAGCCCGCAGAACATGTACGTCGCCGAGCGCAAGGAGATCTACCGCCTCGAGCTGCCCTTCGAGGCGGTGACGCGCCCGATCATCGTCACCGAGCCCCAGGTGATCCTGTTCATCCTGGTGATCGCCGCGGTGGTCGGGCTGCACCTGTTCCTCAGCAAGACCCGCACCGGCAAGGCGATGCGCGCCATGTCCGACAACCCCGACCTGGCCCGCGCCTCGGGCATCAACACCAACCATATCGTCTCGGTGACCTGGATCATCGCCGGCAGCCTGGCCGCGGTGGCCGGCACCCTGCTGTCGATGGACGTGACCTTCAAGCCCGACCTGAGCTTCTTCCTGCTGCTGCCGATCTTCGCCGCGGCCATCGTCGGCGGCGTCGGCCACCCCTACGGCGCGATTGCCGGCGGCTTCGTGGTCGGCTTCGCCGAGACCCTGGCGGTGTTCAACTGGGCGGTGCTGCTGCGGCCCATTGCCGAGCACTTCCCCGAGTGGCTGGAGCTGCCGCGCAACCTGGCCTTCGTCGGCACCGAGTACAAGATCGTGGTGCCGTTCTTCATCCTGGTGGCGATCCTGGTGTGGCGTCCCACCGGTATCTTCAAAGGGAAGGTGATCTGATGACAACGCCCAACACAAAGGATCGCACTGTCTCCCCTCGCATTCCCACCCGCGAGCTGCTGCTGTTCGGTGGCCTGCTGGTGGCCATCCTCGGCGTCTATGCGGTGATGGGGCCGGCCTACAGCACGCGCATGCTGGTCGAGGCCGCCTGCTACGCGATCATCGCCCTCGGCCTGACCATCCAGTGGGGCTATGCCGGCCAGTTCAACGCCGGGGTCATGGGCTTCGTGGCGCTGGGCGGCTTCTGCGCCATGTTCTTCGGTATCCCGGTCAACGACGCCTTCTGGGACAGCCAGCTGCCCGGCGAGCTGGGCCGCGTGCTGCTCTACCTGGTGGCCTCGGTGCTGCTGGTGTGGGGCGCCACCAAGCTCGACCGCCTCGGCGTGCCCAAGAAGCTGCGCACCGTCATCGCCGTGCTGCTGGCGGTGGTGCTCTACCTGGTGGTGATCAGCATGCTGCGCGGGGTGACCGGCCAGATCCAGTCCCAGGCCGGCTTCATCGGCGGCCTGGGGCTGCCGTCGTGGATCGGCTGGATCGCCGGCGGCGCCCTGGCCGGCTTCATCGGCTACTTCATTGGGCATATCTGCCTGGGGCTGCGCAGCGACTACCTGGCCATCGCCACCCTGGGCATCGCCGAGATCATCAAGGCGTTCCTCAAGAACTCCGACTGGCTGACCCGCGGCACCGCCACCGTCTCGCCGCTGCCGTGGCCCACGCCCGGGCCCAGCGACCTGGGCTTCGTGCTGGCGCGAGCGATCTACCTGTCGCTTACCGCGGTGGTCATCGCCGGCATCTTCTTCCTGCTGCACCGCGCCTACCACGCCCCCTGGGGGCGGATGATCCGCGCCATCCGCGACAACGAGGTCTCCAGCGCGGCAATGGGCAAGGACATCAACAAGCGCCGCCTGGAGATCTTCGTCTTCGGCTGCATCCTGATGGGCATCGGCGGCGCCGCGCTGACCAACTTCAACAGCATCTTCGACCCCCAGGGCTACCTGCCGCTCAACCACACTTTCCTGGTGCTGGTGATGGTGATCCTCGGCGGCCCAGGCAACAACCTCGGCACCATCTTCGGCGCCGTGCTGGTCTACATCATCTGGCTGATGTCCGAGCCGCTGGCGCTGTTCCTGATGAACATCGCGGTGTATATCGGCGAGGGCTGGTTCGGCTGGGAGCCGCCGTCGAACATCTCGAGTCGCGCGCTACAGGCGCGGGTGTTCGTCATCGGCCTGCTGATCTCGCTGGTGCTGCGCTACGCGCCGCGCGGCCTGATGCCGGAGAAGGTGCCTCACCACCAGTGAGGGTGCTCCCCTAACGTGAAACGCCCCGGCACAGGCCGGGGCGTTTCACGTTCAGCTACCGCTAGCAGCGGCGTGTTACAGCTCGTCGGCCTCGAGGAAGCCCTGGCTGGTGAAGCGGCCATCCTGCACGACCATCTCGACCACCACGCCGGGCACGTCGCCGTTCTCGTCGAACTCGTGGCTGCCGGAGGCACCCTCGTAGTTGATCTCTTCACCGGCGGCGATCAGCTCCACGGCCTTCTCCCACTCGCCGGGCAGGATCTGCTCGCCGGGGGCGGAAGACACGCTGCGCAGTGCCTCGGAGAGGCCCTCGCGCTCGGCGTTGCCGTTCTGCTCGATGGCCAGGGCCAGCAGGAAGGCGGCGTCGTAGGCCTGGGCGGCGAACACCGCGCTGGGGTCGATATCGGCCTCGGCGGCGAGCGCCTCGAAGGTCTCGGTTCCCGGGGTGTCGGGGCTGCCCGGGCGGGTGGCGATCATGCCCTCGAGCACGTCGGCGCCAATCGCCTCGACCAGGCTGTCGCCGACCATGCCGTCGGCACCCACGTACTGGGTGAACATGCCGCTCTCGTAGGCCTGGCGCAGGATGGTCTGGCCCGAGCCGTCGGCGTAGGCCAGCACCACCAGCGTCTCGCTGCCGCCGGAGGAGAGCGAGCCCAGCTCCGAGCGGTAGTCGGCGCGGCCGTCTTCATGCGCCTCGTTCGCCGAGACCATGCCGCCCTCGGCCTCGAAGGTCTCGTTGAAGGCATTGGCCAGGCCCTGGCCGTAGTCGTTGTTGACGTAGGTCACCGCGACATCGGTAATGCCCTTGCTGATCAGCAGCTTGGCCAGCATCTCACCCTGGAAGGCATCCGACGGCACGGTGCGGAACACCAGGTCGTTGTCGTCCAGGTCGGTGACCGCCGGGGCCGTGGAGGCCGGCGATACCATCACCACGCCGCCGGGAATCGCCGCGTTGTTGGCCGCGGCCACGGTGGCCCCGGTGCACAGCGCGCCGACGATGGCGGTGACGTTTTCGGTATTGACCATGCGGTCCGCGGCGTTGGACGCCGCCGAGGCATCGGCGCAGGTGGTATCGGCATTCGGCATCACCAGCGTCTGGCCGCCGAGAATGCCGCCCTGCTCGTTGACATGCTGCACCGCCAGCTGAGCGCCGTCGAAGATCGGCGGCGTGAGGCTCTCGATGGGGCCGGTGAAGCCGCCCAGGAACCCGATCTTCACTTCGTCGGCCTGCGCCGCACCGATGAACGTGGCGGAGGACGCAGCCACCGCCATCGCTAACAGAGCTTTCTTCATGGTTGTTCTCGCTGTTGCCAGTTAAATTAGTGCCTCCCTAACTCTGGAAGTGTTTACGCAAAAACACAAGCGCTACGGCGTTAACGCAAGCGACCGTTTGAACCCTCCTAGCCCATTGAAAACGTGCCGGTTTTTACCTGCCCCCTAAGCCGCCCGCTGCACTTCAACGCTGCACGCGGTAGGCTGGAGGAAATTCCCTCGCCAAGGAGCGCCCCGCATGCTCGACGTGACCCACCTGCACGGCAGCCGCCGCGCCATCGGCCTGGCCCACGGCCAGCGCCACGCCGCGCAGATTCGCCGCAGCATCGCGGTCTACGACCGGCTGTTCCAGGACTTCGTGGGACTCGACTGGGCTGCCGCCAAGCGCGAGGCGCAGCGCTTCGTGCCCGCCATCGAGCGCGGCTTCCCGGCGATTCTCGATGAGCTGGCGGGCATCGCCGAGGGCGCCGGCCTCGAGCGCGACGACATCCTCACCCTCAACTGCCGCAGCGAGATATCGCTGACCCAGGCCAGCGGCGGCTGCTCGGCCTTCTCGCTCTATCAGCAGGGCCGCCAGTGGCTGGCCCAGAACTGGGACTGGCGCGCCGACCAGCTCGACAACGTGGTGGTATTGCAGATAGAGGGCAATGACGCGCCGCCGCTGGTCAGCGTCGGCGAGGCCGGCATGGTCGCCAAGATCGGCCTCAACGCCCACGGCCTCGGCGTGTGCCTCAACGCCATCCGCTCGCAGACCTGCGGCGACGGCCTGCCGATTCACTTTGCGCTGCGCAAGATCCTCGAGAGCGACGGCTTCGCTGGTGCGAAACGCATCATCGAGGAGGATCGGGTCGCCTCGCCGGCGCACTTCCTGGTGGCCAGCGCCGACGGCCAGGCCGCCGGTTTCGAGGTCCAGCCCGGGCCGCCCGGGGTGCTCGAACCTAGCGACGGTCGTGTGACCCACACCAACCACCTCTACGCCGCGGCCGCCACCGCCTGCGTGGCCGACTTCCCCAAGCCTGACTCCCACGTGCGCCTGCGCCGGCTCGACGAGCTGCTCGACCCGCCGCCAGCGGCCAGCGTCAGCGCGCTGTTCGAGGTGCTAAGCGACCACCACAACGCGCCCATGTCGATCTGCAAGCACACCGACCCGGGCATGCCCGAGGCCGAGCGCATGGAGACCCTGTTCGCGGTGGTGATGGCCCTCGACGAGCGCACCCTGCACCTGCGCCACGGCTACCCCTGCGAGGCCGAGGAGACGCTGAGCGTCAGCCTCGCCTAGGCACCTGGCGCTATCAGCCGGCCAGTGCCTCCTCCACCAGCCCTCGCGCCTCCTCGCTCATGGGTAGCCCGAGCGCCAGCGCGTGGGCCTCGGGCGACATCTTCTTCCAGGTCTTCTGCACGATACGGATCAGATGGTCATGCTCCACCTGGCGTGAGAAATCGCCGAAGTAGTTCTCCAGGAACACCAGGCAGGCGCAGTCCTCCAGCGCCTGGGTCTCCGGGTCGCGGCCCAGGCCCTGCTTGCGGATCAGGCTCGCCGCGCGCGCCGCGTCATCGGCCGAGTAGCCCGCCTCCTCCATCAGCCGCGCGGTGGTCTCACCGGCGCGCTTGCCCTGGTCGCGACGCCAGGTCAGATAGCCCACCCGGCCCTCGGGATACGCCTCCCGCGGCACCTTCCAGCGCTGCAGGTGCTGGGCACGCACCGCCAGCTGCAACAGCTCGCTGGGCGAATCAGCCAGCGTCTCCAGCCAGGCGCTCATGCGCCGCGCATAGAACAGCTCCTGGGGCAGCGACTCACCCGCCACCTCCACGTGCCGCGGATCCTCGGCGTGCAGCGCATCGATGGCGGCCAAGGCTTGATCATAGGGGGTATCGGACATACTCGCTCCTCATCGTCGGTGGCGGTCCATTGCCGCTGTTGCATATAGCCTATCAGCGTAGCGGCTGGATAAGGACAACGGGCGGGATACACTGCCCCTAGACCCAAGCCTCAGCAGCAGCGACAGGGAGCAGCGCCATGAAATACATCTTCGAAGTGCATATCCGCGACGGCTACCGCGCCGAGGACTACGCCGAGGCCTGGGTCCGCGCCAGCGAGATCATCCAGCAGGCGCCGGGGGCACGCGGCACCGAACTGCACCGCAAGATCGGCGACCCCAGCACCCTGATCGCCATCGCCCACTGGGACAGCAAGGCCAGCCGCGACGCCATGGAAGCCCAGCCCAACCAGCAGGTAAAGGAGATCATCCGCTCCGCGGCGCCCTGCTGCGAGATCCGCCTGATCGGCGAATTCGACGAGCCCGAGTGGGTAGTGATGCCGCCAAAAATCCAACTAAACTAAGGTGGCCACAATGACAGGGGAGCGACATGGTCAACCATACGTATTACGCCTACCGCATCCGCTGGTCCACGGAAGACGTACAGTTCGTCGGCCTATGCACCGAGCTACCCAGCCTTTCATGGCTGGCCAACAGCCAGAGAGAAGCCCTCGACGGCATCGTGGCGGTAGTGGCCGACGCGGTGGCCGATATGCAAGCTGCCGGGGAATCACCTCCCCAGCCGCTGGCGTAACGTCATTTTTCGGGCGTTTCAACGTCCGCATCCGTCAGATGAGCACCGTAAGCTAGCCATCAAGGCCGGCGAACAACCCATCAGCCTCAATCAGCGGATCAGTGGTCGCTCGTCCAAGCTCTAATCACACCGCCACCCCAGGGCCGACCTGGCTCAGATCAACTCGTTACCGCTTTGTGGCTCAGCCCCGCGCATGCGGGGATCGGTACCCGCCCGCCCCGTTATCGCCGGCAGTGAGCGGTTGAGCCCCGCGCATGCGGGGATCGAGTCGACACCAAGGACATGGACGCCCTCGCGTTCGGTTCATCCCCAGGCCTGTGGGGATCGGCTCGAGGGGATCTTCTACAACCTGAAGACCACCGGTTCATCCCCACGCCTGCGGGGATCGGCACAGGCGGGCCGTCCAACTGAACAGCAGGCCGGTTGAGCCCCGCGCCTGCGGGGATCGGAGCGTGCGGATCAGCTCGGCGTAGCGCTCGCGCGGTTGAGCCCCGCGCCTGCGGGGATCGGCTCGCGCACGAAGGCCACCCGGGCTGACATGACGGTTGAGCCCCGCGCCTGCGGGGATCGGGAGCCCCACCACGACGGCACGCCTCATTGGCACGGTTGAGCCCCGCGCCTGCGGGGATCGGTTCTCGGACTCGACGGCATCGAGGATCAGGGCCGGTTGAGCCCCGCGCCTGCGGGGATCGGTGGTCATTTACAGCGCTCCGAGATTTGTCCCGCGGTTCATCCCCACGCCTGTGGGGATCGGCCATCGCTTCGCGTCGTGCTGGCCTCCTGCGTCGGTTCATCCCCACGCCTGTGGGGATCGGTCTTCACTTCCCTGGCCAGCCCTACCCGCTGCCGGTTCATCCCCACGCCGGTGGGGATCGGGCGTTGTTGACGCTGACGAAGCCTATGCCGCCCGGTTCATCCCCACGCCTGTGGGGATCGGATCATCGACTGGGCCACGCGCCGCATTACAGGCGGTTCATCCCCACGCCTGTGGGGATCGGGCTGTAGACCTCGCGAGACTGCCTCCCGACTACGGTTCATCCCCACGCCTGTGGGGATCGGATGTCGAGCTGTAGGCGGGCGGCGTTCAACTCCGGTTCATCCCCACGCCTGTGGGGATCGGATGTCGAGCTGTAGGCGGGCGGCGTTCAACTCCGGTTCATCCCCACGCCTGTGGGGATCGGGTGGTCTTGCCACAACCTCGAGCCCTGCATGGCGGTTCATCCCCACGCCTGTGGGGATCGGAGAAACGGCCGCCGTCTCGGTGATGCCTGGCACGGTTGAGCCCCGCGCCTGCGGGGATCGGACGCGCACGTAGCGATAGACGGCGTCGCTGGTCGGTTGAGCCCCGCGCCTGCGGGGATCGGGGGGATGACGGGCAGGGTCTCGCGTATCCGGCCGGTTGAGCCCCGCGCCTGCGGGGATCGGGGCAGTAGGCACGTACCTTGTCCGCCGCGGCGCGGTTGAGCCCCGCGCCTGCGGGGATCGGCGTCGAGCGAGTTAAAGAAACGGCCCGGAAATCGGTTGAGCCCCGCGCCTGCGGGGATCGGGGGTGCAAGGGTCAACTACCGCAGCGTTATTGCGGTTGAGCCCCGCGCCTGCGGGGATCGGTCCCAATGAAAGTTTCCGTCTGACAGAATAGGCGGTTGAGCCCCGCGCCTGCGGGGATCGGTACAAGAACTCGATGAAGGCGGCGGCCTCGGACGGTTGAGCCCCGCGCCTGCGGGGATCGGAACCAGTGATTGTCGCCCATCAGGAACTGAGACGGTTGAGCCCCGCGCCTGCGGGGATCGGGCGGACGGTAACTGTTTTGTCAGTCATATCGGCGGTTGAGCCCCGCGCCTGCGGGGATCGGGTCTACTAACCTGGCGTCGTGAGCACCCTCGGCGGTTGAGCCCCGCGCCTGCGGGGATCGGCGCTGCTGCAGCTTGCGCGATCGTAGGTCGACCGGTTGAGCCCCGCGCCTGCGGGGATCGGGCCTTATCAATGTGACGCTCACCGATATCGGCCGGTTGAGCCCCGCGCCTGCGGGGATCGGCTTGCTTCAATTGGAGACAATATCGCGGATATCGGTTGAGCCCCGCGCCTGCGGGGATCGGCCATACTTCAATTGCCAAAGTTTCTAGGGAATCGGTTGAGCCCCGCGCCTGCGGGGATCGGTACAATCCGCGCATGGATACGTGGACGATGGACGGTTGAGCCCCGCGCCTGCGGGGATCGGCATCTTGATACAGAATTCAATAGCTTGTATGGCGGTTGAGCCCCGCGCCTGCGGGGATCGGCGATTTCATCTTGTTCTCGATTCTCACTGAACCGGTTGAGCCCCGCGCCTGCGGGGATCGGGCTTGATTCGTAACAACGCTAATCGCTGTTCTAGGTTGAGCCCCGCGCCTGCGGGGATCGGTTCATCCTATTTGGATAAATAAGAATATAAAACGGTTGAGCCCCGCGCCTGCGGGGATCGGATCACCCATCTGTGCCAGAACCCCTGTGTGAGCGGTTGAGCCCCGCGCCTGCGGGGATCGGTACAACAAATCGACTGACAATGAAATCATCGGCGGTTGAGCCCCGCGCCTGCGGGGATCGGACTGTAACAGCAACTCATCGATTCGGTGGAGTCGGTTGAGCCCCGCGCCTGCGGGGATCGGTCTATTGCTAGGGATAGAATCATTGGAATCACCGGTTGAGCCCCGCGCCTGCGGGGATCGGTACAACAAATCGACTGACAATGAAATCATCGGCGGTTGAGCCCCGCGCCTGCGGGGATCGGCGCAAGTATGGGCGCGATAAGGATACCGGCAACGGTTGAGCCCCGCGCCTGCGGGGATCGGCGGGCCGCAACGGATGCAGTATTTGCTGACGGCGGTTGAGCCCCGCGCCTGCGGGGATCGGATTCCAGTCTACTGTTACTTTCCCTTTACTTTCGGTTGAGCCCCGCGCCTGCGGGGATCGGTGATTATGATAAAGTCAATGTAATCTCAATATCGGTTGAGCCCCGCGCCTGCGGGGATCGGCCAAGCTGAGCGAGGATCATCGCCACCTCGGCCGGTTGAGCCCCGCGCCTGCGGGGATCGGTAACATCTCTGGAGTGATGGTCATTCGACCAACGGTTGAGCCCCGCGCCTGCGGGGATCGGAATGATGCCGACTGAGGCGCCCTCAGATCTCTCGGTTGAGCCCCGCGCCTGCGGGGATCGGCGACGTTCCGATTTAAACCGACTGACGGCGACCGGTTGAGCCCCGCGCCTGCGGGGATCGGAAAGCCCGCACGATGGCGGGCAGGGGTTGGGTCGGTTGAGCCCCGCGCCTGCGGGGATCGGTCGCGATTCTTCTCATAATACTCGGCCCAACTCGGTTGAGCCCCGCGCCTGCGGGGATCGGCTTCAGGATCTTGGAACTTCCACCATTTGAAGCGGTTGAGCCCCGCGCCTGCGGGGATCGGCTTGTCGCATGAACTCACTGTCATTGATGAGCCGGTTGAGCCCCGCGCCTGCGGGGATCGGCGTCTACAGCTGATCAATATTAGGCCCCGTCGCGGTTGAGCCCCGCGCCTGCGGGGATCGGAAGATCAGTCATTATATGAAAGTTACAAAGATCGGTTGAGCCCCGCGCCTGCGGGGATCGGTGGAGGGACTGCGACGACTCTGTTGCGATTGGCGGTTGAGCCCCGCGCCTGCGGGGATCGGACAGTGAGACGACGATTGTAGTCTGTCTCTGTCGGTTGAGCCCCGCGCCTGCGGGGATCGGATAAAGTCATTAAGAAAGCAATCATGGAAGAACGGTTGAGCCCCGCGCCTGCGGGGATCGGGAATGAAGTCTGTAGGAGCCATTATGAAGCGTCGGTTGAGCCCCGCGCCTGCGGGGATCGGGTCGCCGATCAGGCTCGAGACGAGGTTGGCCGCGGTTGAGCCCCGCGCCTGCGGGGATCGGGCCACGGACGGGGCCTTTTCTATGTGCGTATCCGGTTGAGCCCCGCGCCTGCGGGGATCGGGCTAGGCCTGCGATCATCAGGGCGGTCGTCGGCGGTTGAGCCCCGCGCCTGCGGGGATCGGTCAGCGCAGCGTGCAACTGGTGTCGGCATGAGCGGTTGAGCCCCGCGCCTGCGGGGATCGGGGCGCGAACCGATGCCGAGATAGTCGAGCAGGCGGTTGAGCCCCGCGCCTGCGGGGATCGGAATGCGGGCGCTACTGCGGAGCATGGGCGAGACGGTTGAGCCCCGCGCCTGCGGGGATCGGCCGATATTGACGACCTCGCCACGAGGCACTTGAGGTTGAGCCCCGCGCCTGCGGGGATCGGTGCATGAGCTATTGCCGCTGGAGCAGTGACGACGGTTGAGCCCCGCGCCTGCGGGGATCGGCAGAATGGCGTCGCGGGTGAGGGTCATTACCACGGTTGAGCCCCGCGCCTGCGGGGATCGGCTACGTGTGACCGTGCGATTGCCTAGCGATGCCGGTTGAGCCCCGCGCCTGCGGGGATCGGCAGGGCGGCAAAGACGCCATCAGCGACGACGCCGGTTGAGCCCCGCGCCTGCGGGGATCGGAGGAAATCACTTCTCTGATATTGGTCTGATTGCGGTTGAGCCCCGCGCCTGCGGGGATCGGACGGTACTTTCATTACTGACAACGTGTTCAACCGGTTGAGCCCCGCGCCTGCGGGGATCGGTACAACAAATCGACTGACAATGAAATCATCGGCGGTTGAGCCCCGCGCCTGCGGGGATCGGGGGGTCACGCGCTGACCAGGGACGAAGCCGTCCGGTTGAGCCCCGCGCCTGCGGGGATCGGTCATGCATCCTCCTGGCCAGGGCTTGGGGCGGCGGTTGAGCCCCGCGCCTGCGGGGATCGGAGACTAAAGAAGATGTAGAAACATTAATGAATCGGTTGAGCCCCGCGCCTGCGGGGATCGGGCGAGGATATGCTGGCCGTCCACCTCCTCGGCCGGTTGAGCCCCGCGCCTGCGGGGATCGGGACGTGCCATGCAGCGCGGAGCCTCGCATGGTCGGTTGAGCCCCGCGCCTGCGGGGATCGGCTGACGATCGATAATCTCAAGCAGGGCGGCGGCGGTTGAGCCCCGCGCCTGCGGGGATCGGTTCCAGGCCGACTTGAGCCGCTCCCAGCTGTCCGGTTGAGCCCCGCGCCTGCGGGGATCGGTTGAGGGGTTATCGAGCATCGCCGGTGTCTACCGGTTGAGCCCCGCGCCTGCGGGGATCGGGTGTCAGCCCACTGCCAAGGATCCCGGTTCCCCGGTTGAGCCCCGCGCCTGCGGGGATCGGACCCACCAACCATAAAGGCGCTCGACTGAAGGCGGTTGAGCCCCGCGCCTGCGGGGATCGGGCGGCCGAGTACCTGCGCGGCAAGAGCGGATACGGTTGAGCCCCGCGCCTGCGGGGATCGGATTAAAGATATGCCGGAAGAGCATCTTGAACACGGTTGAGCCCCGCGCCTGCGGGGATCGGACCACGGCGCACGCTGCCGAGCAAGCCGCCGCCGGTTGAGCCCCGCGCCTGCGGGGATCGGTGGCCTCGTCCATGCCATCGGTCAGCCCCTGGCGGTTGAGCCCCGCGCCTGCGGGGATCGGCAGCCTTTTCGCCCGATTCTTTTGATATGTGGCGGTTGAGCCCCGCGCCTGCGGGGATCGGCGTTAGCGATATTTGGCAAGGACAATAAAGATCGGTTGAGCCCCGCGCCTGCGGGGATCGGGCCCGATGGGCCCGGACCTCTCGCCTACCGACCGGTTGAGCCCCGCGCCTGCGGGGATCGGGCATCAGGGCATTAGTTTGTTACCCGGCATGGCGGTTGAGCCCCGCGCCTGCGGGGATCGGTTGACATGACCACTACACCCCGCTATGAAGTTCGGTTGAGCCCCGCGCCTGCGGGGATCGGGTGCCGCTGGCGAGGCCGCTTTTATTGCTCAGCGGTTGAGCCCCGCGCCTGCGGGGATCGGTCTAGCATCTTCTCGACAGTGAATCGAATAATCGGTTGAGCCCCGCGCCTGCGGGGATCGGACTAATTGTAGATAGTTGATCTACAAAAGGAAAATCGCCAGCAGAAATTCCACCAACGATTTTGCCTATTTTTTGTACAGACTAAATTTTTAAAGATCTAGGATTATCAACTATTTAGCCTCGACAGGCAGAAAGCGCACCAGACGCAAACCGTCGTGATCCCAAGGCTCGCGCCGGTTTGAGCCATAGGTCTGGAACTCGAAGCCAGACTCATGGTTGCTGGCCCAAGCCATGACGACATTGCCATCCTCCGCCAGGACGTTGACATGTTCCCAGATCATTTCGCGGATTCGCTTACTGACATCTCCGACATACACTCCGGCGCGAATCTCCAGCAACCAGACGGCAAGTCGACCTCTTAGACGAGGCGGCACGGCTTCAGTCACTACCACGAGCATGGCCATCATCCACTCCTGTGTCCGCTATCACCGATGGATGGCGGCTCGGGAATCGCTGGAGGCACGGCTTCCGGAGCGGGAGGAGGCGGTTCAATCTCCCCAGCCGACAGGACGTCCTCAATCATGGGAATCAGCCGCTGCAAAATCTTGGCCTGTTTGAAAGCATCACGGCAGGCGATACGTACCTCGCGCTCAGGCATCGGCGGGTTGCGTGCCGCAACTCGAAATGCAGCGGGTACGACCGTCTCGAATTTCACGATATCGGCAATATCGTAGACGAAGCTCTTTGGCTTGCCGGTATGCAGAAAGCCAATGGCCGGCGCGTAACCGGCGGCCAAAATGGCGGCCTCGCTGATGCCATACAGACAGGCGGTAGCGGCGGAAAGACACTGGTTGGCAACGTCGGAGGCGTCCCACTGGCTAGGATCATAGCGGCGCCCTGACCACTTGACGCCATATTGCTTGGCAATCAGCTGGTAGGTCTTGCGTACCCTGGCACCCTCCATCCCGCGGAGCTGCTCGACACTGCGACGTGACGGTGGCGGCTCACCAAATCGCAGCTCGAACATCTTGCGTACGACCTTCAAGCGTAGCGAGTCATCCAGCGCTAGCTGTGCCTGGTAGAGCAGCTTGTCGGAGCGAGCCCCACCGGGTTGCCCAGCGCTATAGAGCCGCACGCCGGCATCCCCTACCCAGATCAATAGGGTGCCCACGGTCGCCGCCAACTTGACGGCGGCATGGGAAACCCGCGTGCCGGGCTCCAGTAACAGGCAGGCGACCGAGCCAACCGGGATATGCATACGCTCGCCATTGACCTCGTCAATCACCACGAAGGCGCCGTCCCGCACATCGATCTGCCCCATCCCGACGAAGATCATCGACATGCGATCCTTCATAGGAATCGGCTTGAGCGGAATAAAGCCCATACTGGCCTCCCTGCCTGTGAGGTGTCGCTATGGCCGGCGAATCAGTATCAAGCCACAGCCGAAGGCCTTGGCGCGCCCGACGCCTTGCGCCAAGGCCTCGATCAAGCGCCCTGGATCAGTGACTTCCAACAGGCCTTCATAATCTACAGTGGAGAACTGGATGGCATCACGCCGACCAGGCTTGTGTAGCGAATGCTGACGGTAGGCCCCAACCTCCGGATCCACCGGCAGCCTAAAGCCCAGCGCTTCCGCCCTCGTCCGCAGCCAGTCTCGCGCCGCCTGATCCATCGCCTGGACGCATTCGGGGCTAGTTCGCTGACCGGGAGGGAAGGGCTTCTTCGCGGCCATAAGCACATCGCTACGCGGCGAGTGCCTGGCCCCCTCCACTCGCCGCGCCACCGTCGGGTTCGCACGCAGCCGGAATGCCAGTTGCTCGCCTTCCCTCAGCGTCGGCGCAAAGGGCTTGCACTGCACATCGAGCAGGCCCGCAATGGGGATGGGCTCCCGGTCGGAGAGTACATAGAAGAGCGGTAATCCCTTCGGCGGCTTGCCCTGCTCGGTGTCCTCCTCCATCTCCTGACGAAACAGGAAGGGACGAGCACCATCGTGGCCAGGAAATGCCTGCCAGAGCAGTTGGTGAGCACCATAGGCGCCACCCTGCATAACGTCGAACAGGGCTTCGCGAGAGAGGCCATTGAGATCGACGCGAACACGTGAAAGAAACATTAGTGTCCCTCCTCTACTCGCACGAAGCGCCGGAACTCGGTGCGCGGACCAAACTGCCAGCGGCGCCGGTTGAGCGGCCGATCCCACACATCGCTAGACTCCACAGCATGCTTGTCACCATCCAGTAGCGCGGCTCCTCCCTCCCAGCAGTACAGTGCCTCTCCGGTCAGTCGCAGGGCCGTTTTCTCACCGGAAATCACCGCCTCGAACTCGCTATCGAGGGCTTCGCGAAGGTGCGTGGCTTCGACTCGCCTAGGTGCCAGTGGTGCTGCCAAGGGGCAAGACTTGCGCCCCAGGTAGAGCGAATAGTGGGGGCGCTGCAACGCTGCCTCGAGCGACTCTAACGTGTAGGCAGAACCTTCAGAGAGCCATACCGCAACGGTCCAGAGACCGTCGCAGCGGTAGTCGCGGCTAGAGAGAATGGTATTGATCACCTTCTCTGAAGCATTCAGTTCATCGCGGCGCGTGCGATAGCTCACCTTGGCCTGAGATCCTGGAACCTGAGCAGTGTGGTAGTCGCGCAAGAGAGTACCGGGAGAACGTTGCTTGATGGCAATACGCACGCTCTCACCCAAGGCCTTCTGGCCAGCATCGTCCTCTCGCTTGATGCCAAGAGCTGCACCCAGCAGCCCCAAGATCGCACCACGCCCGGGATGCGTCGCAGTAGGGCGCGTCTCACCTACCGCCGCCTCCCCCCAACTAGCGAGTGGGGCATAGAGCCGAAAGACAAGATATTCCGTCATAGCGGCTCCTTAATGGTCGGCGTTGAGAAACTCAATCAGCCCATCGAGGTTACCCGAGGCGACCTCGCCCTCGAGCTTAGGGCCCGGGTAGCCAGCCAGGGCAGATACGATATAGCGCTGATCAGCTCCTGCGCCATAGGCCCCATCGAAGGCGTTCACCTGGTTCTCGAGCCGTTCCACGGCATCACCGGCCTGATCCTGACCGGCCACCGGCCGCAGAAAGGCTACCGACAGCGAGCGGGGCTGCTGGTCGCCCTTCTCAGCCAATACATAACTGGCATGGGCACGGGAGCCGAAGCTGTTCTGCTTGCCCTTCGGTGAGGTGCGTACGGCGGCCTCCACCAGGGCGGCAATGGCCCGCTCGGCCAGCTCGGCATCACCGTTGAGGTTATCGATCAACTGCTGCCGATCAATACAGATGTAGCTATAGAACAGCCCGGCCGCGAAGCCCGCCTCGCCGACGTGGGCCGCGCCTCGATGCACGTCGCCGGTATTGAGATCGTCAACGGCGGTGAAATAGTCATCCTCCACCTCTGCCGCATGGACGGTGATGGCATGCGCGACCTGACAGGCCGCCTCGACGTTGTACTCCGGCACCGCCGCCAGCATGCGACCGAACAGAGCGATATCCGCGGCGGCCGGCTTATGGCGCAGGAGACCCAGGTCGCCCTTTTCGGGTGCTCGTTTTTCGTCGGCCAGCGTCTCGACGAGATCATCAACCGCCTTCTGCTCCTCAGGGCCGATATGCACCAATTGACTGGTCGCCAACTCGCCCTTGGCCACATCGCCGAATACCCTCGCGATCTCCGTGGCCCAGGCCCGGGCGTCCTTGTCACTTACGCCTTTCTCTAGCAGGCGCTTCTCCGCCTCGAGGCCCACGCGCTTGGTACGCTGGCCACGGTGCAGACCCAATGCCTCCTCGAACAGGGCAGAGGTACGCCAGGTACGCTTGAGGCTCTGGGAAGAGACGCGCAGGCGCTTGGCACCGCCCATGATGGCGGTCTTCGGCCGCCCCAAGTCGTCACGGTTGAGGTTGGCCGGGGGATAAGAGGTCAGCAGATGCAATTGAATAAAGTGGCTCATGAGTTCATTTTCCCTGTCGTAGATGGTAAAGCTCGATCAGTCGCCGGCGTGCTGATAGCGGGACAGCGCCTCGAAATAGTCATTGGCCCAAAGGAAGCCGAGCCGACCAGATGGCTGGGGTGCCATTTCACCCTGCGATTCACGCCACCAGAGAGCGATATTGTCGGCTAGGTAAACAACGCTGACGTCCCGCTTATCGATCAGCGCCAAGGCACGCCGTAGTCGCTGCACCAGCTCTTCCGGTGCCTGACAAGTCAGCAGCTGCTGGAAGCGCAGCTCGCTCATATGGGGCTTACCGGTTTCCTTCTTCTGTTTGCCTAGCTGGCTACCCAGGCTGGCATTGGGGCTTTCCGCCCTGACTTCGGCCAGCACCAGCGCGACGCAAGCCCAGGCCTGCAGCCGAAGGTTGCGTCGCTTCTCACCTCCCCTTTCGGACTCTGGCAACCGATGCCAGAGATGCCGAAAGGCCTCGGTCAGCATGGCGGCCTCTGGCGTTTCACAGCGCCGTAGCATGGCTCGCACTCCCTTAGGCCAGGGGGGGGCTGAGGTAACGGCCTTAAGCTCCTCGGCGGGTAACGTCAGGCGCTGCCACCAACACCGCACGGCAAAGGCTTCTTCTGGACTGATGGCCCGTAGGTATTCGGTCACCACAGGCGTCTTTTTCTCCGTTTGCGGCTCTGCTGTTTCACTCATGGCGCGACGTCCTCCGTAGTTGTGCTTTCCTTGCCACCCGCTAACGCGAACCCTCCTTTCTTGGCGAACTGGGTGATGATCTTGCTACCCTTGCTGCGTCCGGAGAGCCAGGCCTGCAGATTGCGACGGGCCCCAGTGACGCGCTTCATATCCAGCTCAGCCACGGGACCACTCAGTGCCTGCGCATCGAACAACCGCAGGGCTTCCCGTTGGAGTCCGCGATACCAGACTTCGGCGATGTCTGTCGGCATATGAGTGTCCTCTCCATCGAGCAGAGCCTGCTGCATGCCAAACAGGGCATGGAAGAAGCCGGCCTGGGTCGCCTCATAGAAATGGGTATCGATGGGACTCATGTCCCCCTTGGCATCGGCAGGACGCGAGAACCAGGCGACCTTAATCTGGTTGCGCACCATCCACGCCACCTGGCGAGCCAGTTCGGTCACGTCCTGAACCCAGGATCTGAGCACTTCCTGCTGCTCAGGCGGCACCGCCACCAGCGGCATTTCTACGCCATACCAGCCTCGTGGCTTCATATTGTCCATGTCGTAACCGAAGGCCCAGAGCCTCGCCTGCCGGAGCAGCGGCTCGAATGCCTCGCCTTCGCGTCGCGCCTGTCGATTTGCCGGCACCTTGCCATACAGGTAGTCATGAACCACCGCTGCCGGCAGGGCACCACTGTTTTCAGCATCATCGAGCACCAGGTTCGACCAGTGCCGATACCCCAAGCCTCCTGGCTGCCCCTTGGTGGACAGCGGCGGCTCGCTGGGCTTCTTGGGGTCACGGCGATAGGGGGTCAAAGGGTGCTGCCAAGGGCCGTCATAATTGGCGCCATAGTTCTTGGCGCGAATCTCGGCAACAGATCGAGCGGTTTCCCGCCCGCAGAGATCGCATCGGCAGGGGGTGTCCTCGAAGAGCAGTCGAAAACGACGCGGCATGGACCAGTAGGCATGCAGGGCATGCATGTCATCCGGGACGACTACGGCGCCTTTCTTGTCGCTGAGCTGGGTTGGCCCCATCCAGGGAAAGAGGGTGTCGTCATCCGAGCGCAGTGGCTCGATCTTGCCCTGCCGTGCAAGAGATTGGCTCGGCAGCACATTCAGCCATAGCCGCTGCCAGAGGCTGGCCTGAGCATCCTCCGGCAATACCAGGGTCGTCAGCGGGCCACCGCCCCGGAGCCCCACCCGATAACCCGCACCCCCGGATGGTGCATTGATCTGCATGGTAAACAGCGCCATCGCCGCACAGTCAGAGCAGATTGCCTCGACACGCCCCCGCTTGACGAAGTGATCGGTATTGAGCTTGAGGCCATTGGCACCAGGGGAGTCGATCAGCAGCCCCGAGACAGACGTCGGCTTGGCATCCTCCAGCGGATCCCGGTCCTGCATAAAGCGCGGGCCATCACCCTCCAATTCGAAGGCCGTCGCCAAAGGTGCAAAGGCTGCCTCAAGTGCCTCACGACTCGGTGGCTCGGCAGCACGATCCAGCCAGTCATCGTGATCCTTGGGAGGCAGCGCGGTCTGCAGCAGGCCGATCAGCCACTGGTAAGCAGCGCCCTGGAAATCCGCCCGGGGAAGAGCCAGGTCGACGACCTCAGGGTCGGCGATGGCCAAGGGTGAGCGGTAGGTGATGCTTCCATCCCAGGCATGGAAGGGAAGCCATCGGTCATGCAGGAGATTCATAGATACCCTCCAGAAGTTATTCCTCGTTTGCTGTGCTATGTGGCCGAAAACCCAGGCCCCACTGGCCATCGTATTCACAGCTCGTGTCAGTCTCGGCCAACCACGGCTGCACAAAGCGCAACGCCTTGTAGCGCTCCTGCAGGGCTTCCCACTGGGCTTGATACTCTCCCGGCAAGCTAGCCAGCTTAGCGGCCTGGCTCTGGCGCAACTTGATCTGGCTGAGCATATCGGCATGCCGCGCATCCTCGGCCCAGAGCCGCAAAGCACCATCGGCGTCACACTTAAGCAGTGCCACATTGACTGTTGGCTCATCGACCAGGCGAGTGCCGATCTCCTGCTCCTCCTGCCACTTGTGGCGATCCCACACGTAGCCGGCCTTGAGCTCCAGGGCATTGAAGTTGGCCATCGAGGTCGCGACCCTCTGTATCCCTTTCTGCTCCCAGCGCGCTCCCTGCAGTCCGTCCGGCACAAGGTCGATCACTTCACCGTAGACACTCTCGATCAGCAGGCGCGCCTGCTCGGGCATGCGGATTCCCCCCAGCTCACGCAGGACTCGCTGGGTCAGCCACAGGAGGGAGGTATCCCGATAGACGGCATTCGTCCCAGGTAACGTACGTTTCAGCCAATGTTCATCCGGTGCGTCTGCCCACTCGGGGGCCAGCACCTGGAGAACGGGTGGCCGGCGCGGGCCACGGACATGGCGTTGAAGCCGACCGGCACGCTGAATCAGCAGGTCAATGGGAGCGAGATCGCTGATCATCAGGTCGACGTCACAGTCCAGAGACTCCTGGAAAACCTGAGTGCTGATCAACACCTGCCCACGACGGCACTCCGGCGTGGACGTCTTGCCCAGTCGCGCGAGGACGTCGGACTCGATCCGTTGGCGATCGAGCATGGCAAAGCGGCTATGGAACAGCAGGCAACACTCCGGCTCGGGGTGACGCTCACGCACTGCCTCAAAGGCACGAATGGCATCGTCTACGGTATTGCGCACCCAGGCGACGCACTCGCCGGCCGCTGCCGCGGCCAGAATAGTCTCGATGGCCTCCGTTTCTTCGGTCAGCCAGTCAATATCAACCTCACGGGACACTTCGGGCCGCGAGCCCAGCGCCACCTCACGAGACGCGTCCACATCAATCTGCGTCAGCAGCGGAAAGTCACTACGCTCAAGGGCGGCTGGCTCCCTATCCAGCCCGGCACGCCACGCCGCTGCCAGCGACTCGCGCATTGCATTCGGCAGAGTCGCTGTCAACAGGATGGCGCTGCCGCCCTGGCGGGCGTGATAGCTCAACAGCTGGTTGAGCAGGGTCTGCATATAGTGGTCATAGGCGTGCACCTCATCGACGATCAGCACCTTGCGCGCCAGCCCAAAGAGGCGCAGCGACTGATGACGGAACGGCAACGCACCCATCAGCGCCTGGTCAATGGTGCCCACACCCACCTCGGCCAGGAGCGCCTTCTTGCGCGAATCGGCGAGCCAGCGGTTGCAGTGGGCGGTCGCCGTGGCCTCGCCTGGCTCATAGTCCCGGTCGCCCGGCTGCGGCCGATCGATCGCCAGCGAGAAGGATTCGTTGAGCCGGCTGGCACCATGGGCCAATACGAAGGAGGGGTGGGAATCGGCCGAAAAGAAACGCCGATGCAGCAGGCCGAGGCGCTCATACATGGCATTGGAGGTCGCCATGGTCGGCAGCGCGAAATAGAGACCTTCGGCATGCCCAGCCGCCAACAGTCGCTGGGTGAGGATGCAGGCCGCTTCGGTCTTTCCGGCCCCCGTAATGTCTTCGAGGATGAACAACTGAGGCCCAGGCGAGATCGGCAGCGACTCGGCCTCGCACTGCAAGGGAGTCGGCGTGATCGGCCCGCCATCGAACCATTGATCGAGCCCGCTGTAGGCAAGCGGCTCCGGCAATCGATCGAAGCCGGTATCACGCAGTGCCGCCTCGGCGCGCGGCAATGCATAGCGCTCCCAATACTCGGCGATGGGCATCTCCTTCTCGCAGTAGCGGAAATGCTCCTGATTCGAGCCCAGCCAGTCGCTGAGTGTCGCCCAGCCGGCGATGGTCCAGCTCAGCGTCAGGAAGGCTTTTAGCCACTCACTCGAGACAAGCGTTTCCACCGGCCACTCAACGTCGATAAGGCCGGCCCACTCCTCGATGAACTGCCTGGCGGCTTCCAGATCGTCACCATCGGTTTCCTTGACGAAGAACTGCTCGAGCCGCAGCTGCTCCGCCTCGACCGGCTGGCCATGGTGACCGAAGAAGGGAATCAACAATGCCTGCATGGCCTTACGGCGCTGCTTTTTCTCCGAGCGCTCGAGGGACGCCTCGGACCAACGCAGAGTCCCGTTCTCCAGCCAATCAAACCAGCACTCCTGCCACAACAGAGCACCCAGCCGGTCATGCCGCACGGTGTACTCGTATCGCTCGACGGGTGGAACCAGCCTCACACTCTCCGGCCGGGCCAGCCCCTGGAAGGCTCGGGAGAACTTGCCAAGGTCATGCAACCCCAGCAGAAACACGAAGAAGCGGCGTAGCGCCTCGGGCGATATATCAAGGCGGGCCGCCAACAGCTGCGTCAGCGGACGCTCAGGAGCAAGCAAATACCAACCGACTGCTGCCACATCCAGGCTATGGTAGGGCAGTAGATGACATCGATCCCCTGCTTCAGCTGGTTTAGCCTTACCCCAGTACAGGTAGTAACTCATTGCTGACTCCCTGTCGTTATTCTTTGTTACGCACCATCTAAGCACCCTACTCTTTCAGTCACCACCACTGTCCAAGAAACCAGCATCTTTTTCAGGCCGATGCTGAGATAGATCATGGCATTCAGAGAGTCGCAAGGAGTTCGCATGCTCGATACTGCACCACTACCCTGGGACACCCTCGCCCGCTACCGGCTAATTGAAGTCCTGGCGCTATGGGAGGGTCGGGTGGTTGCATCACAGATCGGCGAGGCTTTCGGCATCGGCCGCCAGCAGGCACAGAAGGTGCTGCGCCGCTATCGTGAGCTGGTTCCCGGGAACTTGGTCTATGACGAGTCGCGCAAAGGGTTTCTTCCCACCGATGGATTCATCGGCCATTTCACCCAAGGTCGGGTTGAAGAGTATCTACATCTGCTGGGGTCGGGGCAGCAGCTGGACTCACCATTTGCAAGCCTTGGGCTCGGGGCCGCCGATACTGAGTCGTTGCCACTGCCAAGTCGCCAGGTGTCACCTGACGTGGTACGCGAGTTGGTAAAAGGCTCACGCCAGCAGCTACGGCTGGAAGTGTCCTACGCTTCCTTTACCAACCCGCGGGGCGAAGAAAGAATCATCGTGCCCCATACCTTGGTATATGCTGCAGGGCGCTGGCATGTAAGGGCCTTCTGTGAAAAGCATTTGTCATATCGTGACTTCGTATTGAGCCGTTTCCGCGATATTCCAGAGCCTTGTGGAGCGATGCTGGGAGAGCATGGCCGAGGAAACGATAGCGACTGGCTAACCATCGTCAACGTAAAGCTAATCCCCGATCAGCGCCTGACTGAGCCAGAACGCCAGCTAATAGCGGTTGACTACGCAATGACAGCTGGGACATTGGAGCTGTTATGTCGTGGCCCACTGGTGCTCTATGCCCTGCGTGAATTGGGAGTAAACCCCAACCATACCGAGACCGACCCTCGCGCCCAGCAGATTCAGATCGCCAATGCGGCCGAGCTCAAGCACTGGATCCGCTGGGACTGACCACCTACCACTCACTTGCATCCCTTTCCCCACCTCAGTACGGTTATTAATTGAACATTCAATAAAGGATTCACCATGCGCTTCACCCAGAGCCGCTTTTCGCGTGTCAGCCTTCCCTTCGCCCTGCTCGGCGGCGGTGCCTTGCTGCTGCCGCTCTCCGTACAGGGGGATGCCCTACAGCAGCAGCTGGATGATCTGCAAGACTTTCAGGTGATCGCCCACCGCGGCGCCAGCGGGCACGCGCCGGAGCAGACCCTGCCGGCGCTGGAGCTGGCCCATGAGATGGGAGTGGACTACCTGGAGCTGGATATCCAGATGACCGCCGACGGCGAGTTGGTGGCCTTCCACGACGAGAGCCTCGACCGCGCCACTGACGGCAAAGGCGAGCTCAAGGATTTCACCCTGGAGGAGCTCAAGGCGCTGGACGCCGGTAGCTGGTTCAACGAGGCCTACCCGGAGTATGCCGACGATGCCTACGCCGGGGAGCAGATCCTGACCCTGGGCGAGGTCATCGAGCACTTCGGCAGCGATACCCGCTACTACCTCGAGACCAAGTCGCCGGAGCTCTATCCGGGTATCGAGGAGGCGATGGTCGAGGAGCTGGAGGCCCACGGCCTGATCGAGGATGGCGCGGCACTCATCCAGTCGTTTAGCCAGGAGAGCCTGCTCAAGGTACAGGCGTTGAACGACCAGGTGCCGCTGGTACAGCTGGTGTGGTACTACCCGGAAGAGGACGGTGAGGAGCGCCTGGTCGAGTGGACCGGGGTGACGCCGGGCCCGAGCGAGATCGAGGATGCCGACTTCGCGGCGATCCGCGAGTATGCCGTCGGCATCGGCACCAACCTGACCTATGAAGACGAGCTGCAGGTGATCGATGCCGCCTTCGTCGAACAGGCCCAGGCCAACGACCTGCTGGTGCATGTCTACACCATCAACGAGCAGGACGGCATGCAGCTGCTGCTCGACTGGGGCGTCGACGGCATCTTCACCGACTTCCCCGACCGGCTCAACGCGCTGGTCGAGTAACGCTATCGGTTAGTCGTAACGAAGCGCGCCGCCCTCAGGGGCGGCGCTCGCGTCTCGGGGTGTCGTCACTCCGCGTCGTCTTCGTCGTGGTAGAAGTCGAGGTCCTCGAGCTGGCCGACCACCGCGGTGGCGATATTGGCCAGGTGCGAGGCCACGCGCTTGTAGTGGCGCGCCAGCAGCGAGTAGGCCACCGCCTCGTGGAAGGCGACCTGCTGGTCGTCCTTGAACAACTCCTCGATCAGGTGGTCGCCCTGGGCGCGAATGCCGCGGGCCATGGAGAGCACCTGGCGCGCCTTGGCCTCGTCGGAGTCGCGGGTGGCGCTGACCATCATGCCGAACATGCGGCCCATCTGCTCGGCCATGCCGTCCAGCGGCCCCTGGTAGCGCGGCACGTGGAAGCCCTCGCTGTAGAAGCTGCCCACCTCGAAGACGTTCTTGCAGTAGTCGCCGATGCGCTCCGCGTCCTTGGCCACGCTCATCAGCGCCAGGCAGATGGCCACGTCGTGGCCGGGGTTGACGGTGAGGTGGCGCAGCACCTTGCGCCGAATCGAGCGCTCCAGCTCGTTGATCGCCTGGTCGCGGTCGTAGAGCGGCTGGCGCACCTCGTCGGCGGAGGCGGTGCTGTAGAGCACGTCGTTGGCGCGGGCAAACATCCACTCGCCGTGCTCGAGCATGGCAGTCAGGTCTTCGAAGGCCTGGTCGAGGGTGTTCTCGGAGGTCAGAGCGGTATAGAGCTGTCGAAACATGTGACGGTCTCCCGGTGGGCCGCGCTCAGCGCAGGCTCATGAACAGTTCGGTGGCGGCAATGCCGACCAGCGGTACGACGAAGAACACGCCGATCAGGAACAGGAAGGCGTAGCGGGTCCGCTTGGCCGCCAGCTTGCCGTACCAGTTGGCCACGCGCAGCGGGATCACCCGCAGCGGCCACCAGATCGCGGTGCCGGTGAGGTTGAAGATGACGTGGAACAGGGCCACGGTCATCGCCGCTGCGATAGGATTGGCGGTGGCGGCCAGCACGCTGGTCACGGTGGTGCCGAGGTTGGCGCCCATCATGAACGGCAGCACCCGGCGCATGCGCACCACCCCGGCCCCGGCCAGCGGCACCATCAGGCTGCTGGTGATGGTGCTCGACTGCACCAGCACGGTGGAGACCACGCCCACGCCATAGGCGCGCAGGTCGGTGCGGAAGAAGTAGGTGCGGAACAGGCCGTCCATGTGGCGCAGCAGCGCGCCGCGCAGGTTCTGGACCATGAAAATCAGCGCGGCGAACATCAGCAGCATACCGAAGCCGGCCACCAGCAGCCCCTGGGCCGGCGAGGTCGGCAGCAAAAAGCCGCCGATGGCGTTGAAGGCGTCGACGACGGGCGAAGTGATCACCTTGATGGGGCTGTTGGGCCGAGCCACTTCTTCCAGACCGATCAGCTCGGCGAGCCAGCCGGCCAGGCGCGTGAACACCCCGCGGCCGGCCTCGTGGAACATGCCGCTGAGCCACTCGATGGGGAACACCACCGCCACGGTGAGGATGTTGAAAAAGTCGTGCATCAGCGCCGCGGTGAACGAGCGCCGGAAATTGCGCTTGATGCGCATGTTGGCCAGGGCCACGATGACCCCGGTGACCGCGGTGCCGATATTGGCGCCCATGATCGCGAATACCGCGGTGCCCAGCGTCATTTCGCCGCTGGCTACCAAGGTCACGATCAGCGCCGAGGTGAACGACGAACTCTGCACGATCATGGTGACCAGCACGCCGGCCAGCAGAGCGATGAAGGGGTTCTCGCCGTAGGCGAAGGCGCGGGTCAGGAAGTCGCTCTCGCCGCCGAAGGTGCCGAGGCCCGAGCCCAGCACGTTGAGGGCGGCCAGGAACAGGTAGAGGCACAGCCCGGCATACAGGCCGCGCATCCAGGCCGGGGTTTCACGTCGCGCCTGTCGCTCGAAGGCGGGCTGATCGGAGGGCGGTGTGGTGCGATTCGTCATAAGTGAGTAGCTACCGTGTGGGTCCGCGGGTGGTATGACGGTTTAATGACGCTTTGATGTCAGCGCGCACCCTAACGAGCATAGATGACAGTTTGATGACATTAAGGACACGCATGGCGAATTCTGCACAGGTGATCATCGTTGGCGGCGGTATGGTGGGTGCCGCGCTGGCCGCCTCATTAGGCCAGGCGGGCCTTGGCGTGGCTCTCGTCGAGAGCGGCGCTGCCCCCACCCTACCAGACGACGACGGCTTCGATCTGCGGGTGTCGTCGCTCAACCTGGCCGCCGAGCGGCTGCTGGCCGAGGTCGGCGCCTGGGAGAACATCCCCCAGGACCGCCGCTGCGCGTTTCGGCGCATTCACGGCTGGAGCCAGCAGGGCCGCGGCGAGGCCCACTTCGATGCCGAAAGCCTCGGCCACGATGCCTTCGGCAGCTTCGTCGAGAACCGCTGGATCCGCGCCGCGCTATGGGCGCGCCTGGCCGAACTGCCGACGGTCACCTGCCACTGCGGGGTGCGCCCCATGGTGCTGCGCCAGGCGGCCGGCGAGGCCGAACTGGAGCTCGACGACGGCACCCGGCTGAATGCGGCGCTGGTGGTCGGCGCCGACGGCGCGCGCTCGGCGCTGCGCGAGCTGGCCGGCATTGCGGTCGAGAGCGGCGACTACGACCAGCGCGCGCTGGTGATCAACGTCGCCACCCGATTGCCCCAGCAAGACGTCAGCTGGCAGTGCTTCACGCCCGAGGGCCCCCAGGCGATGCTGCCGCTGCCCGGCCATCATGCCTCGCTGGTGTGGTACGGCAAGCCGGATACCATCACTGCCCTCGAGCAACTCGACCCCGAGGCGCTGCGCGTGGCCGTGGAGCACGACTTCCCGGCGCGCCTGGGCGGCCTCGAGGCGGTGCTGGGCTGCGCCAGTTTTCCCATCCGCCGCCAGCACGCGCGGCGCTATAGCGCCGCGCGCTGCGTGCTGATCGGCGATGCCGCCCATGTGATCAGCCCGCTGGCGGGGCAGGGCCTGAACCTCGGCCTGCAGGACGTGATCGCCCTCAGCGAGCGGCTGGTCGCCGCACACCGCCGCGGCCAGGACCTCGGCAGTGACCGGGTGTTGGACGGCTATGCCCGCCAGCGGCGCCCGCAGACGCTGGCGATGATCGCCGCCACCGAGCTGCTGCACCGGGTGTTCACCGGCGCGCCACCGCTGCGCCGGCTGGGCAGCCTGGGGCTCGCCGTCACCCAGCGCCTGCCGCTGGCCAAGCGGTTGATGATGCGCCAGGCGATGGGCCTGTGACCCCGCCAATGACGCTATAGTAAGGGCGACCCACGCCAATCGGAGCCCCACCATGCGCCACTCCACCGTGCTGATCGCCAGCCTCGTGCTGCTGCTGAGCCTGCCCGCCACCGCACTCGCCCAATCCTCCACGCAGGAGTGGCAGGGCTATGCCGACGCCCTGGAACGCGGCGAGCGCCACGCCAACCTGTGGCAGGCGAGCTGGGTCGGTATCTACGGCGCCAGCCTAGTGCTCAACGCCTACCAGGCCAGCGAGGCGAGCGACCGCGACGACCGCTACGATGCCCGGGTCGGAGTGGTCAAGTCGGCGCTGGCGCTGGGCGGCATGTTTCTCGACCGCCAGCCCCACCCGGCCGCAAACCGCGACTTTCGCGCTCTCGATCAGGGCGACGACCTCGACCGCGCCCGGGCGCTGATCCGCGAGACCGCCGCCGAGGAGCGCCAGCGCCGCGCCTTCGAGGCGCGCCTGGGCTCGCTGGCGGTGAATACCGCCTCGGGGCTGCTGATCGGCGTCGGCGACGGTCGCGGCCGCGACGGGGCGATCAACTTCGCCACCGGCATGCTGATCAACGAGCTGCAGCTGCAGACCCAGCCGCGCCAGGCCGGCCGCGCCCTCAATCGCTTCCAGCCCGCCCAGGCCTCGCTCGGCGAGCTGCGCTTCGACTACGAGTACGCGCTGCTGGCCAGCCCCGAACAGCTGGGGGTGGCAATCCGCTACTGACGCTTGGAGCCCTCCCCGTATGGCCGCTATCATAGGCGGCCATTTTTCATGCCGTTGTCGGCATGACTTCTCAAGCCACTTGTTATGTTATAACCTTCCCGACATTCACGAGGTATTGTCATGGCTCACCGTCACCACCATCGGCCCGAGGGGCCGTGCCACTTTTCGCTGATGTCGCTGGCCGCCGGGCGCCGGCTGCTGCTGGCTGCGGTACCGCTGGCCGGGCTGTGGCTGGCGGTCTCCTGGGCCGCGGGGTGGTGGTCCTGATGTCGCGCCTGCGCCTCAACGACCTGCAGCTCGCCCAGGGCGGCCGAACCGTGCTCGAGCACGTCAGCGGCCGCTTCGAGGACGGCGCCATCACCGCGCTGATCGGCGCCAACGGGGCCGGCAAGAGCACCCTGATCCAGGCGATCATGGGCGAGCTGGCGCCGATCCGCGGCCGCGTCGAGTGCGATGTACCCAAAGAGCGGCGCGCCTGGCTGCCCCAGCAGCTGGCGCTCGACCTGACCTTCCCGATGAGCGTGGAAGAGCTGATCATGACCGGCACCTGGCCCAGCCACGGCGCGCTCAAAGGCTACTGCGGCCCGCACTACCGCCAGGCGCGCGAGGTGATGTCGCGGCTGGGGATTTCGCATCTCGCCCACCGTCCGCTGGGCGAACTCTCCGGTGGCCAGCGCCAGCGCGCGCTGCTCGGCCGCACCCTGATGCAGGAGGCCGCGCTGCTGCTGCTCGACGAGCCGTTCGCCAACGTCGATGTCGATACCGTCGAGGTGCTGATGGGGGTGCTGCGCGACATGGCCGCCCAGGGCGCCACCATCATCGTGGTGCTGCACGACCTCGAGCAGCTCTCGCGGCTGGCCGACTGCGTGCTGGCCCTGGCCGGCGGTCACGCCCGCTGGAGCACCCCGGACGCGATTCTGGAGCGCCACCACGGCGGTACCCAGCGCCATCACCATGCGCCGATCCTGCCCCTCGACTTGCCGGGGTTATCGCCATGATCGCGCTGCTGAACGAGTGGTTCATTGCCCCCTTCGACTACGGTTTCATGCGCCGCGCCTTCGTTGCCGGCATCGCCCTGTCGCTGGCCGCGCCGCCGCTGGGCGTGTTCCTGGTACTGCGCGGCATGAGCCTGATCGGCGACGCCATGGCCCACGCCATCCTGCCCGGCGTGGCGCTGGGCTTTCTGCTGGCGGGTTTTTCGCTGCCGGCGATGAGCCTCGGCGGCATTCTCTCCGGGCTGGTGGTGGCCGGGCTCGCCGGCGGCGTGTCGCAGATGAGCGGCCAGCGCGAGGACGCCGCCATGGCCAGCTTCTTCCTGATCTCGCTGGCCGCCGGGGTGATGCTGGTGTCACTGGGCGGCAGCAGCGTCGACCTGACCCATGTGCTGTTCGGCTCGATCCTTGCCGTCAACTCCACCGCGCTGATCCTGATTGCCGCCATCAGCAGCCTGATCGTGGCGTGCATGGCGTGGATGTTCCGCGCGCTGGTGGTGGAGTGTCTCGACCCGCTGTTCCTGCGCGGCCAGGGCAACCGCAACGGCCTGATTCACGGCCTGTTCCTGGCGCTGGTGGTACTCAACCTGACCGCCGGCTTCCAGACCCTCGGCACGCTGATGGCCGTGGGCCTGATGATGCTGCCGGCCACCGCCGCGCGCTTCTGGAGCAAGCGCCTCGAGGGGCTGATCTTGATCGCCGTGGTGTGGGCAATGATCGCCAGCACCGGCGGGCTGCTGCTGTCGTATCACCTGTCACTGCCGTCCGGCCCCAGCATCATCATGCTGGCCGGGGGCGGCTATATCGTTTCTGCGCTATTCGGGCGCTACCACAGCTTGATGGCCAAGCTGCGGCGGCGCGCTACACCGCTGGAGGCCGCCGAGGCCGGATAGCGATCGTTCCATCGCATCACACAACGAGGTACAGCATGAGAAACAAGCCGTTTGCCCTAAGCCTGCTGCTCGGCAGCGCCGGCCTGATCGCCCTGTCTCCGCTGCAGGCCGACGAACGCATCGAGGTAGTGGCCAGCTTCAGCATCCTGGCCGACATGGTGCATAACGTCGGCGGTGATCACGTCAACGTCACCTCGCTGGTGGGCCCCGACAGCGACGCGCATGTGTTCTCGCCCAGCCCCACCGAAGCCCGCGCCATCGCCGAGGCCGACCTGGTGGTGTTCAACGGCCTGCAGTTCGAGGGCTGGATGGAGCGTCTGATCGACTCCAGCGACTACAGCGGCCCGCTGGTCACCGCCACCGACGGCATCGAGCGCATCCCCTACCACGGTCACGATCACGGTCACGCCCACGGTCATGACGACCACGGCCATGACGACCACGGCCATGACGACCACGGTCACGACGACCACGGTCACGACGACCACGGCCACGACGACCACGGCCATGACGACCACGGCCACGACGACCACGGTCACGACGACCACGGCCACGACGACCACGGCCACGACGACCACGGCCACGACGATCATGACCACGGCGAGTATGACCCTCACGCCTGGCAGGACCTGGCCATGGCGCAGACCTACGTGGTCAATATCCGCGATGGCCTGATCGAGGCGGACCCGGACAACGAACAGGCGTACCGCGACAACGCCGAGCGCTACATCAACGAGATCGACGCCACCGACGCCGAGATTCGCGAGCTGCTCACCGAGATCCCGCCGTCGAGCACCATCATTACCGGCCACGACTCCTTCGGCTACTTCTCGAGCGCCTACGGCCTGCGCTTCCTGTCGCCGGTGGGCCTTTCCACCGAGGCCGAGCCCAGCGCCGCCAACATGGCCGAGCTGATCGACGTGATCCGTGAGCAGAACGTTCAGGCGCTGTTCCACGAGAACATGACCAGCCCGGCGATCATCAACCAGCTGTCGGAAGAGGCGGGCCTGCCTGTCGCCGGCACGCTGTACGCCGACGCCCTGGCCTCTGAAGGCGAGGCCAGCACCTACCTGGGCATGATGCGCCACAACGCCATGACCCTGCACGAGGCGCTGGCCGACCCGGACCATGACGAACATGACCACGGCCACGACGACCACGGCCACGACGACCACGGCCATGACCATGAGCATGGCCACGACGACCACGATGATCATGGCCATAGCCACTGATAGCTAACGCAAGCTGGCTTGGGCGCCGCCTTCGGGTGGCGCCTTTTTTATGCAACACTCATGGCGCGTCCCCCAGGTGAGCCCCCTATGCTCGAGCTGCGCCAGGTCAGCAAATCCTACGCCACACCCCAGGGCCCACTCAGGGTCCTCGACGGCGTGGACCTTTCACTCGCCGCCGGCGAGAGCCTGGCGCTGATGGGCGAGTCGGGCAGCGGCAAGTCGACCCTGCTGCATCTGGCCGCCGGCCTCGACCTGCCCGATGCCGGCGCCGTGAACGTCGACGGCCAACCGCTGGCAGGCATGGCCGAGCGCCAGCGCGCCGCGCTGCGCCGCGCGCGGCTGGGGCTGGTGTTCCAGCAGTTTCACCTGGTGCCGAGCCTCAGCGTGGTCGACAACCTGACCCTGCAGGCGCGCCTCGCCGGGCGCCACGACCGCGCCTGGTGCGACACCCTGATGGCCCGTCTGGGGCTTGCCGACATGGCCGGGCGCTACCCCGAGCAGCTCTCCGGCGGCCAGCAGCAGCGCCTGGCCATCGGTCGCGCCATGGCGGTGCGCCCGGCGCTGCTGCTGGCCGACGAACCCACCGGCAACCTCGATGAGTCCACCGCCGACGAGGTGCTGGCGCTGCTGCTGGAACTGGTTCACGACAGCGGCTGCGCGCTGCTGATGGTGACCCACAGCCCGCGCGTGGCGGCACCGCTGAAGCGCTGCCTGACCCTGGCCCGCGGCCACCTGCAGGGCGCCACGAGCGCCGCGCCATGATCGCCGCAGCGGCTGCCACCCTGCTCTCCCACTACCGGCGCCACCCCGGCCAGCTGGTGATGCTGCTGCTCGGCCTGTGGGTGGCCAGCGCGCTGTGGAGCGGCGTGCAGGCCATCAACGCCTCGGCCCGCGACAGCTACGACCGCAGCGCCGCGCTGTTCGACGCCGGGCTGGATCGCATCGAGCGCCGCGACGGCGAACCGCTGACCCTCGACACCTACCTGGCGCTGCGCCGGGCCGGCATTGCGGTGTCGCCGCTGATCGAGGGCGAGCTGGTCTTGGCCGGCGAGGCGCGGGTCACGCTGCTTGGCATCGAGCCGCTGACGCTGCCCGCCGCCAGCGGCATCCAGGCCAGCGGCGGGCCCGACGCCCTGGGCGACTTCCTGCAGCCGCCCTGGCGCACCCGGCTGGCCGCCGACACCCTGGCCGATCTCGACGCCGCGCGGGACGGCGAGCAGCTGCTCGACCGCGAGCGCCAGGCGCTGCCACCGTTGGCCCTCGACCCCAGCGTACCGCCCGGCACCCTGATCACTGATATCGGCGTGGCCGGCGCGCTGCTGGGCATGCCTGATGACGCCATCAGCCATCTGCTGATCGCCCCCGGCGCCCCGGCCACACTGCCCGACGCCCTGGTGCGGCTGCGCGCCGAGCAGCTCGCCGAGCCGGGTCAGCTCAGCGACAGCTTCCACCTCAATCTCACCGCCCTGGGCCTGCTGGCACTGGTGGTGGGGCTGTTCATCGTGCATGCCGCCCTGAGCCTGACCCTGGAGCAGCGCCTCGGCATGCTGCGCACCCTGCGCGCCCTGGGGGTCCCCGGCATGAGTCTTGTCGCCTTGCTGGCCGTGGAGCTGGTGGTGCTGGGGCTGATCGGCGCGCTACTGGGTATCGTTAGCGGCGTGTGGCTGGCCGGCCAGCTGCTGCCGGACGTGGCGGCCAGCCTGGCGACGCTCTACGGAGAGCGGGTCGGCGCTGAACTGGCGCTGCCCTGGCACTACTGGCTGGGCGGCATCGCCATCACCCTCGGCGGTCTGTTCAGCGCCGGCGCTACCACCCTGTGGCGGGCGGCGCGTCTCGACGTGCTGGGACTTGGCCAGCGCCAACGCTGGCGCGGCGGGCTGCAGCGCCAGCTGACGATCATGGCGCTGCTCGGCGCCGCGCTATGGCTGCTGGCCCTGGGGCTGTGGCTATGGCTCAGCGGCCAGCCACCCGGTGAGCGGCTGCTGGCCGGCTTCGCGCTGGTCGCCCTCGGCCTGCTGGCGGCGACCCTGCTGCTGCCGCCGCTGCTGGGGCTGCTGCTGGGCTGGGCGGTGCGGGGGCTGCGCCATCGCCCGCTGGCGCAGTGGGCGATGGCGGACCTGCAGCTGCAGCTGCCACGCCTGCAGCTGGCGATGATGGCGCTACTCCTGGCCCTGGCCACCAACCTCGGCGTCGGCAGCATGGTCGGCGGTTTTCGCCTCACCTTCCTCGACTGGCTCGACCAGCGGCTGGTCGCCGACGCCTATGTGCGCCCACCCGCCGAGCAGTTCGACGCCAGCCTGGCGTGGCTTGAGGCGCGTGACGAGGTCGTCGCGCTGCTGCCGACCCGGCGTGCCGACGCCACCCTGCGCGCCGCTGGCGTCGATGCCCAGCCGGTGGGCGTCTACGGCATCACGCCGGCCAGCCAACTGACCCGGCACTGGCCGCTGCTGACTACCCAGGCGGGGGTCGAGCAGGCCTGGCAGGCCTTCGAGCAGGGCGCGGCGTTGATCAATGAACAGCTGGCCATCGCCACCGGCCTGGGGCCCGGCGATCGCCTCACCCTGAGCAGCGCCGAGGGGCCCCACGAGACCGCGATTGCCGCCGTCTACCCCGACTACGGCAACCCCCGCGGCGAGGTGACGCTGACCACCGCGGCACTCGCCGCACAGTTCGCCGCGCCGCCGGGCAGCCTCGGCATCCTGCTCGCCGAGGGCAGCGATGTCGCCGCGCTGGGCCAGGCGCTCGACCGCGCCATCGACCTGGCCGGCGCCAGCCTGATCGACCAGCAGGCCGTGAAGCAACAGGCGCGGACGATCTTCGAGCGCACCTTCACCATCACTCGCGCGCTGACCCTGCTGACCCTGGCGGTGGCAGGGCTGGCGCTGTTCAGCAGCCTGCTGGCCCAGGGCGGCGAGCGGCGCGCCCAGCTGGCGCCGCTGTGGGCACTGGGGGTCACGCGAGGCAGGCTGGCCGGGGTGTCGCTTGCCCAACTTAGCCTGGCGGCGCTGGTCACCGCGCTGCTGGCGATCCCGCTGGGCATCGCCCTGACCTGGGGCCTGGTGGCAGTGATCAACGTCGCCGCCTTCGGCTGGCGCTTGCCGCTGCACGTCTTCCCCAGCCAGCTGCTGCTGGCCCTGGTGCTGGCTCTGGCGGTCGCCTGGCTGGCTGCGTTGATCCCCCTCTGGCGGCTGTGGCGCAGCCGCCCCCGCCAGCTACTGATGGAGTTTTCCGCCGCATGACTCGTCGCCTGTGGCTGTTGGCAGCCGCCCTTGTCGCTGTGGCGCTGGTGCTGCGTCCCAGCGCTGTCACCGAGTCCCCCCAGGGCTTCGCCGGCCTGGGCGCCGAGGCCGAAGGCTACGCCGAGGCCGGCCCGGGCCAGCCGCTGCGCTTTCCCGACGACCACGGCCCCCATCCCGACTACCGCATCGAGTGGTGGTACCTCACCGCCAACCTGGAGGATGAGCAGGGCCAGCCGCTAGGCATTCAGTGGACGCTGTTTCGCCAGGCCCTGGCACCACCCGAGGCGTCGCCGCTCGAGCCGACGCGGCCCTGGCACAGCCGCCAGCTGTGGATGGCCCATGCGGCGGTATCGCGGGGCGAGCGCCACCTGGTCGAGGAGCGCTTCGCTCGCGGCCTCGCGCTGCCCGCTGCCGAAGCGCGCCGCGCCCAGGCCGGCGCCGTGGCCGAGCCGTTCGCCGCCTGGCTCGACGACTGGCGACTGAGCAGCCGGGTCGTCGACCCGGCCGGCGATACCTTCGAGCGGCTCGAGGTCAGCGCCAGCGGCGAGGACGCCGGCCAGCCGTTCGGCTACCGCCTGACCCTGACCGCCGAGGGGCCCCTGGTGCTCCACGGCGAGGCCGGTTTCAGCCAGAAATCCGCCGATGGACAGGGCTCCTTCTATTACACCCAGCCGTTCTGGCGGGTTGAGGGCGAGGTCGACCTCGACGGCGAAACCCACCGCGTCAGCGGGCGCGGCTGGCTCGACCGCGAGTGGAGCAGCCAGCTGCTCGGGCCCACCCAGCAGGGCTGGGACTGGTTTTCGCTGCACCTCGACGACGGCCACAAGCTGATGGCCTTTCGCCTGCGCGGCGGTGGCCGCGATGGCGGCGACTATCTCTCGGGCAGTTGGATCACCCCGGACGGCAGCCTGACCCCGCTCAGCGGCGACGACCTGGCGCTGACGCCCCAGCAGACCAGCGTCGTGGCCGGGCGCGAGGTGCCGACCCGTTGGCGGCTAGCGCTGCCCGGGCAGGGGCTCGATCTCGAGGTCGCGGCGCGCCACCCCGAGCGCTGGATGGACACCGCCTTCGCCTACTGGGAGGGTGAGGTCACCGCCGTCGAGTCCCGCAGCGGCGAGGCGGTCGGCGAGGGCTATCTGGAGATGACCGGCTACTGAGGGGCGTTGCGTCAGCGGCTGTCCGAGCCGCTCGAATTGTCCAAATTATGTCCAATTATTTTTCCCCTCCGGGCACCCCGAAAGACCCTTGCCGCGCAATCGAGCGCAAAAGTTCGCTCTCCGCCCCTATCTCTCCTACATTACTTGTACACCCACTCTTGAGGCATTCACCATGGCCGAGAGCAACCACCCGGTCTCGGGCAGCATTACCCTGAAACAGCTGGGCCGCGGCGTCGCCGACGGCCACACGCCGATCGTCGAGGTCGAGTCCCAGGACGGCATCTACATCGTGCGCCTGCACTACGCGAACGGCGTGGCCGAGCTGTCCGACGAGCACGGCAAGACCCGCACCTTCCTCGGCACCGGCGAGATTCGCGACCTGCTCAGCGAAACCGGGCTGACCCACGGCGTACTAACCTGGGCGGATCAATGCGGCGACGAGATGATCGGCGTTCAAGGCCACGCCATCACCCCCGACGAGATGCTCGCCTACGGCACGCGTATCTCGTTTCGCTGAGCCAATCTTCACAGCGGCGCCCGGAGCGCCGCGTGGATGATGGACACCGCTACGTGGCATGCCGAATGCCAGTGTCTAATCGGACTCAATCGCTCCATGTACTCACCGCCTGTTCGATGGCCTCGGGTGAAACCTGGACCGCTCCCCGGAAGGGGTTGTCCTGGATGGCCAGCAACCAAAGAGCGACGACCGCAGCAAGGCTGAAGACAACAATCGCGTGCCGGTTCGCGGACGCCCTGTCGAGGAATCCCATGCCCATCACGAATTGCGTCAGGAAGCCGAGCAGGAACAAGGCACTCCACGAAAATTGCTGGTAATGATTAGCCACAACGGCAATGCGGTTTGTCCGCGCCTCGACAATGTCTTGTGCTAAAGACAGCATCTGGCCGTGGACCGCGGCCGAGTGGGCCTCATCGTGCGTGGCGTCCCGCACGGCGCGTAACAGTTCGAGTAGCGCCTGTTCCGTCTTGCTGCTTCCGCTTTCCTGAATCAGGCGCGGCCATTCGTCCGCCACCACCGAGTCAGCGTAGTCGACAATCGCCGCGCGGATCCTGTCTCCGCTGGCCGTTGTCGTTTCACTGGCGACACCGAGTCCGAAGATCGCCGCGCTCTCGGTTTGGACGGCTTGGGACGCTCGCTCCTTGCGGTCCATGGTGTCAGCGAGCAGGAAGGCCGCGAACAGCGCAAACAGGGTCGAAACGGCCACGAAGGTTGGCAAGCCGAGGGCGCCCCCCTTGAGGCGAGCGCTGAGCGGGGAATGAAACTGGACCCAGTGGATCAATGCCCCGGAAGCCAGAAATACAATCAGCAGGAGCGGAAGGATCAACAGGGGGTGGAATTCGAACCAGAAGCGGATCATCGCAATGTGTCGACTTGTGCCCGGCACGGCTCAGGTCTTGCCGTTGCCAGGCCCAGCCGCTGGGTTCGCCATCGGCCCAACGTCCTGGTAGAAGGCGCGTACTTCGGCGACGAGATCGTCGCAACCCAGAGGCGCGATGCGCTCGACAGCCCCGGCACACTCATGATGCCCTCGAAACAGAACCCGACCGCAAGAATCCTCGGTTCGTCTTCCCAGAGATCAGCGTTGGTAACAGGAAAAGCGGGAACATAGTTTCCCCTCGGTTCTTGTATTTTTATACGATCAATATTGCCGGTCGAGATTGCCTCCGGCATTGCATCTTCGCCTGTATCGTGGGGGCATTCAAGTTCCAGAGGTTTGCCCTGGACCGAAAGATTCCGAGGGGAGAAATGATCATGGTAACCGCGTGCATGACCGTGTTTGAGCAGACGACGGGGCTGCACGCGCTACGACAAATCGGCTAATAACTTCAGGGCCATGGTGTGCATAGACCGCTGCCTGCGTGCAGCTTTTCGGACAATGCCTAGTCGCCGAGCTGATTGAGGCGCGCCGCCTCGACGATCTCGATCCAGTAGCCGTCGACGTCCTTGACGAAGGCCACGTCCTTCATCTTGCCCTGGTCGGGACGCTTGACGTACTCGACGTCGTTGGCGTCGAACCAGGCCACCGCGGCGTCGAGGTCCGGCACGCTGAAGCAGATATGGCCGAAGCCCTGGGGCTCTGCGTTGCCGTCGTGATAGGCGAAATCGTCCTGTGTCTCGGTGCCCCAGTTATGGGTCAGCTCGAGCAGCCCCTTCTGACTGAAAGTCCACACCGTGCGCTGCCCTGCATCTTCCGGCACCGTGTCGCCGGCCTCGAGCTTGGCCAGGAAGTACAGGCTGAACTGCATCTCCTCGAAGTCCAGCCGCCGCACCACCTGCATGCCGAACACCCGGGTATAGAAGGCCAGGGCCTGCTCGGGATCCTTGATACGCAGCATGGTGTGGTTGAGTCGAAACCCCTGTGACTCGGCGGTAGCCGCCTGTACGCCGGGATGCTGCTCACCGTTGAAGCTCATGCGAAAATCCTCTATTAATCAAAGGGTGCATTAAGGAATACTAGCGTATCTGCGTACGTGGCAACGCGAATTCAAGGCCCGAGCCTATGACGACATCCTGCCCTGCCTATCCTTGGCGCGCCCTGCCGCTGTTCTGGGCCTTGCTGTTGATGGCGCTGCTCTCCGGCTGCGCCAGCCGCGATATCGCCACCCGCGACACTGCCACTACCCCCGCCAGCGGGCTCTCCATCGAGCGCGCCATGATCCTGGCCAACGCCCAGCAGGCGTTGGGCACGCCCTATCGCTTCGGCGGCAATACACCCGAGGGGCTCGACTGTTCGGGCCTGGTGGAAATGGCCTACCGCGCCGCGGGGATCCGGGTGCCGCGCACCGCCGATGATCAATTCCGACAGCTGCCGCAGGTTGGCGAGGCGCGCCCCGGCGACCTGCTGTTCTTCGGCAGTGGGCGCAAGGCGACGCATGTGGGGATCTATCAGGGTGACCGGCAGATGATTCACGCCCCGGGACGCGGGCGCGAAGTGGTCAGTGTGCCGCTGGATATCGACTACTGGCAAAGTCGCTTCCTGGGCGCCGCAGGGCCGGCCCCCTGACCGCGCCGGAGGCAATCACGCCGAGAGACGGCGATGCGTATAGCGCTGCATCGCCTCGAGGGTTTCCTGACTGACGTGATGCTCCATGCCCTCGGCATCGATGCGCGCGGTTTCGTCGCTGACGCCCAGGGCGCGCAGGAACTGCAGCACGATGGCGTGCCGCTCTCGGGACATCCTCGCCATGGTCTCGCCTTCCTCGGTCAAGAACAGCGAGCGATACGGCTTGCTGGCCACCAGGCCCAGGGTCTTCAAGCGCCCGACCATCTTGGACACGGTGGCCTGGCTGACCCCCATGCGCAGCGCAATATCCGCCGAGCGCGCCTCGCCCTGATGCGCGATCAGATCACCGATCAGCTCGACATAGTCTTCCAGTAACTCGGTCTCATGCGCATTGCGCACGGCCGCATATTGCTGGGCGTGCTGTTCGCTGGGCGGCAGCGCATCGGCCTCGCTGAGACTCGGTGAGGGCGTTTCATCTGGGCGATCAATCATGCGACGAATATAGCCAACCTACCTCTGTGCAGCAACCTCTCATCATTAACGTCTTGCGCAATACAGTTAGCCTTTGCTAAGTTATTTACATACCACTCAATCGCGACCCCTGCTCAAGGCTCGTCGCCAGGCAGCGGCAATCCCACTGGAGGCATCGATGCAACATGGCACGCGCGTCACCTTGCTGGGCCTACTCGCCATCGGCATGACCGGCATGGCGCATGCCGAGGCGCCGCCGCTGAAGGTCGCCGCCAGCTTCTCGGTCCTCGGCGACCTGGTCGCGCGAGTCGCCGGCGACGATGCCGAGGTCAGGCTGCTGACCCCCATCGGCGCCGAGGTGCATGAGTGGGAGCTGATCCCCAGCAACTTCATCGACCTCGAAGAAGCCGACCTGGTCTTCTACAACGGCTATGGGCTGGAGCAGTGGCTGCCCCAGGTCGAGTCGAGCGTTCGCGACGGTGTGCCCCTGGTGGCGGTCGCCGAGGCGTCGGGCTATCCCACCCAGCCGATCGTCACCGGCGAACAGGCCGGCGAGCCGGACCCCCACCTGTGGATGGATCCCCGCGCCAGCGCCGAGTACGCCCGGGCGATCGCCTCCGCGCTGAGCGAGGCCCGGCCCGAGGCCGCCGAGGGCTTCGAGGCCCGGGGCGAGGCGCTGGCCGAGTCGCTCGACGCGCTGCACGCCGAGATCGACGAGGCACTGGCCGAGATCCCGGCAGAGCAACGCCTGCTGATCACCAGCGAGGCAGCCTTCATCTACTTCGCCGATGCCTTCGATTTTGAACACGACGGCATCTGGGGCACCAACGCCGAGGAGGAGGGCACGCCGCGTCAGCTGATGCGTATCGTCGATCTCATCGAGGCGCGCCGGCCGGCGGCGATCTTCTGGGAGAGCACCATCTCCGACCGCCATGTGCGCAGCGTCGCCGATGAGACAGACATCGCCATCGCCGGGCCACTGTACGTCGACTCGGTCAGCGACGCCGAGGGCGAGGCGCCGGACTACCCCGCCATGCTGCGCCACAACGCCGCCCTGCTGAAGGGCGCGCTGGGAGCCGAGCGTGACTGAACTTCCTGCCATCGAGGCCCGGGGGCTCTCGGCCGCCTACCACCGCCAGACGGTGCTCAGCGACATCAGCCTGACGCTGCCCGCCGGCCAGTGGACCGCCATCGTCGGCCCCAACGGGGCCGGCAAGTCGAGCCTGCTGAAGGTGGTGACCGGCAGCCTGCGACCGCTGCGCGGCGAACTCCGGGTCCTCGGCGGCAACGCCAGAGAACAGCGGCGTGCCGGCAAGATCGCCTACATGCCTCAGCACGAACAGATGGAGTGGGACTTCCCGGTCTCAGTGCGCGAAACGGTGATGACCGGCCGCTACGGGCTGATGCGCCGCGATCCCTGGTGGCAGCGCGTGGTGCCCCAGCGCTGGGCCAATCCGCTGCACCGCGACGCCGTCGATGAGGCACTGGACGCCGTCGACATGTATCAACATGCGACCAGCCCCATCGGCGAGCTCTCGGGCGGCCAGAAAAAGCGCGTGATGCTGGCCAGGGCACTGGCCCAGCGCGCCGATATTCTGCTCCTCGACGAACCCCTGGCAGGCGTCGACTCGCCCAGCGAGCGGCTCATCCTCAGCATGCTCGAGCGCGAGCAGCGCGCTGGACGCACGATTGTCATGGTCACCCACGACCTGCCCAGCGCCCGCCACTATGCCGATCAGGTCGCCTTGATCAATCACGTGCTGGTCGGCATCGGCCCGCCCAGCGAGATGCTCAGCGATGCGATGCTCGCCCAGCTGGCCATCGGCGGCTCACCCGCAGGAGGCCTGCGTGTCGCTGCTTGACGGCCTGGGCAGCGCTTTAATCGACGCCCTGATCGGCTGGCTGATGCTGCCCATCGGCCTGCTGCCCGAGAGCCTGTCGGCTCCCTTCGAGTACCGCTTCATGCAGCGCGCCCTGCTCACCTCAGTGCTGGTGGGTGCCATCTGTGGCCTGCTGTCGAGCTTCGTGGTGCTCAAGCGCTGGTCGCTGCTGGGCGACGCCATCTCCCACGCCGTGCTGCCCGGCGTCGCCATCGCCTACCTGCTCGGCTGGCCGTTCTTCATCGGCGCCTTCATCACCGGGGCGCTGACCTCACTGGGCATCGGCGCCATCGAGCGCCATACCCGCATCAAGTCGGATGCCGCCATGGGCCTGATGTTCACCGCCGCCTTTGCGCTGGGCATCGTGATCATCAGCAAGATCGCCTCGAGCACCCATCTGATGCACATCCTGTTCGGCAACGTGCTGGGGGTGCAGACCTCGGCGCTGCTGCTCACCCTGATGGCCGGCCTGATCACAGCGCTGGCGGTGTGGCTGGCCTATCGGCCACTGCTGCTCTACACCTTCGACCCGCAGCAGGCCCAGGCGCTGGGTTTCAATATTGGCGTCATCCACTACGGGCTGATCCTGCTGCTGACCCTGACCATCGTCGCCAGCCTGGAAACCGTGGGCATCATCCTGGTGGTGGCCATGCTGATCACCCCCGGCGCCACCGCCCACCTGCTCACCGACCGCTTCAAGCCGATGCTGGCGATCTCGGTGCTGGTGGGCATCGTCTCGGCGGTGGCCGGCCTGCTGCTGTCGTTCCATTTCGACGTCGCCTCCGGCGGCGCCATCGTGCTGGTTGCCACCGCGCTGTTCTGCGTGGCGCTGCTCGTCGCCCCCAAGCACGGCCTGATGGTGCGTGTCCTGCGGCGCACCCGGTTGCGAGAATAGGCGCCGTCTTACGCCGTGGGCCGGCGCTTTAGGGTAGTGCGCCGCTCGTGATAGGCGATGGCCAGGCCGCTGCCGATGATGATCGCGGTGCCGATATACACCCAAAGGTCGGGCATTTCGCCCCAGAACCACCAGCCCAGCAGCACCGCCCACAGCATCCCGGTGTAGTCGAAGGGCGCGGCCAGCGCCGCCGGGGCGTGGCGAAAGGCCAGCGTCAGGCAGGCCATGGCGCCGATGCCAAAGATCCCGGCACCGATGAACCCCCACCAGTGCAGCGGCCAGGGCGTCTGCCATACCCAGGGCAGCATCGCCCCGGTCACCAGCAGCGGCACCAGGGTGACGTAGAACACCATCGCCCACAGGTACTCGCGCACGCCGTAGCGCCTTGCGGTGATCATCACCAGGGCATAGAACATCGCCGCCGCCACCACCACCAGGGCGCCCAGCTGGAAGCCGGCACCGCCCGGGCGCACCACCACCAGCACGCCGAGAAAACCGATGATGGCCGCTACCAGCGGCAGCCGCTCGACGCGCTCGCCGAGCAGCGGCACCGACAGCAGGGTGACGAACAGCGGCGCGGCGAAGGCGATCGCCGTGGTCTCGGCCAGCGGCAGCAGCACCAGCCCGAACACGAAGCACAGCATGGTGCCGGTGGCCAGCAGGCCGCGTACCAGGTGCACGCCGGGGCGCCGGGTGGTGAGCTTGCGCAGCCCCCCGTTGAAGTGCGCGATAAGCGCAATCAGCGGCAGCGAGATCAGGGTGCGGAAGAAGATGATCTGAATCGGCGAATGCACCTCGCCCAGCCACTTGGAAATCGCATCGCCCACCGACAGGCAGAACACCCCGGCGCACATCCATAGTATCCCCTGCAGCGATGGTGACATCTGCCCTCCTTTTGACCCCGTTTTGCGCACCAACCCGGTGCAACAGCCAAGCCTTCTAACATAGCCGAGTCGCCGGGTCGGGGCGATGGATAAGCACCAAAAGCGCAAGCGCGCGTAGTGTCGACTGAATTGTTATGTTATATAGTAACTAAAATATCTCGACCGGAGGACACTGCATGCCTGTCGCTACCGCGCCCCTGCTGGACGACCCGTTTCTCGAGGCCAGCGCCACCGCGCAGAATGCCGAGGAGCACCACTGGGCCTTCGGCGAGGATATCAGCGTCCTGCCGAGGATCTTCGACTCGGCGATCACCCTGGCGGTGATGACCCGGCGCCTGGATGCCGCGCTCCGGTCCAGTATCGCCGCCCAGCTCGACGCTGAGCGTGGCATCTCCTGGCATTGGCGCGGCGGCGTAGGCCAGGCGCTGGCCGACGACCTGGCCGCCCATCTGCCGGCCCCGGCCGAGGGCGCGGCGCTGATCGACGATATTCGCACCGTTGCCGAGGCAATGGCCTACCTGTTCGACACCGACACCATCGGCGTGCGCCTGCGCACCCTGGAGGGGGCGATGTGCCCGCGCTTCCACGTCGACAATCTCGCCGTGCGACTGGTCACCACCTACGCCGGCCCGGCCAGCGAGTGGCTGCCCGAGTCGGCGGTGGATCGGGCCGGCCTGGGCGCGCCGCACCCGGGCAAGCCCGAGGCGCTGCGCGACCCCGCGGCGATCCAGCAGCTCGGCGTTGGCGATCTGGCGCTGCTCAAGGGCGACGGCTGGATCGGCAACGAAGGGCGTGGGCTGGTGCACCGCAGTCCACAGCCGGCGCCCGGTGAGCGGCGCCTGCTGCTGGCCCTGGACCCCGGCTGAGGGCGCGCACGTGCTGGGAATGATCGTCGACTGGTTCACCCTGCCGTTCGGCTATGGCTTCATGCGCCGCGCCCTGGTGGCCTGCCTGGCCCTGTCGCTGACGGCGCCAGTCATCGGCGTACTCCTTACCCTGCGCGGCCTGAGCCTGATCGGCGAGCCGCTCTCCCACGCCATCATGCCGGGGGTGGCCGTCGCCTACCTGCTGACCGGGCTCTCGCTGCCCTGGATCATGCTCGGCGGCCTGGCCGCGGGGATGATCACGGTGCTCCTGGCCGGCGGTATCACCCTGGTCAGCGGCCTCAAGTCGGACGCGGCCATGAGCAGCCTGTTCCTCACTGCCATGGCCCTGGCGGTGCTCCTGATCGCGGCCTCGGGCAGCGCGCTGGACCTCAGCCATATGCTGTTCGGCTCGATCCTGACGGTCAGCAGCCGCGATCTGGTGGCCATCGTGATTACCGGCAGCGTGGTGCTTACCGGCCTGGCCGTTGGCCTGCGGGCGCTGATGGTGGAGGCGCTGGACCCCGGCTTCCTGCGCGCCCAGGCCGCGCGGCCGGCGTGGATCCACGGCGCCTTCATGACCCTGGTGGTGCTCAGCCTGGTCATCGGTTTCCAGGCCCTGGGCACGCTGATGGCGGTGGGGCTGATGATCCTGCCGGCCACCCTGGCGCGCTTCTGGAGCCGACGCCTGGAGGGCATGGTGACGGTGGCGGCTGGCTCCGCCATGGCCGCCAGCCTGCTCGGCCTGCTGCTCTCCTATCACTATGCCGTGCCGTCCGGTGCCGCCATCGTGCTGCTGCTTGGCGCGGGCTACGTCGTCTCGGTCATTGGCGGACGCCACGACAGCCTACTGTCGCGCTGGCGCCGCCTGTCATCTTCCTGAACCTTCCTCCTGTCAAAGGACGTTACGATGTTTGCACCCCGATCCATCGGTTTAGCCCTGCTGCTTGGCCTGCTTCCGCTGACCGCCAGCGCCGAGGATGGCGAGGTGGTGTTCCGCCTCTCGGAGGCTTTCGCCCCGCTGCCGGCGCTGATCGCCCGGCTGTGCGACCGGCAGCTGGCACTGGGCGAGGCCACCAACGTCAACGGCCCCGCAGCAAGTGCGAGGCCGTTGGAGACCGCATCAGCGTAATGTAGTGGGAATCAGGGCGTCACGACCTGGCACTCCATGCCGTTCTGCGACAGGCGGTAGCAGGTCTCGCGGGCCTGGTTCTCCTGCAGGTCGACCAGCCGGGCACGGAAGAACTTGCGGTCGCTGGACTCCACTTCGGTGACCGCCACCCGCGACATAGCCTGCTCGGAGGACAGGTAGCCGGCCGCTCTGGACGCCGAGGCGCGGGCCTGGTCGAAGTCCTGGTAGGCGCCGACCTGGATCGCCCAGCTGCCCTGTTCGATGCTGCCCTCGGCGGCGACCCCTGAGGCACTGAGCACGGCCAGGATCGGGTCTTCATCGGCACGGTAGGCCGGTGTCGTGTCAGCGCGGGAGTCGGCGCTATCGGCCGGCTGGCTGCTGCGCGGCCGAGCGTCCAGCGCAGCGATCAGCCGCAGCGGCTCGCTGGCCGCCTCCGGCTGGGTCTGCAGGTCGGCCATCGCCGTGGTCGGCGCCCGGTTCGGCATGTCGCTCGACTGGCCCTGCACCGACGCCACCAGTGTCTCCATCGGCTGGGCAATGCTGGTTTCCGCCACCCAGCCGTTCTGGTCGTTGAGGGCGGCGCGCATGAAGCCGCGGTCCAGCAGGGTGATCATGTGGTCATCCCGGGACTGGGCGGTAAAGCCGCCCATCACCACGGCAACGATACGCCGGCCATCGCGCACCGCCGAGGTCGCGACATTGAACCCCGAGGCGCGGATAAAGCCGGTCTTGAGGCCGTCGGCACCGGGGTAGTTGCGCAGCAGGCGGTTGTGGCCGTTGATGGTCTGACCGCGGTAGCTGAAGCTGGAGTTGGCGAAGTAGTGGTAGTAGTCCGGGAAGTCGTTCATCAGCCGCACCGAGAGCGTGGCCAGGTCGCGGGCGGTGGAGGTCTGCAGCGGGTCGGGCAGGCCCGAGGGGTTGCGGAAGTAGGTGTTGGGCATCCCCAGGCTGCGCGCCTTATCGGTCATCATCTCGCCGAAGTAGTCAACGCTGCCACCCAGCGCTTCCGCCACCACCACCGCCACGTCGTTGGCCGAGCGAATGATCAGCGCGGGGATCGCCTCGCGCAGGGTGATGGTGTCGCCGGCTTTCACGCCCAGCTTGGAGGGCTGCATCGAGGCCGCGTAGGAGGAGACCGGCAGCGGCTGGTCGAGACTCAGGCGCCCCTCCTCGACCGCTTCGAAGGCGAGGTAGAGGGTCATCATCTTGGTCAGTGAGGCCGGATAGCGAGTGGCGTCGGCGTTCGCCGAGTGCAGCACCTCACCGTTCTGGCTGTCGACCACGATCGCCGCATAGCGCGGATTGGCCTGGGCCGAGGAAGCCAATAGCCAGACGCCCACCATCAGGGTGGCGAACCCCCAGAGGCGATGGCGACCGATTGTTGTGGTTATGGTCACGAGAGATATGTTCACATCGAGCCCTTCGCGTATCGCTGACTGTCCCTGCTACCTGTGCCAGGCGGCTCCATACAGGAATTTATGCCCTATCTCCGCCATCTGTCCAGTAGCATCGTCGGTCATTACCGGGAGGTATTGCCCGCCACGCTCGGCTGCAGGCCCCTGGATAAAGGGCCTATCGCGTCACCGAGCGAATAAAACAGGCATGCTAGCCATTCATTAAAGCAGTGTTTTTTCTCGCTCAATGCCGGGAATTGCTGGCATTTTTGCCTTTAATTGCCCGCTCGGGCTCGACGCCTAGGCCACCGCGGGCTGCTCGTCCCAGGCCGGAAAGGGGTCGGGCAGACGTCGCCACACCTCTACCCCCGCGGCCAGCTCGGCGTCGCTCAACAGGCAGGCGTCGAGCGCCTCGCGCAGCCTGGTCTTGTCCAGCCGCTGGCCGATGAACACCAGCTCCTGGCGCATGTCGCCGAACGGCTCCTGCCATTTTTCCATGATATAGCCGCGGTATTCGGGATCATCCGGCCAGCGCGACTCGGGGACCGCCTTCCAGAACATACCGGCGTAGCCGTGGTGGGCAATGCCGCCGGCCTGACTCCACTGGCCGGCGTACTGCGGCCGCGTCGCCAGCCAGAAGAACCCCTTGGAGCGCAGCAGCTTGCCGCCGAACCAGTCGCCGTGCAGCAGGTCGTGAAACTTCTGCGGATGGAACGGCCGACGGGCGTGATAGGCGAAGCTCGAGATGCCGTACTCCTCGGTCTCGGGCACGTGCTCGCCGCGCATCTCCTTGAGCCAGCCGGGGGCCTGCTGGGCACGCTCGAAGCTGAAACGGCCGGTCTCGAGCACCTGCTCGAGCGGCACCTGGCCCTGGCGGATGGGGATCAGCTCGGCCTGGGGATTGAGCGAACGCAGCACGGCCTTGAGCTCTTCCAACTGAGCCGCGTCGATCAGGTCGGTCTTGCTGATCAGCAGCACGTCGCAGAACTCGATCTGGTCGACCAGCAGGTCGGCCACGTTGCGCTCGTCCTCCTCGCCCAGGCTCTCGCCGGCCTCGGCCAGCGACTGGGCGTCGTCGTACTGGCGCAGGAAGTTGGCGCCGTCGACCACCGTGACCAGGGTATCGAGCCGCGCCAGCTGCGACAGGCTCTGGCCCTGTTCGTCTTCGAAGGTGAAGGTCTCGGCCACCGGCAGCGGCTCGGAGATACCGGTGGACTCGATCACCAGCGCATCGAAGCAGCCCTCCCGCGCCAGCCGTGCCACCTCGATCAGCAGGTCTTCGCGCAGCGTGCAGCAGATGCAGCCGTTGCTCATCTCCACCAGCGATTCATCGATGCGGTTGAGGCCGATCTCGCCCAGCGCGTTGCCGGCGGCGGCGCCACGCACTGCCGCGGCGTCGATATTGACCTCACTCATATCGTTGACGATCACCGCGACGCGGCGCTGATCGCGGTTGTTGAGGATATGGTTGAGCACCGTGGTCTTGCCGGCGCCGAGAAACCCCGACAGGACCGTCACCGGCAGGCGATCAAATGATGGTGGCATTGGCATGGCGCGTCTCCTCTGGCGTCACGGGAAATGCCACACAAAATATGTTATATCATAACAATTATCAAGCCAACGCCATCCGCAGATGGCGATGATTCACTCGGGTGAGACATCGAGGCTGACGCGATAGCGATAGTCGAGATCGCTGCAGCGCTGCTCGCCGTTACAGGCGAAGGGGTTCATCACGTGCACGAACCACACACCCGGCTCGAGCTGCTGCTCGAGGCGAAAGTTGTGCCCGCGGCCACCGTCCCAGTCGCGGGCAACCTGGTTGCCCTCGGCGTCGAGCAGCCGGGCGTTGGGAATCACCTGGGTCTGCTGGCCGGCGTGGGTGTGGCTTTCGAGCACGACGTTGGCGGGGCTATCCAGCGTAAAGGTGAAATAGCGCGCGCCGGCCGAGACGATCTCGACCTCGTCGCCGTCCTGCAGGGTGATGGCGTGCTGCTCGTGGGGTGCCGAGGCGGCACAGCCGGCCAACAGCAGCAGCGCCACGATGATCAGCCCACTCAGGGGCATCGTCGAAGGCTTGCTCGTGGAAATGGATCGCATATGGCTCTCCTGTCTTGTCAGGGGGTCACGCTATAACGACAGCGGGAGCCGCAAATGGCTCCCGCAATCCTCTTAATGGCGGCTAGCGCATGCGCGAGGCCAGCAGCGGCCGGCCCGGCACGGTGCGCGGTGGCGCGCTGGCCAGCGGCGAGGCAGGCACGTCGGCAGAGCCCTGGCGAGAGGGCTGCTGCTCGTTGGCTGCCTCGAGGGTGAACACCGCCACCGCGTCTACCAGGCGCCGCGCCTGCTGGCGAAGGTTGTCGGCGGCGCTGGCACTCTCTTCGACCAGCCCGGCATTCTGCTGGGTGACGTGGTCCATCTCGGAGACCGCTTGGCCGGCCTGAGTCACGCCGACGCTCTGTTCGGCGGTGGCGTGGCTGATCTCGCTGACGTACTGGGTCACCTTGTCGATGGCGGCGATGATCTCCTGGGTGCTGCGCCCGGTGTCACCGGCCAGTTCGGCACCCTGCTCGATGCGCTCGACGTTGGCCGAGATCAGCGCTTCGATCTGCTTGGCGGATTCGGCGCTGCGCTGGGCCAGGTTGCGTACCTCGTTGGCGACCACCGCGAAGCCGCGGCCGTGCTCGCCGGCGCGTGCTGCCTCCACCGAGGCGTTGAGGGCCAGGATGTTGGTCTGGAAGGCAATGCCGTCGATCATGCTGATGATCTCCGAGACCTCCCGCGAGCTCTCGCGGATCTCCTGCATGGTGGCGACCAGCTGCTGTACCGACTCGCCGCCTTCGCCGGCGACGCGGGTAGCGTCACCGGCCAGCTGGTCGGCCTGGCGGGCATTGTCGGCGTTGAGCTTGACGCTGCTGCTGAGCTGCTCCATGGCGGTGGCGGTCTCGGTCAGCGCGCTGGCCTGCTGCTCGGTGCGCGAGGCCAGTTCGTTGTTGCCTTCGGCGATCTGCTCGCTGTTACTGGCCACCTCTTCGGCGGCCTGGCGCACGCTGGAGACGGTGCGCTGCAGCTGCTGGGACATCGCTACCAGGCTGGCCATGATGCTGCGGCTGTCGTGCTTGCCCAGTTGGCGGGTATTGACCAGCTCACCGCGACCCACGGCTTCGGCGAAGGCGCGCACTTCGTGGGGCTCGGCGCCCAGCTCGCGCAGCAGCTGGCGGGTCAGGCGAGCGGCCAGCAGCAGCGCGATGATCACCGCGCCGCCGCACAGCACCAGCATCAGAATCTGAAAGCCGCCGGCCAGGTCACGGGCGGCGCTGGCTTCGGCACCGTTCATGCTCTCCTGCAGGTCGATGAAGGTGTTGATGCTGGCCAACCAGGCACTGAACGCCGGGCTGGCCTGCTCGAGCAGCAGCTCGCGTGCGCCGTCGATATCGCCCTCGAGGCGACGCTCGACCACCGCCTCGACCAGCGGCATGGTGCGCGCCTCCACGGCCTCGATGTCGGCCAGCGCGGCGCGCTCCTCGTCGGTGATGTCGTCGCGGCTGGCGAACATGCTGGCCATGCCGGCCGCCGCCTGCTGGTAGTCCGCCTCGAGCGTGGCGATCTCGTCCAGCGCGGTTTCCAGCGCGGCGCTGCTGTCGACCAGGGTGACGTCGCGCAGGGCGATGGCGCGGTCGTGCACGCTACCGCGGAAGTCGATGGCGTGGCGCTGCTTTTCGCCGTTGACGTCGTTGATCACGGTCAGGCTGCGGTCGATGCTGTTGACCTGCCCGACGCCGACGGCGGTGAGGGCGATCATCAGCACGATGATGACGGCGAAACAGGCGAGCAAGCGAGTCTTGATGCTGCGACCCTTGAGGAGAGTGAGGCGGCCCTGCATGGCGGCATTCCTTGTACAATGTTATCGGGGTCTGGCGTCGTTATGGTGGCGTGCGGGGAGCGTACGCCTAGATAAAGCTATACGACGAATAATTTCTTGTACAACTTTAATTGCCATATGTACAAATTTTTACGCCTGCTACAATTCCCTCCCTTGCTGGGATGTCGCTTGGCGATTCTGGTAATCTGCCGACTGCTTCCGGCACTTACCCTCAGGAATCCACCATGCCCCGCTACGCCTCCGCTTTTTCAGCCGCCGCCTTGCTTGCCCTACTGCCGTTCGGCGGCGCTGCCAGCGCCGACCTCGTCGATGAGCGCCTGCAGGTGATCGACGCCTGGGCCGTGGCTACCCTCGGCGACGGCGAGCAGCGCGTGTATCGGGCCCTCAACGCCAGCGACTACAGCGACGCCTATCTGGCGGTGAACTACCGGTCAGGGGTCTGCGACCTGCCGGACCTGCAGATGCGCGTCACGCTCGAGGAGACCCAGCAGCAGGATGAAGTGGTCAACCTGGCGCCCACCGAGATCCGCATCGACCGCCTGCAAACGCATAGCGCCGCCGCCGAGTTTGCCACCCGCGCCGGCGATGACGGCTTCTATGCGCGTTTCTACGTCGAGGATCAGGCCGAGCTGCTGCGTGAGATGCGCCGTGGCGAGGTGATGCGGCTGCGCTTCGAGGGGGAGGAGGAGAACTACTGGTACATGGAGTTCAGCCTGTACGGCGCCGACCAGGCGCTGCCGCTGGCTGCCGACCAGTGCCGTCGCACCAGCCAGCAGCCGCAGGACTTCTTCGACTAGGTGCCTGTCAGCGGTTCATCGCCTGGGGCAGATGCAGGGCGATCTCCGGGAACAGGTACATCAGCACGATGGCCAGCAGCATCAACAGGAAGAACGGTAGCGTGGCCTTGGTGATGGTGACGATATCCTTGCCGGTGAGGCCCTGGATCACGAACAGGTTGAAGCCCACCGGTGGCGTGATCTGCGACATCTCCACCACCACCACCAGGTAGATCCCGAACCAGATCAGGTCGAAACCGGCGGCACTCACCAGCGGCATGAGAATGGCTGTGACCAGCAGGATCAGCGAGATGCCGTCGAGGAAGCAGCCCATCACCAGCAGCAGCAGGGTCAGCATGATCAGCAGCATGGCCGGCGACAGCCCCATCTCACCGATGGTACGGGCCAGCTGCATCGGCACCTGGGTGAAGCCCATCGCCGAGGTCAGGAAGGAGGCGCCGGCGATGATGAAGGCGATCATGCAAGCGGTACGCACTGCGGCGAACAGCGAGTCCTTGAGGGTGGCCATGTCGAAGCTACCGGTAAGGCGTGCAATGACGATGGACAGCACCACGCCGACCGCCGCCGCCTCGGTGGGCGAGGCCAGCCCGCCGTAGATCGACACGATGATGCCGCCGATCAGCAGCAGGATCGGCACCAGCGCCCAGGTGTTGCGCAGCTTGTCGACGAAGCTCATCGACGACTCGTCGTAGCCGGTGCGACCCTCGCGGTTACCCTTGAGCAGCGACCACAGCACCAGATAGCTCATGAACAGCGCCAGGATCATCAGCCCCGGGCCGATGCCGGCCATGAACAGCCGCGAGATCGACTGCTCGGTGACCACGCCGTAGACGATCAGCACGATCGACGGCGGAATCAGCAGCCCCAGGGTCGAGGCGCTGGCCAGGGTGCCGATGGCCATGTTGCTGTCGTAGCCGCGGCGCTCCAGCTCCGGCAGCGTCATCTTGCCCACCGTGGCGCAGGTCGCCGCCGATGAGCCGCAGACCGCGGCAAACATGCCGCTGCCAATGATATTGGTGTGCAGCAGCCGACCGGGCAAGCGGTTGAGCCACGGCGACAGGCCGCGGAACATGTTGTCGGCGAGCCCTGAGCGGAACAGGATCTCGCCCATCCAGATGAACATCGGCAAGGCGGTGAGATCCCAGCCGTAGCTGGCACCCCAGAAGTCCGAGGCGAGGATCGGCCCCGGCGAGAAGGGGCTGAAGAATTCCAGCGCGACCCAGGCGGTGCCGATCAGCGCGAAGGCGATCCACACCCCGCTGCCGAGCAGCACCGCCAGGGTGATGATGGTAGCCAGGCTCAGTATCAGCACGTGAGTGTCTCCAGATTAGCGGGCATGGGCTCAGCGCACCTCGCTGTCGTCGGTGGCGGTGGCTTCGCGAAAGCTCGCGGGGTCGCGGGCGGCGATACGCAGCGCCATCAGCAGGGCTTCGGCTAGCGCCAGGCACAGCAGCCCCACGCTGGTGGCCAGCACCGTCTGCGGAATCCACAGCGGGATCGACAGGAACCCCGAGGAGACGTCGTTGTACTGCAGGCTCTCGCGGGCCAGCTCGATCAGGCCATAGCCCAGCAGCAGGCTGATCGCCAGGGCCACGATCAGGCCAAACACCTCGAACCACACGCGTATGGCCGAGGGCAGGCGCGAGATCAGCAGGGTCACGCGGATGTGCGCGTGATGGACGAAGGTGTAGGCCAGGCCGAGGAAGGTCGCCCCGACCAGCAGGTAGGCGGCGATCTCGGAGACCCCGGTGATGCTCAGCCCCAGCCGGCGCAGGCCGACCAGCACCAGCAGCGCGTCGACCACCCGGAAGGTGACCTGCAGCGCGATCAGGGTGCAGATCGTCACCATGCACGCCGCCGCGCCCCAGGCCCCGAGGCGGTAGAGCTTGTCGAATTTGAAGGTCATGGTCGCAGTCTCGATGAGTGCGTGGGCGAGACGGGGCAGCGGCAGGACCGCTGCCCCGGCAGGCAGACTGGCTAAGGCTTAGTTGTCGAGCCCGGCGCGATACTCCTCGAGTACCTGCTGGGCCTCGTCGCTGGCACGCTCCAGCCAGTCCTCGAACAGCTTATCGCCGGCCGCCTGCAGCGCTGCGGCAACCGCCTCGTTGGGCTCGGAGATGGTGATGCCGTTCTCCTCGAGCACCGCGGCGCTGGTATCGCCATCCTCACGGCTCATCTGCCAGCCGCGCTCTTCGGCACGCGCCGCCGCTTCCAGTACGGCCTCCTGGGTCGCCTCATCGAGGCGGTCGAAGGCGCGCTGATTGATGAAGATGATGTTCTTGGGCAGCCACAGGTTGGCGTCGGTGTAGTGGTCGACGTAGTCCCAGGCGGTCATCGAGTTGCCGGTGGAGACCGAGGTGATCATGGCGTCCACGCGCCCGGTGCTGAAGGCGGTGGGGATGTCCGACTCTTCGGTCTCGGTGGGATTACCGCCGAGGTTCTGCACGAAGCGCTGGGTGTTGATGTTGGGCGCCCGCACTCGCAAGCCTTCGAACTGCTCAGGGTCGGTCAGCTCGTCGGCGGTGTAGATGCCCTGGGCCGGCCAGGACACGGCGTAGAGCGGCATGATGCCTTCTTCTGCGAACAGCTCGGTGATCAGCGGCTTGGTGGCCTCCCACAGCGCGAAGGCCTCGTCATAGCTGCCGGCCACCCCGGGCAGGGTGTCGACTTCGAAGATCGGATCGTCGTTGGAGAGCACCGACATGAACACCTCGCCGGCCTCGATGGTCCCGCGCCGCACCGACGGCTTGATCTCGCCGTGGGCAACCAGCGAGCCGCCGCTGTGCACGTTGATGGTCAACTCGCCGTCGGTGGCCTCGGCCACGTCCTCGGCGAACTGCTTGGTGTTCTGGGTATGGAAGCTGGCATCGCCGTAGGGCGTGGCCATGGTCCATTCGGCGGCCTGGGCGGTAGCCGCCGCGGCCAGGCTGCAAGCGGTGACCAGCAGCAGCGGGGTAGCGATTGTCTTGCGCATCATAAAAGACCTCTTGTTCAAGTTGATGGTCGTACTGGGTGGATAATGGACGCCGGGGCGGGATGCACCCAGCGTACCGCGAAGGCGGGGTCCGCCATGTCCTCGCGGCGACCCTCGGCATAGGCCGCAGCGCACTGCTGAGCCAGCTGCCCGACGCCGCGACAGAAGCGTGGATGATTGGCCTGGCGCCAGATTACATCGTAGTGCATGGCCGGCAGCGGGTCCGGCAGCGCCAGGCGGTACAGATCACCGCGCCGCCACTCGTCAAGCACCGTGGCCACCGGCAGGGCGCCGATGCCCAGCCCCTCCATGGTCATCCTCACGATGGTCATCAGCGTGTTGACGCTATGAATACGCGGGCTATCCAGCCCCTGATCGGCAAGATAGTCGACCAGCTCTTCATAGGGCCTGGCCTTCTTGCCGAAGGAAATGAACGGCAGGCTGGCCATCCAATCAGCGGGGGTGGCACCGAGCTTTTCCGCCTGGCGAGGCGATACGAACATGCCCATTTCATAAGGATTGAGCGGCATCTGGTCGATCTGGTCAGCCGGCAGATAGCCATTCATTGCCAACAGAATATCCAGATCGTTGTTGATCAGTCGCCGATTGACCGCCGGCGAGTAATCTACCGTCAACTCGATGGTCAGCCGCGGATAGCGCTCGGTAAGTTGGCGCATGAAATCGGGAAACCAGCTGTGGGCGATGGTCTCGATGGTGCCTAGTCTTAGCGGCGCCGAGAAGGCGTCGTCGCTGTCGAACAAGGCCATCGCCGCATCGCGCTGCTCGAGCATTCGCTCGGCGTGCAGAAAGAATTCGCGACCGCGCATGGTCGGCTGAATGGGCCGCATCGAGCGCTCCAACAGCAGCTCGCCCACCGTGCTCTCCAGGCGAGAAATACGCTCCGAGACGGAGGGCTGAGTCAGGTGAAGCCTGGCCGCCGCCTTGCGAAAGGAGCCTAGCTTTACCGCCCAGACAAAGGCTTCGAGCTCCTTGAAATCGAGCATATTACCGATCTCGACTCAGGCCCTTGGAGGCAAAAATGGAGTAGAAAGGGCTATCGAATTCATCTGTCACTCCACGGATAGCACTAAACAAGCGGAAGCTTTTATCGATGCCAACAGCGCTCCGCGATTAGCGCCTGTTGTTGATGTTGTAAGCACACACGTTAATTAATTGATAATCCTCTCGTGCCGCGACGTCAACCATTTTTCCACCCAATAACAACATGATAGAAGCTGCCGATATTCAATATCGCCAAAAACGATTGGCACTCGAGGAGTCGAGTTCATATATTGGTGTTCATGTCCGGATAACCTTCTTCAATAATAACAGGAGTCTTCATGGCCATTCCCCTGCTCAACTGCGACATGGGCGAGAGCTTCGGCAACTGGACCCTGGGCATGGACGCCGAGGCCATGCCCTATGTCGACTGCGCCAACATCGCCTGCGGCTTCCACGCCTCCGACCCCCACGTGATGCGCCGCACCGTGTCACTGGCCGCCGAGCACGGGGTGCGCATCGGCGCCCATCCCGGCTACCCCGACCTGATGGGCTTCGGCCGCCGCTCGATGGCCTGCACGCCCGCCGAGGCCGAAGACCTGGTGCTCTACCAGGTCGGTGCGCTGGCCGGCATCTGCCAGGCCGAGGGCATCCGGCTGCACTACATCAAGCCCCACGGCGCGCTGTACAACGACATGGCCCGCGATCCGGCGCTGCTGGAGGGCGTCATGCGCGCGGTACGCGCCTACGACGCCAGCCTGCCGCTGATGCTGATGTCCACCGCCGACCCTGCGCCGAGCCGCGAACTGGCGGCGCGCATGGGCGTGACGATCTGGTTCGAGACCTTCGCCGACCGCGCCTACGATGGCAACGGCCACCTCGCCTCGCGGCGCCTGCCGAATGCCGTGCATCACGACCAGGCGACCATCGTCGGCCAGGCCATGGCGCTGGCCAAGGGCGAATCGCTCACCGCGCTGGATGGCACCGTGCTGCAGCTGCCCAGCGACACCCTCTGCGTGCACGGCGACAATCCCGAGTCGGTGGCCGCGGTGCGCGCCATCCGCGAGGCCTTCCAGGCGCTGGAGCAGGCGTGACGCCGCGAATCGACACCACCGCCATGGATGCCCTGATGGTGCGCCTGTTCGACGCCATCGATGAGTCCAACATGGCCTGGATCATGGCCGCCGACCGCGCCCTGCGCGACGCCTTCGGCGCGGCGCTGATCGATCTGGTGCCCTCCTATACCACTCTGCTGGTGCACTACGACTGCCAGCGGCTCGGCCACCCAGAGGCGCGCAGGCGTGCTTTCGAGGCCCTGGATGGCCTGCAGCCCGCCGATACCCAGAGTGGACAGCTTCACCAGATCCCGGTGTGGTACGACGAGAGCGTGGGACCGGAACTGCCGCGGGTGGCCAAGCGCGCCGGCCTCGACGTCGAGGCGTTGATCGCGCGTCACTGCAGCCACGACTACTGCGTGTTCGCGCTGGGCTTCGCCCCCGGCTACGGCTTCATGGGGCTGGTCGACGAGGCGCTAGCCACGCCACGGCTCGACACCCCACGGCGCAAGGTCGCCGCCGGCAGCGTCGGCATCGCCGATCGCCAGACGGCCATCTACCCGCTGCTCTCCCCCGGCGGCTGGAACATCCTCGGCCGCACCGCGGTGCCGCTGTTCGAGCACGCGCGGCGCGGCGAGCCGCTGCTGCGGCCCGGCGACAAGGTCCGCTTCAAGGCCGTTTCACGCGCCGAGTTCGAAGCCGACGGCGGCGATACCACGCCGCTGGAGGAGCGCCCATGAGCGACGGCATGGTGGTCAAGCAGGCCGGCCCTCTGGCGCTGGTCCAGGACGCTGGGCGCTTCGGCGTGCGCCACCTGGGGGTGACCCAGGGCGGCGCCGCCGACTGGATCTCGTTTCGCTGGGCCAACTGGCTGCTCGGCAACCCCCTCGACAGCGCCGCGCTGGAGATCGTCATGGGCGGGGGCCTGACCCTGGAGGTGGAGCGCGCCACTCGACTGGCGCTGGTCGGCGCCGATCTCGGCGCGACCCTCGACGATGCGCCGCTCGCCCCCGGCACCAGCTTCAGCGTGCGCCCCGGCCAGCGGCTGGTGTTCCGCCAGCCGCTGGCCGGGCTGCGCGCCTACCTGGCGTTCCCCGGCGGCCTCGAGGCACCCATGGTGCTGGGCAGTCGCGCCTGTACCGCCCGCGAGCGCCTGGGTGGCCTGCACGACGACGGCCAGCCGCTGATCGCCGGCGACCGCCTGACCTGGCCCGGCGACGCCCCCGCCGAACGCCAGCTGCCCGAGGGCGCCGCGCCGCGCATGCCCACCCCGGGCTGCCGGCTGGCGCTGGTACCCGGTGCGCAGGTCGCCCACTTCAGCGGGGCCAGCCTGTTCCGCGCCTTCAACATGGCATGGCGGGTCGACAACCGCGCCGACCGCATGGGCGTGCGACTGACCGGCCCTGCGCTGCGCTGCTCACTGCGCGGCATGGTCTCGGAGGGCATTCCGCTGGGGGCGGTACAGGTGCCCGCCGATGGCCAGCCCATCGTGCTGCTCAACGACCGCCAGACCATCGGCGGCTACCCACGGCTAGGCGCCCTTACGCCCACGGCCTGCGCCACCCTCGCCCAGTGCCTGCCGGGCACCGAGGTGGGCCTGATGCCGGCTTCGCCCGGCCAGGCACAGGAGGCGCATCTGCGCCAGCTGAGGGCGTGGCGCGACTAGAATTTTATCTATTTTTCAATGCTCTACATGCATCACCGCAAACCGCCCCGCCAATCCAATGTGGGTTTCGGATAGTTTGACGTGCGCTATGGTCATGGCGAAAACACCCCGCATGCACCATAACTGAAGGGCCGGGCGAGACCGTTCGGCAGCCAATACGCACCGATAACGACAACAGTGGCGGAGCCTGTGATGCCAGAGGCAATCATCGAGACCACCGGCCTGACCAAGAGCTTCAAGGGCTTCAAGGCGGTCAACGACATTTCATTTCAGGTGCTGCCGGGCACCATCCACGCCATGATCGGCGCCAACGGCGCCGGCAAGACGACCTGTTTCAATCTGCTCACCAAGTTCCTGGCCCCCACCAGCGGCCAGATCCTGTTCAAGGGCCAGGATATCACCGCCCTCAAGCCGGATCAGATCGCCCGCCTGGGCCTGGTGCGCTCGTTCCAGATCTCGGCGGTGTTCGGCCGCCTGACCGCGCTGGAGAACGTCAAGCTGGCGCTGCAGCGCCACCGCGGTGAATCCTACGATTTCTGGGGCTCGCACCGGCGTCTCGACCACCAGCGACAGCGTGCCGAGGAGCTGCTCGACGACGTCGGCCTGGGCGATGTGGTCGACACCCCCGCTGCCGAACTGCCCTACGGCCGCAAGCGCGCCCTTGAGCTGGCCACGACCCTGGCCCTGGACCCGCAGTTGATGCTGCTCGACGAACCGCTGGCCGGCATGGGCACCGAGGACGTCGGCCGCATTGCCGCGCTTATTCGCCGCGTGGCCGAGGGGCGTACCGTGCTGATGGTGGAGCACAACCTCGGCGTGGTCGCCGAGCTGTGCGACCGGATTACCGTGCTGGCCCGCGGTGAGGTGCTGGTGGAGGGCGACTACGCCACGGTGTCCAAGGATCCGCGAGTCATCGAATCCTATATCGGAGGTGCCGCCCATGGCTGACGCAGCGCTCGATCAGCAGCCGGCGACGATGCTCAGCATTCGCGGCCTGAACGCCTGGTACGGCGAGAGCCACGTGCTCCACGGCATCGATCTCGAGGTACCCGAAGGCCAGGTGGTGACGCTGCTGGGCCGTAATGGCGCCGGCAAGTCCACCACCCTGAAGTCGATCATGGGCATCGTGCCCAGGCGTGAAGGTAGCATCCGCCTGCAAGGCGTCGAGACCGTCACCCGGCGGCCCTACCATATCGCCCGCCAAGGGATCGCCTTCTGCCCCGAGGACCGCGGCATCTACGCCACCCTGGACGTGCGCGAGAACCTCGAGCTGCCGCGCCGCATCAATTCGAGCGGTCTCTCCACCGAGCAGATCCTCGACCTCTTCCCCAACCTGCGTGAACGCCTGCACAGCCCCGGCTCCAAGCTCTCCGGCGGCGAGCAGCAGATGCTGGCGATCGGCCGCATCCTGCGCACCGGGGCGCGCTTTCTGCTCCTCGACGAGCCCACCGAGGGCCTGGCACCGGCCATCGTCGAGCAGATCGGCGACACCATCCGCCACCTCAAGACCCAGGGCTACACCATCCTGCTGGTGGAGCAGAACCTGCGCTTCGCGATGTCGCTGGCCGACCACCACTACCTGGTCGACCACGGCCAGGTGGTGGCCAGCTACGACCGCCAGAGCATCGACCACAACGCCGACGCGCTGCTGGCCCGGCTCGGCGTCTGACCGCACTCACGCCTGGCTATGATGGCGAAAGTGCGACGGCGACACGCCCTTCATGCGCTTGAAGGTCTTGGAGAAGGCGAACGGGCTGTGGTAGCCGACCCGCCCGGCGATCTCTTCCACCGGCAGGCTGCTGGTGGCCAGCAGGTGGGCGGCGTGCTGCATGCGCAGCTGGGTCAGCTGCTGCATCGGACTGCGGCCGAAGACCTTGCGGCTGATACGCCGCAGATGCTCGCTGCTGACGTGGGCGATCTCGGCCATCTCCTCGATGGTCCAGTGCTTCTCGAGGGTCGGGATCACCGCATCGAACACCGCCACGATGCGTGGGTCGCGCCGCCACGGATCGGCGAAGCGCGAGATATAGCGCTCGATGGTATCGCCCCACATCTCGCAGCTGGCGGCATCGCCCTGGCCGTGAAACACCTCGCTGTAGAGCCCCAGGATGGCGTGTTTCATCGGCTCGGGATCGAAGTGCTGCATGATCGGCGCGATGGTGCCGACCACCGAGCGCGGCGCACTCGGCAGGTAGCGCACCCAGCAGTACTGCCAGCGGCTTCCCGGCACGGCATGGAAGGCGTGCAGGCCGTGGGCCGGGGCGAACGACATCATGTTGCGGCGCATGGTGCACCAGCCGCCGTCGAGCAGCATGCGCCCCTCGCCGCCCAGCGAGCCGTGGATATAGGCGCCGCTGAGCCGCGTGCGCACGATGCGGTAGGGCACCGCGGCATCGCCGACTCCGACGTGGGAAATGTGCCGGTCCTTCAGCGCCTGGCAGTCCTCCACGCGCACGATCCACTGCTGGGTATCGTCCCCCACAATGTGGGTTTCGGATAGGTAGTCGTGTGCTGACGCCATGGCGGGATCACTCTTTTTGGCCCTTACTGATAGCAGCAACACATAACAGAAAGCGGCTGCTCAAGGCCAACTATAACAACAGTCACAACGAGCACAGGAGATTAACATGCCAGCCAAGACCCCTTTGAAAACCTTCGCCCTGTCGTCGATAGTGCTCGCCATGGGCGCCGCCTCCGGCGCCATGGCCAGCAATGGCTTTTCCGACGATGTAGTGCGTATCGGCGTGCTGACCGACATGTCCGGCATCTACACCGACCTCTCCGGCGAGGCCGCGGTGGAAGCCGTGCGCATGGCGGTCGAGGACTTCGGCGGCGAGGTCGGCGGCGTGCCGATCGAGGTGATCTACGGCGATCACCGCAACCGCGCCGATACCGGCGCCAGCCGTGCCCGGGAGTGGTACGACAACGACGGCGTCGACATGATCAACGACCTCTCCAACTCCGGGGTCGCGCTGGCGGTGGCGGCGGTGGCCGAGGAGCGTCAGCGCCACGCCATTTCCAACTCGGCGTCCAACATCGGACTGACCAACGACTACTGTTCGCCCTATGTGACCCACTACACCTACGACGCCTATTCGCTGGCCCAGGGCACCGGCAAGACGATCGTCGAGGACGGCGGTGATACCTGGTTCTTCCTCACCGTCGACTTCGCCTTCGGCATCGGCCTCGAGGAGCAGGTCTCCGAGGTGGTGCGCGAGGCCGGCGGCCAGGTCGTGGGCGCCGCCCGCCATCCGCTGGATACCACCGACTTCTCCTCCTACGCCCTGCAGGCCCAGGCCTCGGGCGCCGAGATCATCGGTATCGCCTCCACCGGCGCCGATGCCATCAACGCCATCAACGCGCTGTCCGAGTTCGGGGTCTCCCCGGATCAACGCCCGGCGGCCCTGCTGCTGTGGTACGACGACATCGTAAGCCTCGGCCTCGAGACCGCCCAGGGCCTGCTGCTGACCAACGCCTTCTACTGGGATGCCAACGACGAGACCCGCGAGTTCTCCCAGCGCTTCTACGAGCGCACCGGCCGCATGCCCAACATGGCCCAGGCCGGCAACTACTCCTCCACCATGCACTACCTCAACGCCGTGGAAGCCGCGGGGACCGATGACCCGGACGCCGTCTCCGAGCAGATGCGCACGCTGGAGATCAACGACTTCTTCGCCAGCGGCGGCTATATCCGCCCCAACGGCCGTATGGTGCACGACCAGTACCTGTGGGAGGTCAAGGCACCCGACGAGTCGGAGTATGACTACGACTTCCTGCGCCTGGTGGCGACCATCCCCGGCGAAGAGGCCTTCCAGCCGCTGGAAGACAGCAGCTGCTACCTGCTCGAACACAACCAGTGAGCGCGGCCGCTGCCCGGGGGCTCCCCGGGCAGCGGTGTGATGCTGATCGTCGCCCCTTCGTTCTCTCTGTGAGCAGTCAATCATGGATATCTTCGGTGTACCCATTCAGGCCCTGATGGGTCAGCTCATGCTGGGTATCGTCAACGGCTCCTTCTATGCCGTCTTGAGCCTCGGCCTGGCGATCATCTTCGGCGTGCTCAAGATCGTCAACTTCGCCCACGGCGCCTTCTTCATGCTGGGTGCCTTCACCGCCTTTCTGCTCGCCCAGCATCTCGGCGCCAACTACTGGACCACGCTGCTGGTGGCCCCCCTGGCCGTGGCGCTGTTCGGCATGCTGTTCGAGTGGCTGTTCCTACGCCGGCTGTACGGGCTCGACCCGATCTACGGCCTGCTGCTGACCTTCAGCCTGGTGCTGGTGCTGGAGGGTGGCTTCCGGGTCGCCTTCGGCTCCTCCGGCCAGCCCTTCGCTACCCCCGAGGCGCTGCGCGGCACTATCAACCTGGGCTTCATGATCCTGCCGATGTATCGCGGCTTCGTGATCGTCGCCGCCCTGCTGGTATGCCTGGTGACCTGGTTCGTGATCGAACGCACCGCGCTGGGCGCCAACCTGCGTGCCGCCACCGAGCGCGCCGAACTGACCCAGGCCTTCGGCATCAACGTGCCGCGCCTGGTGACCCTGACCTACGGCGTCGGCGTGGGCCTGGCGGCGTTTGCCGGGGTGCTTGCCGCGCCGATCTTCCACGTCAACCCGTCGATGGGCTCGAGTCTGGTGATCATCATCTTCGCGGTGGTCGTCATCGGCGGCCTGGGCTCGATCATGGGCGCCATCGTCACCGGCCTGGGGCTGGGCGTGGTGGAGGGCTTTACCCGGGTGTTCTACTCGGAGTTCTCCTCGACCATCGTATTCCTGGTCATGGTGCTGGTGCTGCTGCTGCGCCCCGCCGGCCTGTTCGGCCGAGAGGAGGGCTGACCATGCACCTGCGTTCCCTGACCTGGCCGCTGCTGATCGTCGGCCTGATAGTGCTGCTGGCGGTGCCCTTCTTTCCGCAGCTGGTGTACTCGGTGTTCATCATGAAGACGCTGTGCTTCGTGCTGTTCGCCTGCGCCTTCAACCTGCTGCTGGGGCATACCGGCATCCTCTCCTTCGGCCACGCCGCCTTCTTCGGCACCGGCGCCTATATCACCGGCCAGCTGGTCAAGGCCTACGGCGTCCCCACCGAGCTCGGCATCCTCGCCGGCGGCCTGGTGGCCGCCATGCTCGGCGCGGTGATCGGCGCCCTGGCGATCCGCCGCAGCGGCATCTACCTGGCGATGATCACCCTGGCGATGTCGCAGCTGGTGTTCTTCTTCTTCCTCCAGGCGCCCTTCACCGGCGCCGAGGACGGCCTGCAGCGCATTCCCCGCGGCACCTTCCTGGGCATGATCGACCTCAACAGCGATGTGGCCCTCTACTACGTGGTGCTGGGCATCGTCGGCGCCGGGCTGTGGGTGGTGTGGCGCACCGTCAACTCACCCTTCGGCCAGGTGCTGCGGGCGATTCGCGAGCACGAGCCGCGGGCCATCTCGCTGGGCTATCCGGTGGCGCGCTACAAGGTGCTGGTGTTCACCCTCTCCGCGGGGCTGTCGGGTATCGCCGGCTCGCTCAAGGCGATCATCTTTCAGCTCGCCGCCCTCTACGACGTGCACTGGCACACCTCCGGCGACGTCATCCTGATGACCCTGCTGGGCGGCATGAACACCGTGTTTGGCCCCGCCGTGGGCGCGGTAATCGTCTCCACCCTCAACCACTACCTGGACCCGTTCGGCGCCTGGGTCACGGTGATCATCGGCGTGGTGTTCATGACCTGCGTGCTGACCTTCCGTCAGGGCGTGGTGGGCGAGCTCGGCCGCCTGCTGAGGTCGCGTCACCCATCCAAGCCAACCAAAGCGCCGCCTCACGCCAGCGCCCGTGCCGATAGCCAGCGCTGAACGACCGCGAACTCTGAGAACAAGGAGGCCAGCATGGCCCAGCTCGATAGAACCACCCTGATGGCGCGCTTTCGTGACATGGCCGCCCGCGGCCAGCCGATCATCGGCGGCGGCGCCGGCACCGGTATCTCGGCCAAGTGCGAAGAGGCCGGCGGCATCGACCTGATCGTGATCTACAACTCCGGGCGCTACCGCATGGCCGGGCGCGCCTCCTCCGCCGGCCTGCTGGCCTACGGCAACGCCAACCAGATCGTCCAGGAGATGGCGCTGGAGGTGCTGCCGGTGGTCAAGCACACCCCGGTGCTGGCCGGCGTCAACGGCACCGACCCCTTCGTGATCATGCCCAAGCTGCTGCGCGAGCTGAAGGACCTGGGCTTCTCGGGGGTACAGAACTTCCCCACCGTGGGCCTGATCGACGGCACCTTCCGCATCAGCCTGGAGGAGACCGGCATCACCTACGCCCAGGAAGTCGAGATGATCCGCCTGGCCCATGAGATGGACATGCTCACCACGCCCTATGTGTTCTCCGCCGAGGAGGCGGTGGCCATGACCGAGGCCGGCGCCGACATCATCGTCGCCCACATGGGCGTCACGGTGGGCGGCACCATCGGCGCCGCCACCGCCAAGAGCCTCGACGAGTCGGTGCAGCTGATCGACGACTGGGCGGCGGCGGCCCGCGAAGTGCGCGACGACGTGCTGGTGCTCTGCCACGGCGGGCCCATCGCTACCCCCGAGGATGCCGCCTACGTGATGCGCAACAGCCAGCACTGCCACGGCTTCTACGGCGCCTCGAGCATGGAGCGCCTGCCCACCGAAATCGCGCTCACCGAGCAGATCCGCCAGTTCAAGGCCATCGCATGAGCCACGCCAACACAAGGAGCACACCATGACCCGCGTCTATGTCAGTGCCGTAATGCCGATCAGTCTGGAGCAAGCCTGGCGCGTGCTGCGCGACTTCAACGGACTGCCCGACTACCACCCGTTCTTCGCCAAGAGCTACATCGAGGACGGCAAACCCGCCGACCAGCTCGGCTGCGTACGCCACTTCCACGACCACGACGGCAACGCCATCCGCGAGGAGCTGCTGTCGCTCTCCGACCGCGAGCACCTCTGCTGCTACCGCATTCTCGACGCCCCGGCGCTGCCGGTGCGCGGCTATGTCTCGGAGATGCGCTTGAAGCCGATCACCACCAGCGGCCACTGCTTCGGTGAGTGGTGGGCGGAGTTCGAGGTCGACGACGCCGACCGTGACGACGTGGTCCAGCGCGTCGGCGACACCTTCCGGCTGGCCTTCGAAGGGGCCACCGAGCGCGCCCGCTAGGAGATACGCCATGCAAGCCATCGCCTATCTGATCGGCACCTGCGACACCAAGGCCACCGAGCTGCGCTATTTACGTGAGCGGCTGGCCGCCGCCGGCGTGGCCAGCTGCATCGTCGACGTCGGCACCCAGGGTGACGACCAGGGCGTTGCCGACATCAGTGCCGCCGAGGTCGCCGCCTGCCATCCCGAGGGTGCTGCCGCGGTGTTCGTCAACGACCGCGGCCGCGCCGTGGCGGCCATGGCCGAGGCGCTGCGCCGCTGGCTGCCCGCGCGCGACGATCTGGGCGGCGCCCTGGGCATCGGCGGCTCCGGCGGCACCGCGCTGATCGCCCCGGCGCTGCGCGAGCTGGATATCGGCGTGCCCAAGCTGCTGGTCTCGACCATCGCCTCCGGCAACGTCGCGCCCTACGTCGGCCCCAGCGACATCGCCATGCTCTACTCGGTCACCGACGTCGCCGGCCTCAACCGCATCTCGCGGCGGGTGCTGGGCAACGCCGCCCACGCCCTGGCCGGCATGCTGCGCGAACGCATTCCGGCGGTGGCCGACGACAAGCCGGCCATCGGCCTGAGCATGTTCGGCGTCACCACAGACTGCGTGAACCGGCTCTGCGACAGCCTCGAGGCCGACTACGACTGCCTGGTGTTCCACGCCACCGGCACCGGCGGGCGCTCGCTGGAGAAGCTCGCCGACAGCGGCATGATCGAGGGCCTGCTGGATGTCACCACCACCGAGGTCTGCGACCTGTTCATGGGTGGTGTGTTTAGCGCCGGCGAGCAGCGCCTCGATGTCGTCGCGCGTACCGCGCTGCCCTACGTCGGCTCGGTGGGGGCGCTGGACATGGTCAACTTCGCCGGCCTCGAGTCGGTCCCCGAGCGCTATCGCCAGCGCCTGCTCTACGAGCACAACCCGCAGATCACGCTGATGCGCACCACCGCCGAGGAGAACGCGCGCATGGGGCGCTGGATCGGCGACAAGCTCAACCGCAGCCGCGGCCCCGTGCGCTTCCTGCTGCCCGAGGGCGGCGTCTCGGCGCTGGACGCCCCCGGCCAGCCCTTCCACGACCCGGCGGCCGACGCCGCCCTGTTCGAGGCGCTCGAGGCGACCGTCGAGCAGACCCCCGAGCGACAGCTGATTCGCTCGCCCCATCACATCAATGACCCGGCCTTCGCTGCACAGCTGGTCGAGCAGTTCCGCGAGGTCATGGCAACACGTTCAAGGAGACCAAATTGAAGAAGTGGAATCGAGAAGCGCTGATGGCGCACTTCCAGGCCATGGTGGCACGCGGCGAGCCCATCGTTGGCGGCGGCGCGGGCACCGGCCTGTCGGCGAAGTGCGAAGAGGCCGGCGGCATCGACCTGATCGTGATCTATAACTCCGGCCGCTACCGCATGGCCGGGCGCGGCTCGCTGGCCGGGATCATGCCCTACGGCAATGCCAACGAGATCGTCAAGGAGATGGCCCGCGAGGTGCTGCCGGTGACCCAGAACACCCCGGTCCTGGCCGGCGTCTGCGGCACCGATCCCTTCGTGTTCATGGAACCGTTCCTGGCCGAGCTCAAGGCGATGGGCTTCGCCGGGGTGCAGAACTTCCCCACCGTGGGCCTGATCGACGGCACCTTCCGCGCCAACCTGGAAGAGACCGGCATGCGCTATGCCCAGGAAGTGGAGATGATCCGCCAGGCCCGCGAGGCCGGGCTACTCACCACGCCCTACGTGTTCAACGCCGACGACGCACGCGCCATGACCGAGGCCGGCGCCGATATCATCGTTTGCCACATGGGCCTGACCACCGGCGGCAGCATCGGCGCCGAGACCGCCATGAGCCTGGATGACTGCGTCGCCGCCATCAACGACTGGGCGGCGGCGGCCAGGGCCGTGCGCGACGATGTGATCGTGCTCTGCCACGGCGGCCCGATTGCCGACCCCAACGACGCCGAATACATCCTGGCCCGCTGTTCCGGCTGTCACGGTTTCTACGGCGCCTCGAGCATGGAGCGACTGCCCACCGAGCGCGCCCTGACCGAGCAGACCCGAGCCTTCAAGAATATTCGCCGGGGCTGATTTACCATGTGCTTTAACGACGCTTGGGGGGTGTGCCTATGAACACCTTCTACTTCCTGGCCCTCAACGGCCTGACCATGGCGGCGCTGCTGTTCATCATGGCCAGCGGCCTGACCCTGGCCTTCGGGCTGATGCGGGTGGTCAACCTGGCCCACGGCGCCTTCTATCTGCTGGGCGGCTATATCGGGGTCCAGGTGATTCGCGACACCGGCAGCCTGACCCTGGGCATCCTGGCCGGCGGTGCCGTGGCCCTGGTCGGCGGGCTGCTGATGGAGCGCTTCCTGCTGCAGCGGGTGCGCGGCATGGATCTCTCCGAGGCGCTGCTGACCATCGCCGTGGGTCTGATCATCGCCGACGCCCTGCTGGTGGTCTACGGCGGACAGCCGGTGAGCCTGCCTCTGCCCCGTGAGCTGCGCGCGCCGGTGGACCTGGGCGTGATGATGTACCCCTACTTCCGGGTACTGATCATGATCTTCGCCGTGCTGCTGGGCATCGCGCTGTGGCTGGTGATGACCTACACCCGCATCGGCGCGGCCATTCGTGCCGGCGTCGACGACCGCGAAACCGCCATGACCCAGGGCATCAACGTGCCGCTGCTGTTCGGCGGCGTGTTTGCCGTGGCCAGCTTCCTGGCCGGCGTCGCCGGCGTCATCGGGACCTCCTACATGTCGCTGACCCAGGGGCTCGACGTGCGGGTGCTGATGCTCTCGCTGGTGGTGATCATCATCGGCGGCATGGGCTCGCTCAAGGGGGCCGCGGTCGGCGCGCTGATCACCGGTATGGTGTCGAGCTTCGCGACCGGCTACCTGCCGCAGTTCGCGCTGTTCTTCCTGTTCCTGCCGATGACGCTGATCCTGGTCTTTCGCCCCCAGGGCCTGTTCGGGAGGGTGACATGAAACGCGAATACCTGATCATTGTGATGATCCTCGTCGCCCTCCTGGCCTGGCCGCTGGTGATGGGCAACTACGCCGTGTCCCAGGCCAACCGGGCGATGATCTACGCCCTGGCGGCGCTGAGCTTCTCGCTGCTGGCCGGCCGGCTGGGCTGGTTCTCGCTGTGCCAGACCACCTTTGCCGGCATCAGTGGCTACACCATCGCCATCCTGGGGGTGCGCTTCGGCCTGCCTTTCCCGCTGGTGGTCACGCTGGCGCTGCTGTTGACCACGCTGAGCGCGGTGATCTTCGGCCTGCTGACGGTGCGCTCGCGCAAGGTCAGCTTCCTGATGCTGACCCTGGCACTCGGCCAGATGGTGTGGGCGCTGTCGTTCCAGTGGGTCGACGTCACCGGCGGCTACAACGGCATCGCCGGGGTACGCATGCCGGTGTATGGCGACCTCAATCTCAACGACACCCGGGTCTTCTACGCCCTGGTCGCAACGGTCACGGTGGCGATCTACCTCGCCGTGTGGCGAGTGTATCGCTCGCCCTTCGGCCTGCTGCTGCTGGGCATCCAGGAGAACGAGCAGCGCATGCGCGCGCTGGGCCACCCCGTCGCCCTGGCCCGCTTCACCGCCTTCGTGCTGGCGGGCGCCATTGCCGGCGTAGCGGGGGTCTTCCTGGTCTACGACATGGGCATCATGTCGCCGTCACCGCTGGGGCTCGGCCACGCCGTGTGGGTGCTGACCGCCGCGGTGCTGGGCGGCTATCGCAGCCTGCTGGGCCCGGCGATTGGCGTGGCCGTGTTGATCGCCCTGGAGACCCTGGTTTCCCAATACACCGACCGACACATGATGGTGATCGGTGTGGTGCTGCTGCTCTCGATTCTGCTGATGCCGCGCGGGCTGGCAGAAATGTTCGAGCAGCACTTCAAGCGCAAGTCGAAGCCCCAGGCTTCCGTGACAACAACAACCCGAGGAGAAGAGCCATGAAGTACGCCAAGACGCTCATCGTAAGCAGCATATCCGCCCTGGCGGTAGGCGCCACCGCCCACCTGCAGGCCGACGACACCCTACGCATCGGCGTGATCGGCCCCACCACCGGCGTGTTCTCCTTCTTCGGCGAGCAGCAGCGCATGGGCGTGGAGCTGGCCATGGAAGAACTTGCCGAGCAGCTGGAGGCGCTCAATATCGAGGTCGAGTTCTACGACTCCCAGGGCGATGCCGAGACCACCGTCGACCGGCTGCGTGCCATGGAGTCGCGTGACGACGTCGACCTGGTGGTCGGCCCGGTGCTCGGCGGTACCGGCCTGGCCGGCCTGGAGTGGGCCAAGAGCTCGGGCATGCCGACAGTGATCTCCTACTCGGCCCCCGAGGACATCACCATGCGCGACCGCGCCGAGAACGTGGTGCGCGCCGGCTGGACCGGGGCGCAGCCGATGTTCGCCTTCGGCGAGTACGTCGCCGAGGAGCTCGGCCATCAGCGCATCGTCATGGTCGGGCAGGACTACTCCTTCCCCTACAACCAGCTGGGCGGCTTCCTCAAGGGCTTCTGCGCCGCCGGCGGGGAGTCGGTGGAGCGCATCTGGCACCCCACCGGCACCTCCGACTACAGCTCGATCCTGGCGACCCTGCCGGACGGCGATGCACTGCTCTACAATGGCGCAGGCAGCGACGGCCTGGCGTTCTTCCAGCAGTACTACGACTTCGGCATCGACGCGCAGATGCCGCTGCTTGGCGGCTCCAACTTCTTCGCCGTGGGCGACCTGCCGGAGATGGGCGAGCAGGCCATCGGCGGCCTCTCGGCGCTGCAGTATGCCGAAGGCCTGGAGACCGACAACTTCCAGGCGTTCCGCGACGCCTTCTGGGCGATGCATGGCGACGAGGTCATGCCGCTGGCGCCGGCCGAGCACGGCTATGTGGCCTTCATGATGGCGGTGAACGCCTTCGAGAGCGCCAACGGCGGCGACCGCGACGCGCTGATCGCCGCCCTGCGCGAGACCGAGATGCCGGATGCGCCGCGCGGCCCCTTCCATCTCGACGAGTACGGCAACCCGGTACAGAACATCTACATCAACGAGGTTCAGGAAGTCGACGGTCGCCTGGTCAACGTGCCGATCAAGACCTATGAGAACGTCAGCCAGTTCGGCCCCTTCGACGCCGAGGAGTACCTCGCCGGCGAGCCCGACAGCCGCGACTTCCCGCCCGGCAACTGCTCGGACCCTTACTATGACTGACCCACAGCCTGAGATGAGCCCTGTGCCGGCGCTGGAGGTCGCCGGCCTGGCCAAGTCCTTCGGTTCGCTGATGGTGGCCAGCGACGTCCATCTGCGGGTGGACGCCGGCGAGCGGCGTGGGCTGATCGGCGTCAACGGCGCCGGCAAGACCACGCTGTTCAACATGATCGCCGGCGAGCTCAAGCCCGACCGCGGCTCGATCGGTTTCTTCGGCGACGATATCACCCGCGACTCGGTCATCCAGCGCACCCTCAAGGGGCTGGGCCGCACCTATCAGGTGTCGACCATGGTGCCGTCGGTCACGGTGCGAGAGAACCTCGCGCTGGCCCGCGGCAATGGCCGGCTGCCGTCGCTGTGGCAACCCTGGCAGTCGCGACTGGACGACGACCTGATGGCCACCGCCGAGCGGCTGGGCCTGACGCCGGTGCTCGACGAGACGGTGGCCAACCTCTCCTACGGCACCCTGCGCCAGCTGGAACTGGCCATGGTGATGGCCCAGCAGCCGCGACTGCTGCTGCTCGACGAGCCCGCCGCCGGGCTCTCCCATGCCGAGCGCCAGGTGCTGCAAGGCATCCTGCGCAACCTGCCCCAGGAGGTGACGCTGCTGATGATCGAACACGATATGGAGATGGTCCTGGCGCTCAGCGACCGCATTTCGGTGCTGCACCAGGGCGAAATGTTTGCCGAGGGCACGCCTGACGAGATTGCCGCCCACCAGGGCGTGCGCGATATCTACCTGGGGCGTGCCAATGGCTGAAACAGTGATACGCGTCGAGCACCTCGAGGCCCATTACGGGCTGGGCCTGGCGCTGCAGGGCCTGACGTTCAGCGTGGGCAAGGAGTGTGTCGCGGTGATGGGGCGTAACGGGGTGGGCAAGACCACCCTGGCGAGGGCGCTGATGGGGCTCGATCCGCCCCAGGCACGCGGCTCGGTGGAACTGCTGGGTCGGCCGGTGCTCGGCTGGTCGCCGCAGCGCATCGCGCAGCTGGGGGTCGGCTATGTCCCCCAGGGGCGCCGGCTGTTTCCGTCACTCAGCGTCGACGAGCACCTGCAGCTGAACGCGCGCAAGGGCCCCGCCGGGCAGCAGTGGTCGGCTAGCCGAGTGTTCGAGCTGTTTCCCTCGCTGGGTCGACGGCGCCGCGCCTATGGCGACCAGATCTCCGGCGGTGAGCGCTCGATGCTGGCCATCGGCCGGGCCCTGGTCACCAACCCCGGCTGCCTGATCCTCGACGAGCCAACCGAGGGCCTGGCGCCGGCCGTGGTGGAGGACGTGGCGCTGAGCTTGAAGGAGCTGAGCCGCGAAGGTGTCGCGGTGCTGCTGATCGAGCAGAACGTCAAGGCGGCGGTGATGGCGGCCGATCGCGCCTACTTCATGTCGGAGGGCCAGATCGTGCATGAAACCGCCGACGGCGAGTCGATGTCCGACGAGGCCACGCTGGGGCGCTATCTGGGTGTCTCGGTCTAGGCGGCGATGGCCTTGTTGCGTCAGGCATCGTAGAGTGGCGGCGATTTGCACATCGAGGATCGCCGCCAATGCACCCCGAGGACCTGCAGACCCTGGTCACCATGAAGATGCCCTACGGCAAATACGCCGGGCGCCTGCTCGCCGACCTGCCCGGCCCCTACCTGGCCTGGTTCGCCCGCGAGGGTTTTCCTCCGGGCGAACTCGGTCGGCTACTGCAGCTGATGCACGAGATCGATCATAACGGGCTTGGCGAACTGCTCGACCCGCTGCGCTGAGGGTGCCTACAAAAAGGCTGCACTCACGCCGTGGAGACGGTGTAGACCATCTGCATGGCGAGGATGACCAGCATCACCGCGAACACCCGCTTGAGGGTCGCCACCGGCAGGCGGTGGGCGAGCCGCGCCCCCATGGGAGCGGTGAGGATGCTCAGCGGCGCCATCAGCAGCAGCGCCGGCAGGTAGACGTAGCCCAGCGCCGCGCTAGGCAGGCCCGCCACACCCCAGCCGTTGATCAGGTAGCCCAGCGCCCCGGCCAGGGCGATCGGCAAACCCACCGCCGCCGAGGTGCCGATGGCGTGCTGGACCTTGATGTTGCACCAGGTGAGAAAGGGCACGGTGAGCGCCCCGCCGCCGATCGCCACCAGCGCCGAGATACCGCCAATGCCGGCGCCCGCCGCGCTGACCCCGAGCGGGCCCGGCAGGACCCGCGTCGGTTTGGGCTTGAGGTTGACCAGCATCTGCGCCGCCATCAGCAGCATGAAGCAGGCGAAGAAGATCGCCAACCCGCGGGTGGGGATCAGCGCCGCGACGAAGGTCGCCAGGAAGGTCCCGGCCAGGATGCCCGGGGTGATATAGCGCACTACCTGCCAGCGCACCGCGCCGTGGCGGTGATGCGAGCGCAGGCTCGACAGCGACGACGGCACGATGGCGGCCATCGAAGTGCCCAGCGCCAGATGGGCGAGGTGCTCGTGGGGCACGCCCTGCAGCACGAACAGCGAGGTCAGCACCGGCACCATGATGCCGCCGCCGCCGATCCCCAGCAGCCCCGCCATCAGGCCGACGAAACCGCCCAGCGCCATATAGGCCAACCACCAAACAAGATCCAAGGTCTCACTCCTTATCCGATACTTTCTGACACATGCCTGCTCTCGGCCAAAGCTGGCTAGTGTAGAGCAAAAACGCGTCACACTGGACGCACACAATGTCTGGCTTCCCCCGGCGACGCGGATTGCTTACCGTGGAGGCCAAGCTCTATCCGCTCTGCCACGGAGACCACAATGACAACACCCTCCCGCGATCTCATCGGTTACGGTCGTCAAAGGCCCACAGGCCGCTGGCCCAACGGCGCACGTCTGGCCGTCAGCCTGGTGATCAATTACGAAGAAGGCTCCGAACGGTCACTGGCCATGGGGGACCCGGACCAGGAATCGATGACCGAGTGGGGCAGCTACGCGATCCCCGACGGCACTCGAAACCTGGCCATGGAATCCATGTACGAGTACGGCTCGCGAGTCGGGATCTGGCGGATCCTCGACATCCTCGAGCAGGCCCGGGTGCCGGCCACCTTCCACGCCTGCGCCCTGGCCTTCGAGCAGAATCCAGAGGTGGCCCGCGCAGCGGTCGACGCAGGCCATGAGATCTGCAGCCACGGCTATCGCTGGGAAGAGGTCTTTCGACTTAGCGAAGACCAGGAGCGAGAGCATATCCGACTCGCCATTGCTTCGTTCGAGAAGACATGTGGCAAGCGTCCGGTAGGCTGGTACTGCCGCTATGGCCCCAGCATCCATACCCGCCGACTGCTGATCGAAGAGGGCGGCTTCCTCTATGATTCCGATGCCTATAACGACGACGTTCCCTATTTCGTGGAGGTCGAGGGGACGCGCCAGCTAGTGGTCCCTTACACCTCCGATGTCAACGACTTCCGCTACTGGAACTCCCCCGGTCTCACCCAGGCCGCCGACTTTCTTGAGTACATGCAGGAGAGCTTCGACGTGCTTTATGATGAATCTGCCAGCGGCCCGCGCATGATCTCGGTGGGCTTGCACCCGCGTATGGTCGGTCGACCCGGGCGGGTGCGTGCCATCAAGCGTTTTATCGAGTACGCACAGCGCCACCAAGACGTCTGGTTTGCCACCCGCGAGGAGATCGCTCGCGCCTGGCTAGCGCGGAGCTGACCCCTTACCCACTCCTGGAGAGCTTCACCATGCAGATCCCCACCGCCCTGCGCGACACCCTTGCCCCCAGCGGCGTACTGCGTGCCTCCATCAACCTGGGCAACCCCATTCTGGCCGGCCGCGAGCCCGACAGCGGCGCGCCCTGCGGCGTCTCCGTCGACCTCGCGCGGGCCTTCGCCGAGCGGCTGGGTGTCGAGATCGAGCTGCTGGCCTTCGACTCCGCCGGCCAGTCGGTCGAGACGGTGACCGCCGAACGCGCCGATATCGGCTTCTTCGCCGTCGACCCGCTGCGCGGCGAAGGCATCCACTTCACCGCTCCCTATGTGCTGATCGAGGGCTGCTACCTGGTCCGCAATGACTCGCCGCTGACCGACAACGAGCAGGTCGATCACGCCGGCAACCGAGTGGTGGTGGGCAAGGGCAGCGCCTACGACCTCTACCTGAGCCGCACACTCGAGCAGGCCGAGATCGTCCGCGCGCCGACCTCCACCGCGGTGGTGGCGCAGTTCGTCGAGCAGCGGCTCGAGGTGGCCGCCGGGGTCAAGCAGCAGCTGGAGCAGGATAGCCAGCAGCATGACGGGCTGCGCCTGCTGCCGGGGCGCTTCATGGTGATCCAGCAGGCCATGGGCCTGCCCAAGGGCCGCGGCGAGGCCGCCGCCAACTGCCTGCGTGCCTTCGTCGAGGAGATGAAGGCCAGCGGCTTCGTCGAGCGCGCCCTCGAGCGCCACGGCATCCAGGGCGCCAGCGTCGCGCCCTGACCCCGGCGCGGCCCTGGCAGCGTTCACTGGCGGGCCAGCACGCCCGCCCGTACGTTTAACCAGCATTTGTCTTACATTCGCCATGCACCGCTTTGGTGCTTTTAATTGGACTTTTTCTCTGAATTTCGCCCCTCAATGAGGGCCATTTCCGACATGGGCCATGCAGCTGCTGCATAATGGTGCATTGAGTCGCTGTACCGTCAACGATCGTTACTGTCGGGGAAACGTCCAATGCCCTATGTGCATGACACCATTTCACGCCTGCGCCACAGCAGTCCGGCCCAGACCGAGTTCTACCAGGCCGCCGAAGAGGTCCTCGAGTGCCTACGCCCACTCTTCGAGCGCAGCCCCTACTACCACGACCACAGCATCATCGAGCGCATCGTCGAACCCGAGCGCCAGATCATGTTCCGCGTCTGCTGGACCGATGATGCCGGCAAGGTGCGGGTCAACAAGGGCTACCGGGTGCAGTTCAACTCGGCGCTGGGCCCCTACAAGGGCGGCCTGCGTTTCCACCCCAGCGTGACGTCCGGCACCATCAAGTTCCTGGGCTTCGAGCAGATCTTCAAGAACGCCCTGACCGGCCTGCCCATCGGCGGCGGCAAGGGCGGCTCGGACTTCGACCCCAAGGGCAAGTCCGACACCGAGATCATGCGCTTCTGCCAGTCGTTCATGAGCGAGCTGTACCGGCATATCGGCCCGGCTACCGATGTGCCGGCCGGCGATATCGGCGTGGGCGCCCGCGAGATCGGCTATCTATTCGGCCAGTACAAGCGCCTGACCGGCTGCTACGAGGGTGTGCTGACCGGCAAGGGCCTGAGCTGGGGCGGCTCGCTCGGCCGCAAGGAAGCCACCGGCTACGGCGCGGTCTACTTCGCCCAGAGCATGCTCGAGGCCCGCGGCGAGGGCATCGAGGGCAAGACCTGCCTGGTCTCCGGGGCCGGCAACGTGGCCATCTACACCATCGAGAAGCTCTACGAACTGGGCGCCACGCCGATCACCTGCTCCGACTCCCGCGGCATGCTCCACGATCCGCGCGGCATCGACCTAGCGCTGCTCAAGGAGCTCAAGGAGGTCAAGCGCGTCTCGCTGGAGGCCTACCTGGCCACGCACCCCGAGGCGCACTACGTGCCGCTGGCAGACTACCCGGCCGACGGCCATGCGGTGTGGCGCATCCCGGCCGATGCCGCCTTCCCCTGCGCCACCCAGAACGAGCTGACCAAGGCCGATGCCGAGACGCTGCTCGGCCATGGCGTCGACTGCATCAGCGAGGGCGCCAACATGCCCTCCACCGCCGACGCCGTCGATCTGTTTCTGGATGCCGGGGTCGCCTACGGCCCCGGCAAGGCAGCCAACGCCGGCGGCGTGGCCACCAGCCAGCTGGAGATGGCCCAGAACAGCAGCATGCAGCAGTGGCCGCTGGAGAAGGTCGATGCCAAGCTCAAGGCGATCATGGCCAGCGTCCACCGCCAGTGCGCCGACACCGCCGAGGAGTTCGGCGCGCCCAGCAACCTGGTGCTGGGCGCCAACATCGCCGGCTTTCGCAGGGTCGCCGACGCCATGATCGAACAGGGCGTTGGCTGAGCAGCCAATCGCCAAGCCCGGCAATAGCCGGGCTTGGGCTTACTCGGCTATCATGCAGGCACCCAATAGTCATCCACAGGTTGCCCATGAGCTCAGAGTTGACCGATTTCGAACAGCGCATGCAGCAGGAGATCGAGGACTTCCTCAAGCCGGACGCCAAGCCGACCACCACCCCGACCAAGCCCGCCGCGCGTCCCGTCAAGCTCGACCGGCAAGACGCCAAGTCGATGAAGACCGGGCATATCGTCAAGCTGGCGGTGCGCACCAAGCAGCTCGAGTTGGACACCGCCTTCGAATACCACTCCACCAGCATCTCCAAACTGGAAGCGCAGATGGAGGCCGAGAAGGCCGCCCGCAAGGCCGGCTATCCCATCGTCGGCTACGTGATCGATATTCAGCGGCTGTGAATGCCCGCCCCAAGGCGCGAAGAAGGACCGATCATCGGCTCAGCTCTGGTCTGCAGCAGGCGACTCCAACGCCGCATAGGCCACCATCTCCACCAGCATCTCTTCCCGGGCGAAGCCGGAAACGATGATCGCGGCGCGGTTGGGGAAGGGCGCCGTGACGTAGTCGGCGTAGAGGCGATTGACCGTGGCCAGATCCTCGCGACGGGTCACATAGATGAGCACCTGGGTCAGGTCCTGCATGCCTCCTCCGGCGCACGCCAAGGTATGGCGCAGATTCTCCAGCGTCTGCCGCGCTTGTGCCTCGATGCCGCCCTGCACCACGGCGCCATCGCTGCCAATCGGTATCTGGGCGGTAAACAGGATGCCGTTGCCGATCACGGCCCACTCCAGCGGCGCCTTGGCGGCGAACAGGTCGGTACGTACGGGATGAATCATGGGATCTCGCTCGATCAGTCGTTGTCGTTGACGCCGGCACCGGCGCCGCCACGTGAGGCCTCGCTGGACTCCACCAGCAGGCGATGGGCCAGCGTCTTGAGCCGCGCCCAGATAGCGTCATCCACCTCGATCCCGTCCTGCAGGGCCTGCTGGCGGCAGGCCAGCAGCGCCGACTCGGAGTGGCGGGCCAGCAGGTCGAGATCGTGGTCGGCGCCCAGCGAGGGCAGCAGCTCCACATGGTTGGCCATCACCAGGGTGATACCATCGTTGGGCTCGCTCTCCTCGGGCACGTCGCGCACCGAGTAGATCCTCACCTCCGGCGTGGCATGGCCGGCACGAAAGCCCACTACCTGTTCGGTGAGCGGCTCCTGGGCGTTGCGCCAGAACGCGGTGATATTGATCCCGCGCCCCGCCAGCCGGGCCAGGTAGCCCATGATCAGTTGGCGATTATGGCAGCGACGAATCTTCACCACCGAGAGCCCGCGGGCCCGGGCCTTGGCATAGCCCAGCTCGGTGGCCAGGCTGATGCTGCGCAGCACGCTGTGGCCCTGGCCATCCAGTACCGCCAGGTCGCCATCCTGGTAGATCACCCGCGGCAGCGCCTCGGGGTCCTCGGCGAGCAGGAAGTCCAGGCCGCGATTGAGCTGATCGACGCCGTTGAAGCCGTGACACTGCATCCAGGCCACCATGTCGGCAGCATCGGCGGCATCGCCCTCGTCGAAGCCGATTCCGCCGAAGGCCTTGCGGCACAGGCCCTGCAGTTCGTTGAATGACACCTTCATGGAGATATCCCTTGCGATAACGATGGGGGATGCACTCGCCCGCCCTCGCGGCGGGGCTCGAGGGGAAAGCTCCAGTCGTCGAAATCCCTAAGATCCTGCGGCTCGGCGTTGAGCTCCTCGACCAGCGGCGCGCCCTGGAAGAGCGTAATCCTGACCCAGCGGTCCGACTTGGGATCGAAGCGGCTGGCGCCGAAGAACGACAGCTTGGTGCGCAGCAGATGCATGGGCTTCATGTCGCGATGCCAGAGGTTGGCGTGGATATCGCCGTAGGGCGCCTTGACCAGGCTCTGCACGCGGCGAACGATCTCCTTGTGGCGCGGATGCTCGAGCAGAAAGTCGACCACCTTGGCGCGGGGCGCCGCCTCCAGGAAATCACACACCGCCCGGTGGCTATGCGCCACCCGGGGGCCTATGGCGATGGACATCTCCTTCTCGACACCGGGTTCGGCGTGGCGCACCCCGAGGCGGGGCTCCTCCTTTTCCGCGGAGCGATACCAGAACCAGTAGGCCCCCTCGCTGCTCGCGTAGTCATGGCACAGCGCCCAACCATAGTGGGTCTCGATCAGCTGACGCAGGCGCATCAGCGGCATGTCCGGCTCGAGATCCAGGTTCTCGTCGACGCCCATGCGCTCTTCCAGGGCGTCGACCGCCTCCGGGTAGAGCTCGATCAGCAGCGTATTGAGCAGCTCCTGAGCCTCCAGCGGCAGGGTCCGCGCCGCCCACTCCACCAGCTGCGACCAGAGGTCGGGCTCCAGGGGCACGCTGGCCAGCCAGGTCAGCACGTCCGGCAGCGCAGCCACGCTGGCGGCATTGCGCTCGCTCTGCTCAGGGTCCTCGGTGCGCGTCTCGGCCAGGTGCTGCATGGCGCGGCGGGTCAGCTCGATCAGTCGCTGGCGGTCGCGCTCCTCGGGCACTTGCCGCAGGGCCAGGGCCAGCGCCGTTTCGCGCTGGGTGACCCACTGGGCGATCAGCTGGGGGTGGTTGATCAGGAAGGGCGCCATGCCGAGCCCGGTGGAGTTGCCAATCCCCAGGTAGCGCCGCAGCTCGGTGGCCAGCGGGCAGGCGGTCTCCGGCGCCCGGCAGGCGGCCAGGTGCTCCACCTGCTCGATGGAGAAATGGCGCAGCAGATAGACCCCGGCCATCTGCGCCGAGAAGGGTCGCCGGAAGTCGGGATTGTCGAGCAGGCGGGCAAAGTCGGCGAGACCGAACTTGCCATTGCCGTAGACCGCCGTGGTGCGATAGAGGTAGCCGACCCGCGTCAGCCAGGCGGGGTCGGGCTGCTCGCCTCGTGCCAGGGCGTCGACGAAATGGGCGAAGTTGCGCAGGCTCTTGTTGGCCCGTGACAGTACCAGCACCCGGGGATGCTGACGTCCGGCTTCCTGCAGCGGCACATTGGCGGCCATCTGCGCCAGCAGGCTGTCATCCACGTCACCTTCGACCAGGCCGAAGGTGACATCCCAGGCCTCGGCGATCACCCGGTCGGAGCGCTGCTCATCCGCCAGCGGCTGGGCGAACATCACCCCGTGGTAGCGGGCGTTGGGCGTCTGCAGGCGATAGATCGCCGTGCCATGGCCCTCGGCGTTCAGCTCGAAGCGCACCCGGCTGACCTGCCAGCGCTGGCGGGCCATCTGGCGCACCAGGCTGCGCACGAAGCTCAGTCGGGTGGCGTGCAGGCTGCCGAGGCGCTCGAGCCGCATGACCTCGTCGGCAGGACGCAGCCCCAGGGGCAGCGCCGCCAGGCTTTCCACATCAGTCATTGACGATCACCTTGGGGCGCGTGGTGAGCCCCTGCTGCCGGGCCATGGCATAGGCCGCCTGGGGCCCGGTCCACAGCGAGGGCAGCAGCACCAGCGAGACCGGAATCGCGGTAATCACAATGAACTGCTGGAGCACGCCGATCTGCCCGGCCCCCATGTAGAGCAGAATGCCGGCCATCAACGACATGGCCACGCCCCAGAAGACCCGCACACCGACGTGGGGCTGATCATGCCCGGTACACACCACGGCGATGGCGTAGCTCATGGAGTCGCCGGTCGTCGCCACGAAGATGGTGGTCAGCAGCAGGATCGCCAGGGCCATCAGGACGCCGCCCGGCAGGGCCTGGGCAACGGTCAGGGTCGCCACATCGAACTGGAAGTTGTTGAGCGCTTCTGTCAGGTCGATTACCCCGGTCAGCTGGTAGTGAATGCCCGAGCCGCCCAGCAGGGTAAACCATACGGTGGTGGCAATCGGCGCCATCACCGCCACGGCCAGGATCATCTGGCGGATGGTGCGCCCACGCGAGATGCGTGCGACGAAGATCGCCATCAGCGGGCCATAGCCGATGAACCAGGCGAAGAAGAACACCGTCCACCACTGCATCCACCAGGCCGGCGCGGTTTCCGAGGTCATGGTAGCCATGGCCAGGAAGGAGCTCAGGTACTCGCCGAAGCCCTGCAGGTAGGCATTGGTCAGAAACAGGGTCGGGCCGAACAGGAAAATGATGGCGGCAATCGCCAGCGCCAGGAACACATTGAAGCGGCTCAGCATCTGGATGCCACGATGGATGCCGGTAGCGGCGGAGGTGACATAGAGCGCACCCAGAATGACCAGAATGACCAGCTGGGTGCCATACCCTTCGGTGACCCCGACGAGCTCATGCAGTCCGAAACTGACCTGGGTGGCCAGGAAGCCGATCGGCCCCACGGTGCCGGCCACTACGGCGATCACGCAGCAGGCATCGACCACACCGCCGAGCCAGCCACTCATCCTACGCTCGCCGAAGACCGGATAGAGCAGCGTCCTGGGCTGCAGCGGCAGTCCCTTGTCATAGTGGGCGTGGGCCAGCACCACGGCGGTCAACGAGCCCAGCACCGCCCAGGCCAAAAAGCCCCAGTGCATGAACGACTGCGCCAGTGCACCGGCCACCGCCTCCGCGGTTCCCGGCTCGGTGTCAAACGCCGGTGGCGTGACCACGAAGTGATAAACCGGCTCGCCGGCGGCGAAGAACACGCCACCTCCGGCCAGCAGCGTACACATGATGATCGATAGCCACTTGAAGGTGCTCAGCTCGGGCGTGTCGAGACCGCCGACCTTGGCGCTGGCCGCCGGCGAGATGGCAAGCCCCATGGCGATGAAAAAGGTCAACAGCAGCAGCAGCTGGAAGTAAGAGCCGAGCATGGCGGCGGTCCAGGCGAAACCGTTGCCGATGGCGTTGGCCACGCCGTCGACGTCGATGATCGACATCACCACGAACAGCACCACGAAACCGACGCTGAGCCCCAGGACGACGGGGTCGCCGAAGCGGTTGGCGTGCCCGGGGGGCGGTCTTTGCGATGAATGATGGTCAGGCGTACTCATGATGTTTTCCTTATTATGGATGAACCGCGGGTGGGAGAAGTCAGCTCGTGGCCGGGATAGCGGCACGCTGCAGCAGTGCCACCCAGTTACGGCCCATGATGCGCTCGACCTCGGTCTCGTCGAAACCGCGCTGGCGTAGCCCGGCGATCAGGTTGGGGAAGTCGCGGCTGTCGCGTAGCCAGGCCAGTGGCCGCGGCCAGCCGGCATTGCTGGCGCTACCCTCGCCGTAGTCCATCTCCTTGGACCAGCGACCGTTGCGCATCCACTCGAGGACCGAGACCGGCTGGTCCTGGCAGAGGTCGGTGCCCAGGCCCACATGCTCGATGCCCATCAGATCCACGGTGCGGGCAATCATCTCGCAGTAGGCTTCCAGGCTGCAGTCCGGCCCATCCTTGAGATGGAATGGATAGGCGGAGAATCCCAGCAGGCCGCCGCTCTCGGCGATCGCCGCCAGCACCCGGTTGGACTTGTTGCGCTTGGCCGCATGGAAGAACTCAGGGTTGGCATGCGAGATGATCACCGGCCGCTCGGAGAGCGCGATCGCCTCGAGAGTGGAACGCTCGGCGCTATGCGACATGTCGATCACCATGCCGACCCGATTCATCTCGCGAATCACCTGACGGCCAAAACGGGTGATGCCGCTGTCCTCGCTCTCGTAGCAGCCGCAGGCCAGCAGGCTCTGGTTATTGTAGGTGAGCTGCATGATCAGCAGGCCCAGGCGGCGCATTACCGCCACCATGTCGATATCGTCCTCGATGGGCGAGCAGTTCTGGGCCCCCAGGAAGATACCCACCTTGCCGGCCTGTTGCGCACGCAGGATATCGGCAGGCTCCAGCACCGGCATGATCAGGTCGGCGTGCTGCTCGAAGCGCCGGTTCCACTCCCCCAGCCGCGACAGGGTCTCACGCGTCGTCTCGTGGTAGACCAGGGTGGCATGCACGGCATCGACGCCGCCCTCGCGCATCTGCTGGAAGATCTCCCGCGACCAGTTGGAGTACTGCAGGCCATCAATGGTCAGCACTTGCTTGGACATGGAATGCTCCTCGGGCCTTGGCTCAGTTGGCTTTGACGTAGCAGGTCTTGACCACGGTGTAGAACTCCCGGGCATAGCGACCCTGCTCACGGGGGCCGAAGCTCGAGTCCTTGCGACCGCCGAAGGGCACGTGGTAATCGGTGCCGGCGGTGGCCAGGTTGACCATCACGCAGCCGGTCTCGGCGCGGGCCTTGAACTCGCTGGCCAGGGCCAGGGAGTCGGTAATGATCCCCGCGGTGAGGCCGAAGTTGGTGTCGTTGAGGGTGGCGATGGCGGTGTCCATGTCGGCGACCTTGATCACGCAGGCGATGGGGCCGAAGACCTCTTCGCGGTTGATGGCCATGGCGTTGGTCGTCGCAGTGAACAGAGTCGGCGCCATGAAGTAGCCGTCACTGGCACACTCGACGCGATGGCCACCAAAGGCCAGCTCGGCCCCATCGGCCTTGGCGCGCTCGATCCAGGCCAGGTTGGATTCGAGCTGGCGGGCCTCGGCCACCGGGCCGATCTGCACGCCCTCCTCCAGGGCCGGCCCCACCTTGGCCCGCGCCAGGCGGGCCACCAGCTTCTCGACGAAGGCGTCATGCACGGCCTCATGCACGATCAGGCGCGACGAGGCGGTGCACTTCTGGCCGGTGCCGGAGTAGGCACCGTTGAAGGCGGCCTCCACGGCCAGGTCGAGGTCGGCGTCCGCGGCAACGATCAGCGCATTCTTGGAGCCCATCTCCAGCTGGCACTTGACCAGGTTGCCGGCGGTGGCCGCCGCCACCCGGCGCCCCACCTCCAGCGAACCGGTAAAGCTCAAGGCATCGATCGCCGGGCTCGAGATCAACGCCTCGCCGACGCTGCCGCCAGAGCCCATCACCAGGTTGAAGGTGCCGGCGGGCAGCGCCTGGCGGCTGATGATCTCGGTCAGCGCCCAGGCGCTGGCGGGCACCAGGTTGGCCGGCTTGAAGACCACCGCATTGCCGAAAGCCAGCGCCGGGGCGATCTTCCACACCGCCGTGGCCATGGGGAAGTTCCAGGGGCTGATCACCCCCACCACGCCGACCGGCTCGCGGCGGGTCTCCACCTCGACCCCGGGACGCACCGAATCGACACGCTCGTCGATCTGGCGCAGCACCTCGGCGGCGTAGTAGTGGAAAAACTGTGCGGAACGATAGACCTCCCCCACGCCCTCGGCCAGCGGCTTGCCCTCCTCACGGGAGAGCAGGCGCCCCAGCTCCTGCTTGCGCGCCGCCAGCTCGTCGCCGATGGCCATCAGCAGCGCATAGCGCTGTTCCAGGCCACTCCTGGCCCACTCGCGCTGGCCCTGCCTGGCCGCGGCAATGGCCTCCCCGACCTGGGCGGCACTGGCCTGGGCATAGTGGCCGATCAGGTCCTGGCGATCCGACGGGCTGTAGTTGGCGGCGGTGCTTTCACCCTCGACCCACTGTCCGGCGATAAAAAGGGAGTGGTTGGCTGACATGGTGATCTCCTGAATAGCGTTGACATCATCCTAGGAGAGGCACCAAGATAAGGATAATCAATAAATTATAAGAATTGATCAGAAAAATTTACCATGCCACCAGAACTCAAGCTCCAGCCCCTTCGCTATGTATTGGCGATCATCGATCACGGCGGCTTCCATGCCGCCGCCAAGCAGCTGCATCGCAGCCAGCCGGCCATCTCCATGGCGGTACGCGATCTGGAGTTCCGTCTTGGCCAGCCGCTGTTCGAGAAGGGCAACGGCCAAACCCTACTGACCCCCTTCGGGCACTGGTGTGAACCGCGCTTTCGCGAGCTGGTAGCCCATCACGACCGCCTGAGCCGTGACGCAATGGCCTTGGCGAGCGCCCAGGCGGGTCGTGTCGATATCGCCGCGGTCCCCTCGGTGGCCAGCCGCCTGATGCCTGGCCTCCTTGCCAGCTTCGTCCACGACTATCCGGGTATCGAGATCAGCCTCCAGGATGGTCACTCGGAGCGGGTCAACCAGATGGTGCTCAAGGGCGAAGTGGAACTCGGCATCACCAGCCTGTGGCTGCCCGACGAAGCGCTGAGCTTCACCCCCCTGCTACACGATGAGATAGGCGTGGTGTGCCGCGACGACCACCCCCTGGCCGCTCATGGCCATCTGCACTGGCAGGCACTGGCGGGCCATGCGCTGATCCGCAACGGCACCTCGCGGCTGCTGGAGGGCTCCCCCGCCGCCGAGCTGCTGGCTCAGAGCACGCTATATATCTCCAACATGATCTCGCTGACCGCCATGCTCGAGGCCGGCATCGGCATCACCACCCTGCCGCGCCTGGCCTTCCAGGAGGAGCATGAGCGGCTGCGCTTCATTCCCCTCTCCACGCCCAGGCTGGAGCGGCAGATTGGCCTGCTGCGCCGGGCACGACAAAGCCTCTCGCCTGCCTCTGAGGCGATGCATGAATACCTGCTTGAAAGGCTGGTGGGATCCCACAACGACGAAGGGCCTACGGCGGAACCGTAGACCCTCGGAATAGTGGCGCGCCCAGAAGGATTCGAACCTTCGACCCCTGCCTTCGGAGGGCAGTACTCTATCCAGCTGAGCTATGGGCGCGCGGCTGCAGCGAGCTGCAGTGCATTGAAGCGGGCACAATGCTAACTGCCCGCCCGGCGAGTGTCCAGCGCCGCCGCGGCCGCTCCCGCGCACGCCTACGCCAAATGGCCTGCAATGGGGCATTTTCCTGGCAAACCTCTTGCCGGTATACTGGTTCCATTCTTCGTGCCAGGCGCAGCTGCGGGTGGTATGGCGGCGTCCTACACAATAACGCATCGAGCAGTTCTCGATACCGGACCGTAAGAGGTGGTGAGAGTGAATTCCAGCAAGTTGATCATCGGGTGCCTGACCACCCTGGGCCTGGCCGTAGCGGCCGCCTCCCAAGCACACGCCGACGCCGATCGTGACGCCATTGCCGAGCGACTCAAGCCGGTTGGCCAGGTGTGCCTGCAGGGCCAGGACTGCGGTACTGCAGCCGCCGCCGAGAACGGTGACGAGGCCGCCGACAATGGCAACGGCCTCGACGGCGGGGCCATCTACGGCCGCGTCTGCGCCGCCTGTCACGACAGCGGTGCTGCCGGCGCGCCGATGATGGACGACGCCGACGCCTGGGCCGATCGCCTCGACCAAGGCATCGAGACCCTCTACGAGAATGCCATCAACGGTATCGGCGCCATGCCGGCCCGCGGCGGCGACTCCAGCCTCTCGGATGAAGAGGTCATGGCGTCGACCAACTACCTGATCGAATCCGTCTACGACGGCGACCTGCCCGAGATCGGTGGCGACGACGAAGCCGAGATGGCGGAAGAGTCCAACGGCGAGGAAGAGGCCGACGTCGCCGCCAACGGCGAGGAAGAGGCAGCCGTCGAAGAAGAGGTGGCGGCTACCGAGGAAGAGAATGGCCTCGACGGCGAAGCGCTGTATGCCAGCGGCGGCTGTGCGGCCTGTCACGACAGCGGTGCTGCCGGCGCGCCGATCGTCGGCGACGACTGGGGCGAGCGCATGGATCAAGACATCAGCGAACTGTATGCCAATGCCATCAACGGCATCGGCGCCATGCCGCCCAAGGGTGGCAACAGGTCGCTCTCCGATGAAGAGGTCGAGGCCATCGTCGACTATATGGTCGCCGAGTCCGAATAAATGACCTGAGCGGTTGAGGTCATTGCTTTGAAGGGCGCCAGCTGGCGCCCTTCTTGCGTCTGGGCGGCCCCTGCTGGCAGGTGAAGGCTTTGCTAATTGAGTAGCGAGCGAATACCCGCCAGCGCATCCTTGCCGCGGGCCTGTTTCTTGTCGGGATCTTCCTTGTCGGCGCGCCCCTCCCAGGCCAGGTCCGCCTCGGGCAGCTCGTCGAGAAAGCGGCTCTGGGTGCAGTCCATCAGCTCGCCGTAGCTCTTGCGCTGGCGGGCCAGGGTCAGGGTAAGGGTGCGCCGCGCGCGGGTGATGCCGACATAGGCCAGGCGGCGCTCCTCCTCCACGGTGCCCGCTTCGATGGCGTTGCGGTGCGGCAACAGCTCCTCCTCCCAGCCCATCAGATAGACGTGGGGAAACTCGAGGCCCTTGGAGGCGTGCATGGTCAGCAGTTGGACGCGGTCGGAGTCGTCCTCCTCGGCCTGCTGCTCGAGGATGTCGCGCAGCACCAGCCGCGAGATGGCGGCCTCGACGCTGTCGGTTTCGGTGTCTTCGCTGGCGAGGCTCTCGTCTCCGGTCTCGTCGGGCGCCCGCTGCATCGACTTCTCGAGCTGGTCGATCAGGATCCACACGTTGGCCATGCGCCGCTCGGCGATGGTCGGCGCGCTGGCGTTCTGGTACAGCCACGCCTCGTAGTCCATCTCGCGCAGCATGTCGCGGATGGCGTGGATCGCATCGCCGCCGTCCATGCGCCGCCGCACGCCGTCGATGAAGTGGGTGAAGCGCCCCAGGCGCTCCACGGCGCGGGTCGGCAGCAGCTGCTCGAGCCCCAGTTCGTGGCAGGCGCCAAACAGCGAGCAGCCGCGCTCGGTGGCGTAGTTGGCGAGCTTCTCCAGGGTCCCGGGGCCGATCTCGCGGCGCGGCACGTTGACGATGCGCAGGAAGGCGTTGTCGTCGGCGGGGTTGATCAGCAGCCGCAGGTAGGCCATGGCGTCCTTGATCTCGTTGCGCGAGAAGAACGAGGTGCCGCCGGAGAGCTTGTAGGGAATCTGGTAGTGCTGCAGCTTGAGCTCCAGCAGGCGGGCCTGGAAGTTGCCGCGGTAGAGCACCGCGAAGTCGCGCCACTCGGCACGCTCCTTGATGCGCCGGGTGAGGATCTCGCTGGCCACCCGCTCGGCCTCGGCCTCCTCGTGGCGGTTGACCACCACGCGGATCGCCTCGCCGTCGCCCATGTCGGACCATAGCGACTTCTCGTAGACGTGGGGATTGTTGGCGATCAAGGTATTGGCGGCGCGCAGGATGGTGCCGGTGGAGCGGTAGTTCTGCTCCAGCTTGATCACCTTGAGGCGCGGGAAGTCCTCACCCAGGGTCACCAGGTTCTCGGGCCGCGCGCCGCGCCAGGCATAGATCGACTGGTCGTCGTCGCCGACCACGGTGAAGGTCTTGCGCTCCTCCATCAGCAGCTTGACCAGCAGGTACTGCGAGACGTTGGTGTCCTGATACTCGTCGACCAGCATGTAGTGGATCTTGCGCCGCCAGCGCGCCAGCGCCTCGGGGTCGTCGCGCAGCAGCACCACCGGCAGCAGGATCAGGTCGTCGAAGTCCACCGCGTTGTAGGCCTTGAGGTGGCGGCCGTAGGCTTCGTAGACCCGTGCCGCGAAGTGCTGGTCGTCGTCGGCGGCGTGGGACAGCGCCTCGCCGGGCAGCACCAGGTCGTTCTTCCACTGCGAGATCTGCCCCTGCACGGCGTTGATCTGCTCGGCGTCGACCTGGGCGTCCTTGTTCATCAGGTCGCGCAGCAGCGCCTTGGCGTCCTCGGGATCGAACAGCGAGAAGCCCGGCTTGTAGCCCAGCGCCTTGAGCTCGCCGCGGATGATGTTGAGCCCCAGGGTGTGGAAGGTCGAGACGGTCAGGCCGTGGCCCTCCTTGCCCTTGAGCATCTGCCCGACGCGCTCCTTCATCTCGCGGGCGGCCTTGTTGGTGAAGGTCACCGCGGCGATGCGCCGGGCGCTCATGCCGCACTCCTGCACCAGGTAGGCGATCTTGGTGGTGATCACGCTGGTCTTGCCCGAGCCGGCCCCGGCCAGCACCAGGCAGGGCCCGTCGATGTAGCGCACGGCGTCCTGCTGGCGGGGATTGAGCTTGGCCAGGCGCTGCTGGATCGACATCGCTTACTCCTTGGTGGGCTCGCTGGCACCGGCGAACCCCAGCTGCCGCCAGGCCTCGTAGACCACGATGGCGCAGGCATTGGAGAGATTCAGGCTGCGGCTATCGGCTAGCATGGGAATACGCAGGCGCTGCTCGGGCGGCAGGGCATCGAGCAGCGCCTGGGGCAGGCCGCGGGTCTCGGGGCCGAAGACCAGCGCATCGCCATGGCGATAACTCGGCTCATGGTAGCCGCTGCGGCCGCGGGTCGATACGGCGAAGACACGCTCGGGCGCCAGCGCCTCGACAAAGGCCGGCCAGTTGCGGTGCACGCGCACCGCCGCCCACTCGTGATAGTCGAGCCCGGCACGCCGCAGGCGCTTGTCGTCGAGCACGAAGCCCAGCGGCTCGATCAGGTGCAGCCGAAAGCCGGTATTGGCGCACAGTCGGATCAGGTTGCCGGTATTGGGCGGGATCTCGGGTTGGTACAGCACCACGTCGAGCATGCACTATCCGCGTGTCGGGCCCCAACGCACTCGGGCCCGGCTCGGCAAGACCGAGGGGCCCGATATAGCGCCGCGGGCGGTGGATCAGAAGGTCAGTCGCACCCCGGCATGGGCGCCGCTGTCCAGCGTCTGGTTGCCCGGCGAGGTGTCGAAATCGGCGCGCAGGCGGCGATAGCCGACATAGCCGTCGACGTTGCGGGTGAAGGCGTAGCGCGCCCGCACGCCGAGTTCGAGGCTGTCGTCGAGGTCGCTGGTGGTCACCACGCTGGGGGTGTAAAAGGCGTAGCCGCCCAGCGACACCGCCGGCGCCTGGGGCAGGTAGGCGTAGCCGTAGCCGCCCAGGCCGAGCCCGCCTCCGTTACCGTAGTCGGTATCGTACTGGCTCCAGCGTGCGCCGATGCCGATGTCCAGGTCGCTGTTACGATCCACGCCCAGCAGCTGGATGTGCCCCTGGGTGGCATCGTCACGATAGCCGCTGTGCAGGATACCGCCGCCCAGGGCGATGCCCGGCGCGATTTCACCGGCGGCGTCGAACTGCACGGCGTCGCCGCTCAGGTTGAGGTCGAGGCTGCTGGCCGCAGTGGCCACGCTGGCAGCCAGCATCAGCGTGGCGGCGGTGAGGGCGGAGAGTGTGTGTTTCATGGCAGAATCACTCATGGCAGTGGCGGTTGAGGGCGCGTCTAGGCGCTGACGCCGTAGCGAGCGCGGTAGTCGCGAATCGCCTCGGCATGGGGTTGCATGGCCGCACCGGCGTGCTGCTCGAGGTAGGCGAGCACCATGTCCAGGGTGACGATGCTGATCACCGGCATGGCGTAGCGCTGCTCGACCTCCTGGATGGCACTCAGCTCGCCGGCACCGCGCTCCTGACGGTCGAGGGCGATCACCACCCCCGCCGCCTCGGCGCCGGCCGCATCGATCAGCGCCATCACTTCGCGAATCGCGGTGCCGGCGGTGATCACGTCGTCGATGATCAGGATACGCCCGGCAAGCGGGGCGCCGACGATATTGCCGCCCTCGCCGTGGTCCTTGGCTTCCTTGCGGTTGAAGGCGAACGGCAGGTCACGAGCGTGATGCTCGGCCAGCGCCACGGCGGTGGTCGCGGCCAGTGGAATGCCCTTGTAGGCCGGCCCGAACAGCACGTCGGCCTCGAGGCCGCTGGCTGCGATGGCCTGGGCATAGCAGCGGCCCAGCCGCGCCAGGGCGGCACCGCTCTTGAACAGGCCGGCATTGAAGAAGTAGGGGCTGACACGGCCCGACTTGAGGGTGAATTCACCGAAGCGCAGCACGCCCTGGTCGATGGCGAATTCGATGAATTCGCGCTGATACGGCTGCATTTCGCCGGCGTTGTCTTGCTGCGCCACAGGACCCCCTATCATGTTTATCAACTAAGGCCATTTACCCAAACGTCGAAACGTCGGGTATCATACACGCGCGACGGAAAAGGGACCACGTAATGAAAATCGCCAGCATCAATGTCAATGGCATCCGCGAAGCGGTCAGTCGGGGCTTTCTCGACTGGCTTGCCAACCAGGATGCCGATGTCGTCTGCGTGCAGAACCTCAAGGCCAAGAGCTTCGAGCTCGACGACAGTATTCTCTACCCCGAAGGCTACGAGGGCTACTTCCTCGACGCCGAACAGGACGGCTTCTCCGGGGTCGGCCTCTACTGCCGCAAGATTCCCAAGGCCATCATGTACGGCCTGGGCTTCGAGCAGTGCGACCACGAAGGTCGCTTCCTGCAGGCCGACTACGACCGCTTCAGCATCGCCAGCTTCCTGATGCCCGACGGCAGTGACCCGCAGGCCAAGGAAGCCTTCATGGCGCAGTACCAGGAGTATCTCGGCAAGATGGCGCGCAAGCGTCGCGAGTACATCATCTGCGGCACCTGGCACGTCGCCCACAAGACCATCGACCTGGAGAACTGGGCCGATAACCAGACCACGCCAGGCTTCAAGCCCGAAGAGCGTGCCTGGATGGACCAGGTGCTCGGCCCGACCGGCTTCATCGACACCTTCCGCGAGATCAACCGCGACGCCGGTGAGTACACCTGGTGGCCGGCGCTGGATCAGGATCAGCCGCGCTCGCGGCAGGAAGGCTGGCGCCTCGACTACCAGATGGTCGGGCCCAACTTCCGCCGCCATGTGGTCGACGCCTGGATCGACTACGACGCGACCTTCTCGGAGTTCGCGCCGCTGATCGTCGAGTACGACCTCACGCTGTAATCCCTGCGCCCTCCCGTCCCCATGACGCCGGCCCCCAGGGCCGGCGTCATGCGTTGCGGCTAACGCTACTGGCGGATGCCCAGCGCCTCGCGCTGGTGGGCGAACAGGTCGGCGCCGGTGGCCTCGGCCAAGTCGAGCAGCGCATTGAGCTCGGCGCGGGAGAAGGCGCCGGCCTCGGCGGTACCCTGCACCTCGATCAGCCCGCCCGACTCGGTCATCACCACGTTCATGTCGGTATCGGCACCGCTGTCCTCGGGGTAGTCGAGATCGACCACTGGCGTGCCCTTGAAGATGCCCACCGACACCGAGCTGACCAGCTGCACGAAGGGGTCCTGCTTGATCTGCTTCTTGCGCTGCATGTAGCGGATGGCATCGACCAGCGCCACGCAAGCGCCGGTGATCGCAGCGGTGCGGGTGCCGCCGTCGGCCTGGATCACGTCGCAGTCGACGGTGATGGTGAATTCGCCCAGCTTCTTGAGGTTGACCGCGGCGCGCAGCGAGCGGCCGATCAGGCGCTGAATCTCCAGGGTACGGCCGCCCTGCTTGCCGCGTGACGCCTCGCGCCCGCCGCGGGTATGGGTGGCCCGCGGCAGCATCCCATACTCGGCGGTGACCCAGCCCTGGCCCTTGCCGCGCAGCCAGCGCGGCACGCCGGCCTCGACGCTGGCATTGCACAACACCTTGGTGTCGCCGAACTCCACCAGCACCGAGCCTTCGGCGTGCCGGGTATAGTCGCGGGTCAGGCGGATCTCGCGGGCCTGGTCGGGCTGTCGTCCACTGGGGCGCATAGGTCTCTCAACTCTCGGGCTTGCAATCGGAATGAAGGGCGGCCGGCCGGGCCGTCGAGATGGCTGGCGGCCGCCGCCGTGGCGCCATTCTACACGTTCGCAGCGACGAATCGGGTACACTGGCGCCATCGCTTTCCGCCGCTATCGACAGCCGAGGAGATTCGCATGGTGCACAGCATGACCGCCTTCACCCGCCAGCGCCACGAGGCCGAGTGGGGCAGCCTGCAGCTCGAACTGCGCTCGGTGAACCAGCGCTATCTCGACCTGCACTTCCGCCTGCCCGACAGCCTGCGCGACCTCGAGCCGCTGTGGCGGGATGCGCTGCGCCACCGCCTGGCGCGCGGCAAGGTCGAGTGCACCCTGCGCTTCGAGCCGCTGGCCGGCGGCGACGGCCTGAGCGTCGACCGCACGCGCCTCAAGGCTCTCGCCCAGGCGCTGGTCGAGGTGCGCAGCGAGCTGCCCGGCGTCGCCATGCCCGACGCCCTCGGCATGCTCCAGCACCCCGGCGTACTGGCCGCCGAGAGCGTCGACCACGAGGCCATTCAGGCCGCCGCCCAGGCGCTGTTCAAGACCGCCCTGGACGACCTGGTGGCGGGCCGCGCCCGCGAAGGCGCACAGCTCGCCGAGCTGATCCGCGCCCGTCTGACCGGCATCCGCGAGCAGGTCGCCGAGGTGCGCCGCCTGCTCCCCGACATCCTCGCCCGCCAGCGCCAGCAGTTGCTCGAACGGCTCGAGGCGATCAAGGCCGAGCTCGACCCCCAGCGCCTCGAGGCCGAGCTGGCGCTGATGGCGCAGAAGGCCGACGTCGACGAAGAGCTCGACCGCCTCGATACCCACGTAAGCGAGGTCGAGCGCCAGCTCACCCAGCAGGGCCCGGTGGGCCGCCGCCTGGACTTCCTGATGCAGGAGCTCAACCGCGAGGCCAACACCCTCTCCTCCAAATCCGTCGTTGCCGAGTCGACCCGCTGCGCGGTGGAACTCAAGGTACTGATCGAGCAGATGCGGGAGCAAATACAAAACATCGAGTGATGGCCACGCCTATCCGCCAATATCCAGTTTTATGCTGGAAGAGCGGCTGGAGGCCTTGGCCAAGATAGCAACGCTGGTGGAACCGGCAATCAGCGAACAGCGCCGGGCTCCTGCCGACACTCGGCCATGCGGCGTTACTCATCGGCGCAGTCCGATGAAGCCCTCAGCTCGGCGCTGAACCGAATGCCATGGTCACGGTGACACCGCGCTGGCCGTCGCTCTCGACCGTTACTCGCCCATGGTGGGCAGCGACCACGTCCCTGACCACGCACAGCCCGAGCCCGGTGCCCGCGCCGACGTCACGGGTGGTGAAGAAGGGCTCGAAGGCACGCCGCTTTACCTCCTCGCAGATACCGTCGCCATCGTCACTGACACGAGCTATCACCAGCCCGTCCTGCGAGTAGGTATCGAGGTGGATACGGCCCTTTCTGCCAACGGCCTTGGCAGCGTTGTCCAGCACATTGAGCAACGCCTGGGACACCTTGGCTGGGTAGCCGTAAAATGTTGGGACCTGGCCGAGCCGCAGCTCGATGCACAAGCCATGGTGGTATTCGGCCTGCAGCAGGTTACAGGTCGCCTCAGCCAGGGCGTTGATGTTGCATGGCGCGAAGTCGGCCTGATCGAGATTAGAGAAGGTCCTCAGGTCGTTGACGATACTCGCAATCTTGTTGGCCCCCTGGGCAGACTCATCGAGCAGCGCCTGGAAATCGTCGGCCACCTCCCGCGCACCCTGATGTTCCTCGAGGCATGGCGACAGCTCCTCGAGGTACTCCTTGGCGATCCCTAGGTTGCTGGCAATAAAGCCAATCGGGGTGTTGATCTCATGGGCGATCCCCGCAGCCAGCTGACCCACCGCCCGCAGCCGCGCGCTCTCGTATAGCTCATGCTGCGACTGCTCGATGAGCTTGACCTGCTCATCGATCTTCTGCTGCAGGGTTTCCGAGAGCCGGCGGTAGCGGGTCTCGGAGACTTCGAGCTCGGCATTGCGCTGCTGCAGTGCCTGATAGCTGGCTTCGCTGGCGTGCTGATGAAGGTTGGCTGCCAAGCGGTATTTTCCGGCGTGAAACAGCAGTAGCTCCAGCAACTCCACCGCCGCTGCCGACTTGAACGGCGGCAGGTTGGCCTTTAGGCAGGCCACCGTCTCCAGGTTGAAGGTGACCGGTTCGCCCTGTTGGTCATGACTGAGACAGCAGCTTGCCCCGCTCAGCTGCTCGAGCAGCGCTATTACCTTGGCCTGATGAGCGGGAGGCAGAAGCTCATCGAGCGGCAACTCATCGCTGAAGTGGCTCATGTCCGCACGCCTGCACGACACAGTCGCTCAATAAACGTGCGCTCGGCAATCCCGTGCTGCATCAGCAGCGAGTGGTGCCGATTCAGCTCCCCATAGAGCCGCCGCATCAGCCATTCAAAGGTCTCCACCACCCCCTCGCCAGCCAGCGCAGTAGACAGCACTGCCGGCCACCAGGGGGTCGCTGTCCAGGCAGCGGCCAGCTGATCGCGGGACAGCGCACCGGGCAGGTCGCGTTTATTGAACTGCAGCACCATCGGCAGCTCGTCGAGGTCCGCCCCGACGACGGCGAGATTGTGGCGCAATACCTCGAGCGCGGCGAGGTTTTCCCCTTGCAGCGTCGGGTCGGAGTGGGCAACGAAGATGAGCCCATCGGCCGCCTGCAGAATCGCCTGACGCGTGCTATCGAGCTCGTGCTGCCCGGGAACGGTATAGACCTTGATCCGCAGATCCACCCCATGCGCTTGACGAAAGCCGATCGGCCACAGGTCGAAGAACAGGGTGCGGTCATCCTGGCTCTCCAACTGCATCAGCGCACCGCCGCGCTGCGGCGCAAGCCGCTGCTGCAGCGCCAGCAGGTTGGTGGTCTTGCCGCTCATGGCAGGGCCACAGTAAACGACCTTCAACACGATACGCGGGGCACAATCAGTCATGTCGCACCCGGCGCCTGGCGAGATGATCCATAAAAGTAGGCTCTGATACGGTCATGATGGCCTCGTTGTTGAAAGCGTTTCAGGCGGCCGGATCTGGGGGTCGCACCAGAAGGGTATAGCGGGTATCTTCCGACTCCTCGAAGCGCATCAGCTTCTCGATCAGCCCCGTGGAAAGCTCCTTGCCCTCGTTGAGCAGCAGCATGCCCGCATCTGAGTGCAGGTCCCGCACCAGTACCATGCCCGGCTCGACCCGCCGCGTATCCAGCACCAGCACGCTGTTATCGGCCAAGCCCAGGTCGGGTGCCTTGTCGATGCACATCTCGACGAAGGCCTCGCACATCTCGGGATCATAGGTCCGCCCGGCATACTTCCTGAGCAGCGCCAAGGCCTCGTCACGTAACACGCGATGATCGAGCACCATGCCCTGCTGCAGTTCGATGAAGTCGACCGCCAGCTTGAGCAGCCGCGCCCCATAGGGAATCTCCGCACCACTGAGCCGGTTGGGGAAACCGGTACCGTTCCAACGCTCCTGGTGGTGGCGGATGATCTGCGCCGCATCCTGTAGCGGCTCCAGCGACATCAGCAGGCTCTCGCCGGTGGCCGGATAGCTACGATAGACCTCGCGATCTTCACGATAGAGCAGATCGTAGGGCTGCTTGAACAGGCGGTCCTCCCACGTCAGCTTGCCGAGGTTGTAGAGCGCGGCAGCCATCGACAGATCTCGCGTCAATGCCTCATCGAGCTGCTGGGTCTCGGCAAACGCCTTGATCAGGTCGCCAACCTGCGCGTTGGTCTGGCAGTGCCTCGGCAGCCGCAGGTTGATCAGCGACGAGAAGACCCGGGTCGCCGTAACGTAGCTCTGCTTGAGCTCGGCATAGGCCACGTCGAGCATGTCGGCGGTCTGCTGCAGTTCTTCGGTGCGATCGCGCACGCGCTGTTCAAGCGAGGCGTTGAGCGCTACCAGCTCTTCGTTCTGCGCCTGGGTCAAGGCCTCGAGGCGCTTTCGTTCGCGCTCGGTATGCAGATGTGCCAACGCCTGGCTCAGGGTGAGACGAAGTTCATCGTCGTTCCAGGGTTTGGCGATGTAGCGGTAGATCTTGCCCTCGTTGATCGCCCGTACCGTGGAGGTGAGGTCGGCATAACCGGTAAACAGGATCCGTACGCACTCGGGCCACCGCCGCTGCACCCGGGCGAGCAGTTCGGCGCCGTCCATTTCCGGCATGCGAGCGTCGGAGATGATCAGATCGACCGCCTCGGCGTGCATGATCTCCAGCGCCTGGGAGCCGCTCTCTGCGGTCAGTACACGATAGGGCTCATGGCGCAGTACGCGCTTCAGGGTACGCAGAATATTGGGCTCGTCGTCCACCGCCAGCAGCGTCAGGGCAGACGTATCGTTCATGGCCACCGTCATGGCGCGGTTGACTCCTTTTGGCTGCTAGCGGGCTGCTCGACCGGCAGCCAGACGCGAAATCGACAGCCGCGCCCCTCCTCGCTGAACGCCTCGATGCGCCCGCCATGCTTCTCGACAATGCTGTAGGAGAGCGACAGGCCAAGGCCTGTCCCCTCGCCTACCCGCTTGGTGGTAAAGAACGGTTCGAACAGGCGACTCATGTGCTCGGGCTTGATGCCATAGCCAGTATCTTCGACTTCGAACCAGACCGTGGCAGCCTCGACACCGGTGCGCAGGGTAATGGTGCCGCGAGGGCCTATGGCGTGCCCGGCATTGGTCAGCAGGTTGAGAATCACCTGATTGATCTGCGACGGCAGGCACTCTACCGGCGGTAGTTCCAAGAATTCGGTGACCACCTCGGCCTTGTACTTGATCTCGTTGTTGACCAGATTCAGGGTGCTTTCCAGGCAGTGCTGCAGATCGGCGGCGCGGAAGGTTTCTTCTTCGATGTGGGAAAAGTCCTTGAGCGAGGCGATGATGGCACGCACCCGCTCGATGCCCTCGCGAGACTCCTGTATCAACTCGCTAACATCCTCGCGCAGGAACGCGTAATCTCGCTCCTGCTTGAGCGTCTCCAGCGCCGGATGATCCGCGGCACTGTCGACCATCGCCAGAAGATCCTGAATATAGCCCTCCAGGGTCTTTAGGTTGGAGTAGACATAGCCAATGGGGTTGTTGATCTCATGGGCCACGCCTGCCGCCAGCTGACCAATGGCAGCCAGCTTCTCGGACTGGATCAGCTGCGAGTTGGCCTGCTCGAGGTCGTGGATCAGTTGGCTTGCCTTGAGGCTCTCGTCGGTCATCCTGCTCTGCTCTTCAGGCATATGGCATATCCTGTTATCGGCCCCAATAGGCATATATTTAGGTTTGTTCCCCTTCAGTTCTGCAACCCGCGGTCACTTCGGATGCGCCGCACTGCCGCTTGACGAAAAGCCTGCTTTACCACGAGGCGTAGCTCGTCGTCGTCCCAGGGCTTGGTCAGGAACTTGTAGATCGCTCCTTCGTTGACCGCCTCGGTCACCGTCTTGAGGTCGGTATAGCCCGACAGCACGATCTGGATGGTGTCCGGATAGAGCCCCTTGGCGCGATGCAGGAACTCGGTGCCGCTCATCTCCGGCATGCGCTGGTCACTGACGATCACCTGCACCTCATGGGTCGCCAGCAGCTCGAAGGCCTGCTGGGCGGTACTGGCGGTCAGTACTCGATAGCCGTCGCGGCGCAGCAGCCGATTGAGTGCGCGCAGGATGTTGGCCTCATCATCGAGCAGCAGCAACGTCTGGCCGCCCTCTTCGCCCTCGCGCCGGGCTGCATCCAGCGACTGAGCCTGATGATGTTGCTCTAGAAAGGGAATCAGCTCTGCAAGCGGCATCGGGCGCCCGAAGTAATAGCCCTGGTAAGTGTCGCAGAACTGCTTGCCCAGATAAGCACATTGCGCCTGTGTCTCCACTCCCTCGGCGACCACCTGCAGCTGCAGCTTATGCGCCATCGAGGCAACGCCCTCGATGATCGCCGCATCTCGCTCATCGCTGATCACCTCCTTGATGAACGAGCGGTCGATCTTGATCTTGTCAATTGGCAGGTATTTCAGGTAGCTGAGACTCGAATAGCCGGTACCGAAATCATCGATGGCGATCCCAATACCGTACCCTCGCAGCTGCTGCAGCGTCTCGATCGCGCCCTCGGTCTGCTCCATCAAGATGCCCTCGGTCAGTTCGAGCTCCAGTAGCGCCGCCTCGAAGCGTGTATCGTCGAGCACCTTAAGCACCCCGTCGACGAAACCGCTACGCTGGAACTGCATCGGCGAGACATTCACCGCCATGCTCAAGCGCCCCAACCCAAGCGTATTGAGATGCCGGCCATCACGGCACGCTGCGGCGAGTACCCAGTCGCTGATCGGTATGATCTGCCCGGTATCCTCGGCCAAGTCGATGAAATCGCCGGGCGTGACCAGTCCGCGACTCGGATGGTGCCAGCGAATCAGCGCCTCCACCCCGACAATGCGACCGCTGGGCCCATGTACCTGGGGCTGGTAGTAAAGTTCGAATGACTGGTCTTCAATGGCCTGCTGAAGCTCGTTGCGCAGCTTTACCCGCTCGCTGACCTTGTGATTGAGATCCTCGGTATACCACTGGTAGGTATTCCGCCCCAGTCGCTTGGCCTTGAACATCGCCAGGTCGGCCTGCTGAATCAAGGTGATGGGGTGTTCGATATCACCATCGCTGAGGGCAATGCCGATGCTGGCGGTCACTCTGAGCTCTTGGGTCGCAATGCGGTATGGCTTGGCCAGGCTAGCCAGCAGCCGCTCGATCACCGGCATTACATCATCCGGGTGGGCCAGGTCGGGGAGCACCACCACGAACTCATCGCCGCCGAAGCGGGCCACCGTGTCTCCCGGGCGTAACTGTTGCTCGAGCCGGCTGGCCACCTCTATCAGGATGAGATCCCCGGTGTCATGCCCCAGGGTATCGTTGATCGGCTTGAAGCCGTCCAGGTCGACGAACAGCACCGCCAACTGACGCCGATAGCGGCTGGCAATCCGGCATCCCTGAACGAGTCGGTCCTCCAGCAGCGAGCGGTTGGGTAGCCCCGTCAGCGCGTCGTGGCTGGCGTTATGTGCCAGCTGCGCCTGATATTCGCGCTGGGTGGAAATATCGTTCTGTATGCCGATGAAGTGCGTCACCTCGCCGCTGTCGTCGCGTACCGGAGAGATATACAGATCGTTCCAGAAGTCCGCGCCATCCTTGCGGTAGTTGCGAATCACCACGTGCAGATCGCGCTGCTCGGCAAGTCCCTCTCGCAGCATTTTACGCGCGCGCGGTTCGGTATTCTCGCCCTGCAGGAATCGACAGTTGCGCCCCAGCGCCTCCGCTCGCGAGTAGCCGGTGATACGCTCGAAGGCGGGGTTGACGTAGATCAGCGGCAGATCCCTCTTGCGGGCATCGACGATCACCACGCCGTTGACGCTCGACTCGAGGCTACGCTCGAAGATCCGCAGCTGCCGTTCGGCGGCCTTGCGTTCGTTGATATTGTGGAAATAGACCGCCAAGCCCTCTTCCGAAGGGTACGCATGTACATCCACCCATAGATCCAGCGGTGGATTGTAGGCCTCGAAGTGCACCGACACCTGTTCGTTCAACGCGCGCCGATACTCCAGCTCGAAACGGGTCCCGCAAGCCTCGGGGAAGGCTTCCCAGATGTTCCGTCCCCGCAGCGTGCTAGGCTCGCGCTCCAGCATCTTTCCAGCTTCGCTGTTGAGGTAGGTGAAGTACCAATCGGCATCAAGCGTAAAGAAGCCGTCGGTAATGCTCTCCAGGGTGTTGGTCAGCCGATCTGCGAGACGCCCCACCTCTTCACGCAGCGCCTTCTGCTCGGTGATGTCCTGGGTGGAACCCTGGACCCGCACGATCCGGTCATGGTTGTCGCGCAGCGCCTGGCCGATCACACGCACCCAGACCAGTCGGCCCTTGGCAGTGACCACTTCGAGCTCTTCATCGAAGGGTTTGCCTTGCGCCATGCAGGCCTGGAAGGCATCGGCAATGCACTCGCGAGAGACCGGGGCATAGTAGGCGATGGCCTGTTCGACACTCGGCTGAAACCCCGGCGGCTCATCATGGAGATGACAAACCTCATCCGACCACACGGGAGAGGTCTGGCCCTGATCCACGTACCATCCGCCGATCAACGCCGTCTCTCCCACGATCCGAAACAGCTGGGTGTGATGCTGCAGGGTCAGCTCATCGTGCTTGCGGCCGGTGACGTCTCTCGCCACGACGTAGACCGCCTCCTCGTGCCCAAGAGCCGCGTTGATCTCGACCCATCGCTCAACGCCCTGCGCATCGTTGATGCGTATCTCCAGCCCGTGCACTGCCTCGCCACAGGCCAGCCGCTCGAGGGCCGCGCCGACCAGCGGCTGGTCTGCGCGGCACACCAGCACATCATAGTGCTCGCCGACCAAACGCTCGGCCGAATAGCCCAGCAAGGTCTCGAAGGTGCGGTTGATCTGCAGGAAGCGCCCGTCGAGCCCGATCCGGCACAGCAGCTCCAACGACAGCGTGAAGAACTGATCGCGCTGTCGATAGGCATGCGCTGCCTCCCGATGGCTAAGCGCGTTGCTGCGGCGCCGCTGCTCGGCGAGCCGATACAGGCCCAGGGTGACCATCAGCAGCAGAGTGAACAGCAGGCCGCTGACCAGCAGCAGACCGGGCAGGTGGGTGCTGCGGGCCAGCGCCGAGGCCTGCATATAGGCGGTAAGCTGCCACTCTTTGTTTTGGCCGACGCGTAGCTCCAACATGCCCATCGAGGTCCACTCCGCCTGGCCTGTCTGACGGTTGCCCAGCACCGCTAACGTCGAGTGAGCGTTGTTCACGGCAACCGAAAACGGCCCTTCGAGCTTTGAGGTATCGTGCTCGATCAGCGTGGCCACATCGAAGCGAGCGATGAGCCAGCGACCCTGCCGATCGGTCACGTGCAGCGGCTCGGCCAGCCAGATGCCGAGCGCGCCGTACTCATCCCGATAAACCGAACTCAGGCTGCCGCTATTACGATCCGCGGCGTCGGCCAGCCATGCCAGGGCTTCGGGCGTCTCCAGAAATGCCGGTAGCGATGCCTCGGCGTCAGTGTGGCGAGCCCTCAGCCTGATGGGCGCAAGCTCATCATCGAGCACGCCGAGCAGCAGCATCGCCGGGAAATCTCGCAGGTAGCTGCTGGACTCCTGCTGCCACAGCCGTCCTTCAGGAAGCGCTTCCGCGGCTTCCCAGCGGCGCGCCTGGCGGTCGAGCAGCAGCAGGTGGTCGTCCAGGGCATGCTCGATCGTGCCAGCCACTTGCGTGAGTACCAGCTCGCTCTTGCTGGTCAGATGCTGCAGCGACTGCTGACTGAACAGCAACCAACCACCGCAGCTGAGAACCGCGCCCAGCGCCCCTGCCGCCAACACCCACTTCCCTGGCGCCTTGCCATGGGTCTCGCGTCGCGCCGCCATCAGCAGTGCCAGGCCGCTGCTCAACACGAACGCACTGGCAACACTGCTGGCCTGAAAATGGCTGAACGGATGCCCCAAAGACGCCACTGCGCGAGCATCACCCAACAGCACCATCAGCAAGATGGCAAACCCGGTCAGCAATAGAAGCCCACCCAGCACTTGCGCCAGCCGCTTGGAGGACCAAAGACCTGGGCCCCCTGCCAGCAGCCCCAGCCCTTGGGCGATGAAGGCGATAAGCATCACCGCACCGGTCAGCGGCTGGCGACTTATCAGGGCCAGTGTCTCTGCGCCACCCGCTCCAAGCAGGCGGTGGCTCAAGCCGTAGACACCCAGGGCCAGGAGCGCACCCGCGGCGACGCGGCAAATGCTGGCGTAGCCGAGCAATCTCGCCAGCAGCGACGCGCCGAACAGCCCGACCCCCAGCGCGCTCTCGGGCAGGATGATGTCCCGTATGTCCAGCGGGGGGGCAGGCGACAGCAGGGCATGCAGCAGCCCCAGGCTACCCAGCGCCAGACATGCCAAGGCGATCAGCAGGAGCATGAACTGTCGGATCAAGGCGTGACGCTGATGTGCGAGATCGCCGGCACGCACTGACGTAGTGGTAGCAGTCATGCCAGAAAATTCTCCGCCTCACCCGAGCAAGGGTGGCCATGTGACATGGGTAGTCCTCAACGTCATTATCGGCAGTATTTCATCAACCTTGATAGGCGATGGTCGCCACGGAGGAATATCCAAAGACTGCTCAAAACCACAGCAATGCAGCACTAATTCGTAGGCATACTCCAAAAATCATCAAGCCTGCACCACTCTTGACTGAATCCGATCCTGGTAGATCCGTGGGTTTGCGTCAGGCCGCCTGCCTGGCCTGAACCTGCTGCTCGAATTCAGTAGCCGCCGGGAGAGTGGCATTTCACTCTGCCGCTTGTTTTTTACAGGCCTCAGGGACTGACCGGTTGCCAGTGGGCTCGGTTGCGCCCTGCTTCTTTGGCAGCGTATAGGCCCTGATCTGCGCGCTTGATCGCTGGTTTCAAGGAGCTTTCTCCAGCGCTGACTAGCGTAACCCCCAACGAAGTGGTGTAGGCCAATACACCATCTCCCGTGGCGTCCTGATCGATCTTGACCGGGGTGGTGGCGACCGCCTCGCGTAGCCGCTCTGCGACCTGCAGGGCCTGCTCGCGATTGGTATCCGGCAGCAGCACGGCGAACTCCTCGCCGCCCATGCGACACAGCACATCGCCGTCGCGCAGCACCTGTCGGGCCAGGGTGGCGAAGGCTTGCAGCACCAAATCGCCCACGTCGTGGCCATAGGTATCGTTGATGCGCTTGAAATGGTCGAGGTCGATAGCAACCAGCGACAGCGGTGCCCCGCTTCGCTTGGCGCGGGCGATTTCCATGGCCGCCTGATCTTCCAGAGCGCGGCGGTTGCCCAAACCGGTGAGCGGGTCGGTAAGCGCCTGTCGCTCCAAGCGTGTTTCCAACGCCTTGCGATCGCTAAGGTCGAATACCGTGGCCCGGGAGTACTGAAAGCCCTCCTCAGTGACGTGCGCTGTGGCGTGGATCGCAACCCATAGCCGTGTACCATCACGACACGACAGCTCACACTCGGCGCGGCCCTCCTGGCCCTCGCACAGCACCTTCTGAAAGGCAGCATCGAACGCTGCGCGAGTCTCCGTTGTAACGAAGTCACGGTAGTGACGCTTGTCGATCACTTCGTCGGCGCGATAGCCCAGCCATTTAAGCTCGGTGCGGTTGATCTTGATGACCCGGCCGTGGCTGTCCAGCGAGTGGTAGCCACAGGGGGCATGCTCGTAGAGGTCCTGCACCTCACCGGCATACTGACGCGCCTCGCGGGAGAATACCAAGGCACGCTGCCTGAGCTCACGCAGGCGATGGCTGCTGAGCACCCAGAACACCCCAAAGGCCCCCGACAGCAGATACACCAGTGCGATGGCCAGCAGCTGAAACGGGTTCTCCTTGAGCAGTCCCCAGAGACTGGGTCGCGGCATCAGGATGCCGAGACGCCAGGGCTGGGTCTCCGCCTCGCTAAGGATCATCCCGGCCTGACTGCGGTAGTGCTGAGTGCGGATGTCGTGACTGCGGAAAGCAAGCAGGTGATCCGCCAGGAGCGCCGTGCCCTGGTTGCTGGCGCTCAGTGCGCTCCAGGCGTCCTGCCCGAGCGCTTGCAGCGGTCGGCCGAAGCGCTGCTGTTGGCCTTCGGTGTCGGGCAACAGCCACTTGCCCTGGGCATCTACCAGCAGGGCTTCACCCGGCCCCTCATCCAGAGCGCTTGGCAGTGTCGTGGTAAGTAATGACCAGTCTAGGGTGAACAGCAACACGCCCAGTCGCTCGCCGCTGTCACCGATGATCGGCGTGGCAATATCGATGACAGTGGTCAGCGGTGCCTGCTCTCCACCGGAGGCACCCAGGCGAATAGATGAGACATACAGGTCCCGCGCCTGCAGGCTCATGGCCTTGTGGAAGGCGGTTGTCGCGTCATGGTCAGCCACCGGCGGCCGCGACAGCTGGGGCACCGTCGAGGTCGCGACCCACTCTCGGCCCTCAGTGTCGACTACTGCAAGGCGGGTATAGCGGCCAAAGTGGGTCAGCAGGGTGTCGAACAGCGCCGCCAGCTGATCCCAGTCGTTTTGCGACGCCAGCCCCCACGTCGGCGTTAGGGCTTCGTGCTGGCGGGACAGGAAGCGTCTCAGCAGCGGGTACTCCGCGGTGGCCAGCACCTGATTGAAGCTCTCGTTCATGCTACGCAAGAGCAAATCATACTCGGATGCCAGCAGCGCCTCGGCAGACCGGCGCGAGGCGTCGACTCGCTCATTCAGATGAGAGGTGAAGATGGGCGCCAGTGTCAGCGAGACCAGTGCCACGGGAAGCAGCACGGCTACCGTCAGGCGGGCCCATAAGGGCTGGATGATCAAGGGCGGAACCTCGAATAAGGTTGGCCGCGGTCCCTGCAGGCAAGTGGTTATTGTTGTCAGGAGCAGAATGGGGCTTGTCGCTGACTGCGCGCAGTATCCAGCAAAAGTCGCGTGGCGTCACCCTGAGATAAGTTCCTTGCCCACCGAGCCAAGCTTGGCCACTATCCCCAGATAAATTGCGCAGGACTAGGGGTGGCTAAGCAATAATATGCAAGAAAGATGAGCCAATCGAGTATAAAAAAATAACTTAACCCAATATTTACCATCGCATTAATTAACATTGCCTGTTGCATAAAAACGCCAACACGCTTTATTTAGCGATAAAAACTTTCTGCTCTTAATTTCCCAAACAAAGAAACAAAGCTTGTGTCGCTCCCAAAATACAACTAATGTAAATCTACGTTATACCAGCTTCGGTGTTATAACGTTGAACAGGCTGATATGCGAACTGGCCTGGCGCCTGAAATAACAGGCAACATGTTGACAAGGGCATAGCCGTTGCAAAGCGGTGACGCAAAGCTACCTGTCCAGGGATGCCCGCATCCTGTGGATCGAGGGGCCGCCACACGCCTGAATTCCATTTCGGGATTCCCTCCTTGTTGCGATCCTCTTTCTGGATAATAAGCTCTTTGTGTATTTAGTTGTAGAACCGTAACCAGTCGGCGACACACAGAGTAAGCGTATGCCTTGGTCAATTGATTATTAGGTCGTTATCAACGACATAATACACTCGAGGGAGCGCTCTCTATGCGCAACAAGATATTTTCGCTACGTAAACTGGCCCTGATTTCCGCCGTGGCCTTGGCCGCCGGGGGGAGTGCAGTCGTTCAAGCACAGCAATCCACGGACCTCGATGTCAGCGCTACTGTCGTGGCGAGTTGTACCATCGGTACCACGGCCCTGGCGTTTGGTGACTACGACCCCATTGATCCCGTGGCGCTGGAAGGTACCGGCAACGTGTCCGTGACCTGTACTCAGGACGCCCCGGTTGCCATCACCCTGGGGCAGGGTGCCAACCCCGGCGGCACCTCTAGCGACGCCGCCCCCGAGCGGCAGTTGACCGACGCCACCAACTTCCTGACCTATTCACTCTTCAGCGATGCTGGGCGCACCACCGAATGGACCAACGATGCGACGGGTAGCGTCGCCACGACGGGCACAGGCGCCGCGGAGGACCACACCGTGTTCGGCAGGATCGACGGCGCTCAGAGCAGCGCACCCGCGGGGGCCTACACCGATACCGTTGTAGCCACCGTTACTTTCTGATGACCTACCTAAGCTCACGCCAGGCCGCTTATCGCGGCCTGGTTGTGCCTCTCTTCATGCTGATGCTGCTGCTGGCAAGCCAGGCGCTGGCCGGCAGCTTCAGCGTCAGTCCGACCCGGGTGGTCTTGTCCGCCCAGGACAATGTGGTGGCGCTGCGGGTGCGCAACACAGGCGCCGGGGAAACGTCGGTTCAGGTGGAACTTCAGGCGTGGCGCCAGGAGGGCGGGCAGGACATCTATACGCCCAGCCGCGAGGTGCTCGCCACGCCCCCCATTTTTACCCTGGCCCCGGGGCAGACGCAGATGCTGCGGGTAGGACTGCGTCGCCCGCCCGCGCAAGATACCCAGCTCAGCTATCGACTCTTCCTGCAGGAGCTTCCACCGCCCAGCGCGGATGACTTCCAGGGCTTGCGCATGTCGCTACGCATCAGCCTGCCGGTATTCGTGGCACCGGCTTCAGGCGTGGCGGCTCCACACATGCACTGGCGCGTCGAGCGCGCCAGCGGTGGCGAATGGCATCTGAGCGCCGACAACCGCGGCAACGGCCACGGCCAGGTGAGTCGACTTCGCGTACGGCTGCCCGATGGGCGGACACTACAGCCCTCAGGCAACGCCTATGTGCTACCAGGCGCCACGCAACGCTGGCGCCTGAGTCCAGGCAGCCCCCTCCCCGCGGCAGGCAGCGAGCTTGTCATCACGGCGGGCGTCAATGGTCAGGAAACCGCCTCACACCTGCAGGTAGAGTAGTCGTGCAGCGGTCGGCGTGGCATAGGGGGAGCGCCTTGGCCGTCATGCTGCTGATGTCGAGCCCAGTACATGCCGACACCACGCCGACTCAAGCCGCCAGGCTCGCTGATTGGTATACACGCTTAGTCGTGCAGCTCTCGCCAGAGCCGGACTGGGCGGGGGCTTCCAGCGCGGCTGCGTTGGGCATTCCAGGCACCGGCACGTTCGAGGAACTGTGGCTGGAAACCACGGTCAATGACCAGCGCCGGCCCACCACCGCGCTGGTGCTGATACACGACGGGCACGCGGTCTGGGTGGCCGCCAGCGACCTCGAGCAGTGGCGTATCTCGCTACCGGCTAGCGAGTCCTTGGATCACTATGGCGAGCCCTTCTACCCGCTTGAACCGCTGGGTATCTCCTCCGAGCTGGACCGGCGCCGCTCAACGCTGGATCTCAAGGTGCCCGCGGCGCTGTTCGCCGACACCCACCTAGGGGGCCTGGGCCGGGAGCGCGTCGCGCTGACGCCTTCGTCCCCGGGCGCCTTCTTCAACTATGACCTGTCGAGCGCCAACAGCCGCGGAGAGACCCGCCACAGCGGGCTGCTCGAGCAGGGCGTGTTCAACGGCTGGGGCAGCGGCGTCAATCGCCTGGTGGTGCGTGCCCCCCCGGCCGACGATCTGCCGAGCATCGTGCGCCTGGACACTCAGTGGCGCCGCGACAATCCCGACAGCATGCGCACCCTGCGGCTCGGCGATACCACCACCCTGGGCACGGCCTGGAGTGGCGGCGTGCGCTTCGGCGGGCTGCAGTGGGGAAGCAACTTCACCACCCGCCCGCAAATGATCACCCTGCCCCTGCAGAGCATGGCCGGTGAGGCCGCGCTACCGTCCACCGTCGATCTCTACGTGAACGATGCCCTGCGCCTGCGACGCGACGTGCCCCCCGGCCCCTTCATTATCGACGAGATACCCATGATCACCGGCCAGGGCCAGGCAAGGCTGGTGGTACGCGACGTCCTCGGCCGCGAACAGCTGATCACCCAGTCGTTCTATACCAGCGCGCGGCTGCTGCAACCTGGCCTGAGCAGCTACTCCGTGGAGCTGGGCACGGTTCGCCAGGACTACGGTCGTGAGAGCAATGCCTATGGTCGGGCACTGGGCACGGCGACCTACCGCACCGGAGTGACCCACTGGCTGACCACCGAGCTGCATGCCCAGGTGCTGCAGGACCAGCAGATGGCCGGCTTGGGCGGCAGCTGGCTGCTGCCGTTCGGCGGTGTCATGCATGCCGCCTATGCCGCCAGCGAGGCCGATGGCCGCCAGGGTGACCTGACGACCCTGGGCTTGCAGCGCCAAGGGTGGCCCTTGAGCGTGGGGGTCGAAAGCCAGTTCGCCAGCGCGGACTTCATGCGCCTCGGCATGCAGCAGGGGCACCCCTTGCCGCGCCATCAGCAGAGTGTCTTCTCCAGCCTCTCGAGCGCCCAGCTGGGCTCGCTAAGCCTCAGCTATACCGCTCAGCGTTTCGACAGCAGGGATGATATCGAGATCATCAACCTAGGCTACAGCAAGCGCTTGGGCTCCTTCGGCCACCTGACGCTGGCGGCGCTGCACTTCATGGCAAACGGTGAAACCGCCTTGCGGGCAGGCTTGAGCATTCCGCTGGGCATGCCACGCACTCGTGCCAGCCTGAGCTTCAGTGAGCGTGGAGAAAATCGTCAGGGCAGCATGCAGATACAGCGCAGTCTGCCGGTAGGCAGGGGGGTCGGCTACCGGGTTAGCGCCGGCCTCGGCGACGACGATCACCACCAGGCCAGCCTCGGCCTGCAGAGCGACTACCAGACCTACCTATTGGAGGCCTCTCAGCGCCATGACCACACCGCCAGCCGAGCCAACGTGCGTGGTGGTGCCGCCTGGCTCGGCGGCAACCTGTTTGCCAGCAGGCATATCGATCGCAGCTTTGCCGTGGTCCAGCTGCCGGGCTTTGCCGATGTCCAGGTCTATGCCGACAACCAGCCGGTCGCACGCACCAATCGTCACGGCAATGCGCTGGTTCCACGCCTGCGCGCTTATGAACACAACCGCATCGGCATCGAGCAGGCGGACCTGCCCCTCGGCGCCAAGGTCGACAGCCTGGAGATGCAGGTAGCCCCCTACTACCGCAGCGGCGTGGCGCTGCGCTTTCCAGTGACCCATGGCCGCGATGCGCTGTTCCGGATCCTGCTGGAGAGCGGCGAGCCGCTGCCGGTCGGGGCGGTGGTGGAAAATGCGCGCGGCGAGCACTTTGCGGTGGGACTGCGTGGCGAGGCCTTCGTGACCGATTTGGCGTCGACTAACCGCCTACGCGCCCGCTGGCGGGGGCAGGCCTGCGAGTTCACCCTGCAGGTGCCGGAAATCGAAGATGTCTTTCTCGAGCTAGGTGATGTCACCTGCCACGGAGTCACACCATGAATGCTGTTCCCTTTTCATGCACCTGGGCCCCGAGCGGCTGTCGCGCTGCCCGCCACCCGCTGCTGCGCTGGCTGGCCGCAGCGGCCCTGGCGCTGGCAGCCGGCGCCGCCCAGGCGGAGTGCAGTGTCAGCGCCAGCGGGCTGGGCTTTGCCGAGTACGACGTCTTCAGCGCAACGCCCAGCGATAGCAGCGCCACCATCACGGTAAGCTGCAGCGAAACCACCAGCTATAGCCTCGCCCTGCACTCGGCCAACGGCAGTCCCCAACAGCCCTTGTTGGGCAGCAGCAGCGATACTCTGGCCTATCGCTTGCATCAGGATGCTGCCCGCACGTTGGTCTGGGGCGAGGGGGCCTTCGCTCTCAATGGCAGCACCGAGGGGACCCAGGAGCACACCCTGTATGGGCGCATCCCGGAGGGCCAGAATGTCCGCGTGGATAGCTATACGGATCTCCTCACCGTGACACTGGAGTTCTAGCATGATGTTGGACGCGTCAGCTCATCACCCTAGTGGTCGCTGATATGGGCTGAGCCCACTGCTCAAGCGACGCTGCTCGGCGAGTCGGTTGTGGCCAGAGACAGCGTCTGACGCTGCGTCGCCGTAAATGTGCTCACCACGAACGGAGAGGTCATCGCGCGCAGCAGCGCCGAGTAATCGAGGCCGAAGCGCAGCTCCGTGCCGGGTGCCAGGCGCTGCTGTGTCTCCAGCACCAGGTGGTCGCTGCTGGCGGCAAGCACGCTGACGCCGGCAGGCGGCGTCAGGCCGTCCGGGTCGACGTCCTGGCGCCCGATCGCGGCGAGCGTCTGGACGATGGTGCCGCGTTCGCGCATCGCCGCCGCCACGCCGAATGCCGCCTCGCCGGTGGCGCCGCGCGGCGCCGTCGGCTTGGCCAGCGACTCGATGACGGGCACCACCAGGGTGAAGGCGTCGGTGTGCAGGCCGTGCAGCGGCAGCCGCGTGAGGGGGTCGCAGCCCAGCAGGATCGACTCGCCGAGCCGCAGGTCGTTGACGCGTCCCGCGGGCGCGGCGAAGGCCCAGGCGAGATTGGCCGAATTGCCGCCGGAAACCAGCGGCAGCTGCAGGCCAAGCTCGTCCTCGAACCTGCTCACCAGCGCCGAGAGCTCGCCCATGTTGTCGGCGCTCGGCACGACACCGGCACGGCACGCCAGGTTGGTGCCGAGGCCAACGAGCGTGACGTGGGGGAGCCGCAGCATGCGCCGGGCGAGGTCGAGTACGTCCTCTGGCAGTACGCCCTCGCGCAGGTCGCCCAGCTCCACCATCAGCACCAGGCCGTGACGGCTGCCCAGCCTGCCCGCCGCCGCCGAGAGTGCCTTGGCCACCTCGAGCTCGCTGATCTGGCTGAGGCTGGCGCACGCCACTGCCCGAGGGGCCTGGTCGGGCGTGGGCGAGCGCAGCAGGGTCAGCGGGGCCGGGATGCCGGCATCGCGCAGTGCCTCGAGGTTGGCGATCCGCGCATCGCCGAGCCGCAGCACGCCCCCCGCAAGCATGGCCCTTGCCACCTCCGGGGAGCCCAGCGTCGCCTTGGTGACCCCGGTGACGTCGATGCCGCGGCCGGACAAGCGACTGACGAGTGCGCGGGCATTCTCCTCGATCCTGGTCAGATCGATCTCGACGCGCGGGCAGGTCACGCCATGGCCAGTGGCTGATGCACCTTGAGTGCAGGAAAGGCGGCAGTGACCATTGCCACCAGCGCCGCGGGGTCGTGCCACAGCGCATCGGTGGCAGGGATGCCGAGCTCGCCAGCGTAGCGGGCGATGGCCGCCGCGACCTCCGCCCGGGTCATGTCCTCATGGTTGATCGCCAGCCCGATGACTCGGGTCTTGCCGAACAGCTCGATAAGCTTGAGCTCCGAGAGCGGCGACGGCATCGGCACTGCCGGATAGTCGCTGAGCATTCGGCGGGCCGGGGCATGCTGCATGATCACGGCCTGCGGCCGGCTGGCGCGCAGCACCACCGTCGAGCTCAGGTAGGCGGGGTGGCTGAGGGCACCCTGGCCCTCGATCACGATGACCTCGGGGTGCTCGCCCTCATAGGCGGCGAGCACCGCCCCTTCCAGTTCGCCGACACCGAACTGGGCGGGAATGGCATCGAGTGCGACGCCATAGGCGGCACCCTGCATCAGGCCGGTCTGTCCTGTGCCTACCATCACGGTGTGAATCCCGGCGTCGTTGAGCGCCTGGGTGAGCAGCGTCGAGGTGGTACGCTTGCCGATGGCACCATCGGTACCCAGCACCGCGATGCGCACGCAGTCGACGCTGCCGATCGCGCCGTCGAACATGCGCAGATCCTTGGTCGGGCGTGGCCGACGGATATCGTGCAGCGTTACCCCGCCGGCCTTAGCCGCCGCCGCGATCTCCGGATCGTCGGCGAGAAACTCGTGGAGGCCGGATACCACCCCGACGCCCGCCGCCACCGCCGCCAGCACCACCGCGCGGTCGGCCTCGGACATCAGGCCCGAGAGCGGAGCAAGCCCGAAGATGAGAAAGTCGGGCAGAGCATAGGCCGCGGCCAAGGCGTCGGCCAGACCGGCCACGATGGGGATGCCCGCCGCCGCCTCGCCCAGGGCGACACCCGCGTCTTCGCCGCTCAGGGTGCTATCGATGACGGACAGGATGCGATAGCGCTCACTGCTGCGCACCAGGCCGTTGGCCGTCTTGCCATCGATACGTGCGAAATTGCCCTCGCAGTAGACGATGGCCGAATGGCGGGCGTCACTGGGCCCAGCGGCGACGTCGAGAACGGCGTGAAGGGAACCTGGAAGCATGGATTGCCTACCTCGAGTCTTTACTCAGGGGGAGGCGACGGGATGGTGTCGATCGAGACAGCCGACAGTCAGCGAGAGCTCTCCACCAAGCAAGTGGATGTACGTCAGCATACGGAGATGGGGGCCGCCCGTATGTTGCTGGGCGCACACGGCAAGAGGAGATCGATGCGCTTGCCTGACCATGCCGCGGACGCGGGTCGGAACCACGCGACGCTGGCCGGCACTCGGCGCGGCCCGACGCCGAACCGTGCCGAGACATGACGACGAGCGCTGCGGCCACGTATAATGCTTAGCCTCTAGCCACTCGCCTTCTGCTCCGGAGCCGCTATGTCCCAAGGCACGCTGTTCATCGTTTCCGCGCCCTCCGGCGCCGGCAAGACAAGCCTGGTGCGGGCGCTGCTCGAGCGCCTCGACGGCCTGCAGGTCTCGGTGTCGCATACCACCCGCGCCATGCGCCCCGGCGAGCTGGACGGGGTCAACTACCACTTCGTCGAGACCGCCAGCTTCGAGGCGATGATCGAGCGAGGCGATTTCTTCGAGCACGCCCGCGTCTTCGACAACTACTACGGCACCTCGCGCCCGGCGGTGCAGGCCCTGCTCGCGGCGGGTACCGACGTGATCCTGGAAATCGACTGGCAGGGGGCGCGCCAGGTGCGCGAGCAGGTCGCCGAGGCCGAGTCGGTGTTCATCCTGCCGCCGTCGCTGGCCACCCTGCGCCAGCGCCTGTCGTCCCGCGCCACCGACGACGAGGCGATCATCGAACGGCGCATGCGCGATGCGGTCAGCGAGATGTCGCACTACGACGAGTACGACCACGTGATCATCAACGACGATTTCGCCACCGCGCTCGGTGAACTCGAAGCGCTGGTACGCGCGGCCCGCTCGCGGCTAGCCCGGGTCCGCGAGGCTCAGGCGCCGCTGCTGCAGGCGCTCTTGTCAGGGGATGAGGGGGTCGAGTAGACTCTCCTGTCCTCTATCGCATCGAATGGCCCGCGGGTCGTTCTTTCGCCATTTCCGCCCTACATCGAAGTCAGGTACCTGCACATGGCGCGAGTCACCGTTGAAGATTGTCTCGAAAACGTCGAAAACCGGTTCAAGCTGGTGATGATCTCCACCCAGCGCGCCCGCCAGTTGGCCCGCGGTTCACGCGACGCCCTGCTGCCGTGGGAGAACGACAAGCCCACCGTGATGGCACTGCGCGAGATCGCCGCCGGCAAGATCGACGAGAACGTCCTCGACGAGCCGGTGGAAGCGGCCCCGGTTCGCATCCGCCGTGAGCCGGAGATGGGCGAAGAGTGATTCGTTGACCACCCGGGGATAGGCGCGCTGCATGTTCACCATCGATGACTTGGCCGACCGCCTCGGCGGCTATCTTCCCCCAGAAGAGATCTGCCAGGTCAAGCGCGCCTTCTACTACGCCGAGCAGGCACACGACGGCCAGCGGCGGCGCTCCGGCGAGCCCTATGTCACCCACCCGCTCGCCGTGGCCAATATTCTCGCCAACATGCACATGGACCATCAGAGCCTGATGGCGGCCATGCTGCACGACGTGATCGAGGATACCGGCGTCTCCAAGGAGGCCCTTGGCGAGCAGTTCGGCGAGGCCGTCGCCGAGCTGGTCGACGGGGTCTCCAAGCTGACCCAGATCACCTTCGAGGACAAGGCGGTCGCCCAGGCCGAGAACTTCCAGAAGATGGTGCTGGCGATGTCCAAGGACATCCGCGTGATCATCGTCAAGCTCGCCGACCGCCTGCACAACATGCGCACCCTGGGTGCCCTGCGCCCCGACAAGAAGCGCCGCATTGCCCGCGAGACGCTGGAGATCTACGCCCGCATCGCCGGCCGGCTGGGCATCAACACCATCCGCGTCGAGCTCGAGGACCTCTCCTTCCAGGCCCTGCACCCGATGCGCTCGGAGCGCATCAAGCGTGCCGTCAGCAAGGCCCGCGGCCATCGCCGCTCGACCATCCGCCAGGTCCAGACCAGCCTGCAGAAGTGCCTCGACGACGACGGCCTGCCGGGCACCGTGATCGGCCGCCAGAAGCACCTGCTGTCGATCTACAAGAAGATGCGCGACCAGCGCAAGCCGTTCGCCGAGATCATGGACGTGTTCGGTTTCCGCATCATCACCGACGACGTCGACAGCTGCTATCGCATCCTCGGCGCGGTGCACAACCTCTACAAGCCGGTGCCCGGGCGCTTCAAGGACTACATCGCGATCCCCAAGGCCAACGGCTACCAGAGCCTGCACACCACCCTGTTCGGCAGCGGCGGCATGCCCATCGAGGTGCAGATCCGCACCCGCGAGATGGAGGCCATGGCCAATAACGGCATCGCCGCCCACTGGCTCTACAAGGCCGGCCAGACCGAGCGCCCGATTGCCGCCGGCAGCCACGCCCGGGCCCGCGAGTGGGTGCGCGGCCTGCTCGAGATGCAGCGCCACGCGGGTAACTCGCTGGAGTTCATCGAACACGTCAAGAACGACCTGTTTCCCGACGATATCTACGTGTTCACTCCCAAGGGCGACATCATGGAGCTGCCCCAGGGCGCCACGGTCATCGACTTCGCCTACAGCGTGCATACCGATATCGGCAACAACTGCATCGCGTGTCGCATCGACCGCCACCTGGCGCCGCTGTCGAGCCGCCTGGAGAGCGGCCAGACGCTGGAGATCATCACCGCGCCCGGGGCGCGGCCCAACACCACCTGGCTGTCGTTCGTGATCACCGCCAAGGCGCGCTCGGCGATCCGCCATGCCCTGAAGCACCAGCAGCACACCGAGTCGGTACAGCTCGGCCGGCGGCTGCTCAACAAGGCACTGGCGGATTTCGACACCAGCCTCGAGGAGCTGCCCGAGGGCCACCTCGCCGCGCATCTCGACGCGCTGGGCGTCAAGCAGCAAGATGAGCTGCTGGAGTCGATCGGGCTGGGCACGCGCATGGCCTACGCCGTGGCCCGCCGGCTGGTCGAGGCGCTACATGATGCCCCCGAGACGCGCGGCCCACGCGGCAACAGCCATGGGCCGATCGTGATCAGCGGTGCCGAGGGCATGGTGATCAACTTCGCGCGCTGCTGCCATCCACTGCCCGGCGACCCGGTGATCGGGCATACCTCGGTGGGCAAGGGCATCGTGGTGCACCGCGCCGAGTGCCGTAACCTCGACGACCTGCGCAGCGACCCGGAAAAGCTGTTCGCCCTCGAGTGGTCCGAGACCCAGGAGGCTGACTTCCCGGTGGCGCTGCGCATCCAGGTCGAGAGCCGCCGCGGCCTGGTGGCCGAACTGGCCGGCCTGGTCACCGACGCCGATGCCAATATCGAGCGGATCGGCATCGAGGAGCGCGACGCTCGCTTGTCGATCGTGCATCTGACGCTCGCCGTGCGCGACCGGGTGCACCTGGCGCGGATCATCAAGCGCATTCGTAACCTGCCCCACGTCAGCAAGATTCACCGCGTCACCAACTGAACGCGACCACGGGCCCTGCTGCGGCGAGCCGCAGCGGGGCCTACGCCGTTAGATGACATTCACCATAAGGCTGCATAACGCACCACGCGAGGGAGACATCATGAGCAACAAGGCCGTGATCAACACCGACAAGGCACCCGCCGCCATCGGCCCCTATTCCCAGGCCATCAAGGCCGGCAACACCGTCTACCTGTCCGGGCAGATCCCCCTCGACCCAGCCACCATGGCGCTGGTGTCCGAGGACTTCGAGGCCCAGGCCCGGCAGGTGTTCAGCAACCTCCAGGCGGTCTGCGAAGAAGCCGCCGGCACGCTGGCCGACGTGGTCAAGGTCAACCTCTACCTGGTCGATCTCGACAACTTCGCCATCGTCAACAAGGTCATGGAGGAGTTCTTCACCGCACCCTTCCCGGCGCGCGCCGCGGTCGGCGTCAAGGCGCTGCCCAAGGGCAGCCAGGTCGAAGCCGAGGCGGTGATGGTGATCGGCGACTGAGGCCGTTTTCCTGCTAATCGTTTCTGGCGTAAACTCGCTTAACGAGCCGCAAGTATTCAGGGACGAAACGCAGGAAAACCACATGAGACGAGTAACGCTTCATCGCCTGGCCGCCGCGCTGCTATCAGCCATGCTGCTGATCAGCCTGCCCGCGGCGGGCCAGAGCGGCGGCTACGCCACCCTCGGCGCCACCAGCGAGGGCGCGCCGGCGGTTAGCCTGGGACTGGACCGCACCTTTAGCCTCAGCCACTGGCATGCGCAGCTCGATCTACGCCTGGGCAGTGGCTTGTTGCTGCTACCCGGCGATGACGGCGACGACAACGCCGCCTGGACGCTGACCCCTGCGCTGCGCTGGACCTTCGCCGGCGAGCGCGGAGTATTCGCCGAGGCCGGTATCGGCGCGGCGCTGTTTCTCAACACCCGCCATGAGGGTCGTCACCTCTCCACCGCCTTTCAGTTCGAGGATCGCCTGGCGGTGGGGATGCCGCTCGGCAGCGGCGAACTCTCTGCCAGCCTGATCCACTACTCCAACGCCGGCATCAAGCGCCCCAATGACGGCTTCGAGACACTATCCGTCGGCTACCGACATCCACTGTGAGGCTGACCCGAACGGCATCAAGCGCCCCCTCTCAAGTCGGCGGCTTCGAGACGCTATCCGTCGGCTACCGACATCCACTGTGAGGCTGAACCGAACGGCATCAAGCGCCCCCTCTCAAGTCGGCGGCTTCGAGATGCTATCCATCGGCTACCGCCACCTATTCTAGGACTTGCCGGGCGCTGGGCGCTCGAGGCTACGCCTGCGCGGGCAGAAATCCGCCCTCCTTGAGCACCTGGGCGTAACCCTCGCGGTAGCTGGGGTAGCGGAACACATAGCCGCTCTCGCGCAGCCGGCTGTTGTCGCAGCGCTTGCTGGCACGGCGGCGCAGCGGCGACTGGATGGTCTCGGTGGACTCGACCTTGAGCTTGCCGGCCAGCCACAGCATCACCTCATGCAGGGGCGCCGGCTCGCAGTCGCTGGCCAGGTAGAGGTCGTCGACCGGGGCCTGGTCGAGGGTGCGCTGGATGAGATGCGACAGGGCGCCGGCACAGTCGTCGCGATGGATGCGGTTGGAGTACATCGGCGGGGCGCCGGCGGCGATCCGTCCTTCGCTGACCTGGCGAATCAGGCGATCACGCCCCGGCCCGTAGATGCCCGAGAAGCGCACCACGGTGCCGGGTAGCGGATGCTCGACGAGCGCTCGCTCGGCCTCGCGCATCAGGATCCCCGAAAAGCCGTGGGGCTCGGTGGGGCTGGTCTCATCCACCGCCTCGCCGTCCTGCTGGGCGTAGACGCTGGTCGAGGAGACGAAGAACACCCGCTTGGGCGGCGTGTCACGGCCGGCAAACTCGCCGAGCACCGCGCGCAGGCCGTCGGGGTAGGCGGCCCGGTAGGCCTCCTCCTCGAAGCGGTCGGCACTGAGCACATAGACCACGATATCGGCATCCGGCAGTCCCGCCAGCGCGGTCGGGTCGCTGATGTCCAGCGCCAGCGGCTCGATTCCGCTATCCTTGAGCGCCGCCTGGGCCTTGCGACGTACGCCGATCACGCGTTGACCCGCCGCCAGGAGCTGACGCCCCAGGGTCATGCCGATATCGCCACAGCCAATAATCAGTGTCGTTGTCTTCACCTTTCCCTCGCCCCTTGATAAAAAGTCCCTATTGGAAATTCGCTATCCATCTGCTCGAGAGGATGCCCGCTGGCACCAACATGACTCTAACAGAACTGCGCTACATCGTAACCTTGGCTCAGGAGCGTCATTTCGGACGCGCCGCCGAGCGCTGCTTCGTCTCCCAGCCGACGCTCTCGGTAGCGGTCAAGAAGCTCGAAGAGGAGCTCGGCGTGGCGCTGTTCGAACGCTCCAAGTCCACCGTACAGGTCACCCCGCTGGGTGAACAGATCGTCGAACAGGCCCAGCGGGTACTCGAGCAGAGCAGCGTGATCAAGGAGCTCGCCAACGCCGGCAAGGACCAGTTGGCGAGCCCCTTGCGCATCGGTGCCATCTACACCATCGGCCCCTACCTGTTTCCGCACCTGGTGCCGGAGCTGGCGCATAGCGCCCCACAGATGCCGCTGTATATCGAGGAGGGCTTCACCGCTGCGCTGCGCCGCAAGCTGCGCAGCGGCGAGCTGGATGCCATCATCGTGGCGCTGCCGTTCACCGAATCCGACGTGCTGACCAAGTCGCTCTACGACGAGCATTTCGAGGTCTTGATGCCGGCCAGCCACCCGTGGACGGCCAAGGCCAGCATCGACAAGGAGGACCTGCTCGAGGAGCGGCTGCTGCTGCTCGGCGAGGGCCACTGCTTCCGCGACCAGATTCTCGAGACCTGCCCGGCCATCAGCCATCAGCTCAACAGCCCCAGCAACACCCTCACCGCCGAGGGCGGCTCGCTGGAGACCATTCGCCACATGGTCGCCTCCAAGCTGGGCATCACGGTGCTGCCGCAGTCGGCAATCGGCACCGGCCACTATGAGAGCGGCGTGCTGGCCAGCCGGCCGTTCACTCCCGAGGCGCCGTCGCGCACCGTGGCCATCGCCTGGCGCGCCAGTTTCCCGCGGCCCAAGGCCATCGATGCCCTGACCGACGCCATCACCCGCTGCCGCCGCCAGGCCATCGACGCCGCATGACCCCCTTCGAGCAGCCGGTCACCGAGCTCAGCGGCATCGGCGAGGCGCAGGCGGCCAAGCTGGCCCGCCTGCGCATCGCCAGCCTGGCCGATCTGCTCTTCCACCTGCCGCTGCGCTACCAGGACCGCACCCGCATCACGCCCATCGGCACCCTGCGCGGCGGGGTCGAGGCGGTGGTCGACGGCGAGGTGGCGGCCAGCGACGTGGTGCGCGGCCGGCGCCGCAGCCTGCTGGTCAGGCTCAAGGATGGCTCGGGGATTCTCAGCCTGCGCTTCTTCCACTTCTCGCCGGCCCAGCAGCAGCAGTTTCAACCCGGCACGCGGGTGCGCTGCTTCGGCGAAGCCCGCGCCGGCGCCACCGGGCTGGAGATCTATCACCCCGAGTACCGCCTGCTCAAGCACGGCGAGGTGCCGGTGGACGAGCATCTGACACCGATCTACCCGACCACCGAGGGCCTCAACCAGGCGCGCCTACGCGGCCTGCTCAAGCAGGTGCTGACACGTCTGGAGGAGGATCCCGAGGCGCTGCCCGACGGCATCCCCGCGGCGCTGCGCGAGCGCTTTCGCCTCGCCGGCCTGCACGAGTGCCTGCACTATCTGCATCAACCGCCGCCGGACGCCGACCTGGAGCGCCTGGCCAGCGGCCGGCACCCGGCACAGCGGCGCCTGGCGCTGGAGGAGCTGCTCGCCCACCAGCTCAGCCTGCGCCAGATCCGCCTGCGCATCCAGGCCGACGGCGCCCCGCGGCTGCCCTCGGGGCGCAGCCTGCAGGCGCGCTTCGTCACCCAGCTGCCGTTTACCCTCACCGCCGCCCAGCGCCGCGTGCTCGACGAGATCGGCCACGATCTCGAGCGCCCCGCGCCGATGCTGCGCCTGGTGCAGGGCGACGTCGGCTCAGGCAAGACGGTGGTGGCGGCCATGGCCGCGCTGCAGGCCCTGGCGGGCGACTGCCAGACGGCGCTGATGGCGCCCACCGAGATCCTCGCCGAGCAGCACTACCGCAGCTTCCGCGCCTGGTTCGAACCGCTGGGTATCGAGGTGGCGTGGCTGGCCGGCAAGCTCAAGGGCAAGGCGCGGCTGGATACTAAGGCGGCCATCGCCGATGGCCGGGCGCGCATGGTGGTCGGCACCCACGCCATCTTCCAGGACGATGTGCGCTTCCAGCGCCTGGGCCTGGCGATCATCGACGAACAGCACCGCTTCGGCGTACACCAGCGCCTGGCGCTGCGCGAGAAGGGCGAGGCCGGCGGCCTGACGCCGCATCAGCTAGTGATGACCGCCACGCCGATCCCGCGCACCCTGGCGATGAGCGCCTACGCCGACCTCGACGTCTCGGTGATCGACGAGCTGCCACCGGGCCGCACTCCGGTGCAGACCGTGGCGGTGCCCGACGAGCGCCGCCCCGAGGTGGTCGAACGCATTCGCCGCGCCTGCGCCGAAGCGCGCCAGGCCTACTGGGTCTGCACCCTGATCGAGGAGTCGGAGGCGCTGGAGTGCCAGGCCGCCGAGGCGACCCGCGACGAACTCACCGAGGCGCTGCCGGAGCTCGCCATCGGCCTGGTCCACGGACGCATGAAGGCCGCCGACAAGGCCGCGGTGATGGACGCCTTCAAGGCCGGGGAGCTCGATCTGCTGGTGGCGACGACGGTGATCGAGGTCGGCGTCGACGTGCCCAACGCCAGCCTGATGATCATCGAGAACCCCGAGCGGCTGGGGCTATCCCAGCTCCACCAGCTGCGCGGCCGGGTCGGCCGCGGCGCCACCGACAGCTACTGCGTGCTGCTCTACCACCCGCCGCTGTCGGCCCACTCCCGCGAACGGCTGGGGGTGATGCGCGAGACCAGCGACGGCTTCCGCATTGCCGAGAAGGACCTCGAGCTGCGCGGCCCCGGCGAGGTGCTGGGCACCCGCCAGACCGGCCTGGCACAGATGAAGATCGCCGACCTGGAGCGCGATCGCGACCTGCTCGAAGAGGTCAGCCCGCTGGCCCGCGCGCTGCTCGAGCAGGCCCCCGAGGCCAGCCCGCCGCTGATCCGTCGCTGGCTGGGGGAAGAGGCCGGCCGCTACGGCCAGGTATGAGCCGTTCAAGGCGCGGCAGGCGCCGCCTCGGGCGAGGCGCCTGCGCCGGCCACGACCAGTCGATTGGCGGCCTCGGAAAGGGGCACCAGCTGTTGGGCGATCAGCCGCAGCTGGCTCTGAATCGGCCGATAGGGCACGACCGCGTCGCTAGCCGCGGGCACCTCGAGCCGCATCAGCAGCGCATTCACCTCGGACTCCAGCGGCCGCAGCGGGCGCCGCGCTGCCAGCGCCTCGGCGATCTCGCCGAGCAGGCCGCCGATTTCGCGGGCCAGCGGCACCAGGGTGGCATCGTCCTCGTCGTCGGCCAGGCGGTGGCGATGCGCGCCCAGCGCCGAAAGGTGGCTCAACAGGGTATGTGACAGCACCAGAAAGCGCAGCCCGTCGTCGGCCTCCGTCTTACGGTAGTGGCCCGGCTCGTGGAGCATGTTGGTCAGCACCGTCGACAGCGCGGCGTCGGCGTTGTGGGCATTGCGGCGGGCCAGCCGGTAGGCCAGATCGTCCTGCTTGCCGGCCTCGTACTGATGGATGATCTCGTCCAGATAGCCACGACTGTTGCTCAACACCCTGGCCGCCTCGCGGTTGAGGCGCCGACCCTGCCAGTCGGGCAGGATCAAGAACACCGCCAGCCCGGCGATCAGCGCGCCGAGCAGGGTATCGAACAGCCGCGGCCAGATCAGGTCGAAACCGTCGCCGACCTGATTGAAGCTGCACAACACCAGCAGGGTGATCGAGGCGGTGGCCAGCACGTAGTGCTTCTCGCGATTGGCAAAGAACGCCACCCCGGCGATCACCGCGATCAGGCTCTGCACCAGCGGCTGCGGAAACAGCGTGATCGACACCCAGCCGGCCACCAGCCCGAGCACGGTGCCGGTGATTCGTTGGGTCAGGAAGCGCCGCGTGGTGGCGAAGTTGGGCCGACACACGAACAGCGTGGTGAGCAGGATCCAGAAGCCCTGCTGTGGATCGAGCCACTGCAGCAGCGCATAGCCGGCGAGCAGCGCCAGCGGCAGGCGCAGGGCGTGGCGGAAGGTCGGCGAGCCCAGCGTCAGGTTGAGGCGAATGCGCTCCCAGGCATCTCTCAGGCTGCTCGGCGAGCGGTCGAACAGGCTATCGTCGCGGCGCGGCTCGTCGGCGTCCGGGTTATGGGCGCTGGCTAGCTGCTCTTCGAGAGTGGCGAGATTATCGGCCAGCGCCTCGAGCGGGAACAGCAGCTCGCGCCAGGCGACACGCCGCTGGTCGCGCAGATTGTCGATCGAGGCGCGCAGATCCTCCAGCGCCTGTTCGCTCTGGCGATGATCGAACGGCCGGTTGAGCAGCAGCGCCTTGGCCAGGCGCCGGCAGGCCAGCCCCTGCTGGTCGAGCAGCCGCTGACAGCGGAACAGCACGTCGTGGTGGAAGAAGGCCTCGGTCAGGGCGGCGTAGGGATAGTGCGTGGAGCTGGCCCGTTCGTGGATGTCCTGGGCAATGAAGTAGATACGCAGGTAGCGGTTGAGCTTGCGGTCGCCGCGCTGGCCCTCGAGGCGCCGGAAGATCATCTCCTTGGCCTGGTTGAGCGCCTCGACCACCTTGCCATTCTGGCGCGCCAGGGCCAGGCGCCGCGCCTCGATATCGACGTCGCGCAGCGGCTCGAACAGCGCCGACTTGAGCATCAGGTACTCGCCCAGCGCCCGGTAGACCCTTGCCATGCTCTGCTTGACCGGCTGACGCGAAAACAGCGCGCACCAGACCACCGAGATCACGCCATACCAGGCCGCCCCGGCCAGCAGCAGCAGCGGTTGCCGCCAGGGGCCGTCGTCGGGCACCCCGCCATGGTGCTCGATATTGATCATCGAGTAGATCGACAGGATCAGCGTCCCCGAGGCGATGGTGGCGTAGCGCTGGCCAATCGCGCCGAGCATGATCAGCACGAAAGTCGCCAGGCCCAGGCCGGCAGCGAACAGCCACGGCCAGGGGTAGAGCCACTGCACGCTGAGCGAGGCCACGGCGAAGCAGACCAGGGTCACCAGCAGCGCCTGCAGACGACCCTGCCAGCTGTCGTCGGTCTCCGACAGCGCGCTGGCGATGATGCCCAGGAACAGCGGTATCACCAGCGCCACGTCGCCCACGGCCCAGCTCAGCAGCAGAGCCCCGCTGAAGGCCAGGAAGACCCGCAGGCTGTAGGCGAACTTGTCGAGCGTCCAGAGACGCCGCAGGGGGAGCGAGAGTGTCGTCGGCATGCTGATGTTATACGTTAGTATAAGGCCGACTGGCTAGCGGCGACGTCGCCGCCTTCACAGATGGCGCAGCAGCTTCTGCAGACGGGTCAGGTCCTTGGAATCACCGACCAGGCGTACCTTGCCGCTCATCATGCCGTCGAGAAAGCCGCGCTGGGTCGGCTTGCGCAGTACCTTCACCGCACTATCGACGTCGGCGAAGCGCAGTTCCAGGTCGAGGTCCACCGGCAAGCCGGAGGCCACCTCGATGCCGTGGGACGACATCCGGTAGTGGCGGGCGATGGACAGATCTTCGGTGGCGATGCCCCAGTCGAGGCCGCGCATCTCGTCGAGCGCCTGGCGAAACGCCGGCTTGCGGCGCTGTGCCCGCTTGAGCATCAGGCCGAGCAGCCACAGCATCAGTCGCAGCTTCATGATAGGTCCTGGCGTGGAAGTAGGTCGCACAGATACGACGCCGACGGCCAAGGGGGTTCGGCACTGGGCGTCGCATCATCGGGCAGCATTACTTGGCGACGGCATCCTTGAGCGCCTTGCCGGGCTTGAACGCCACGGTCTTGCTGGCCGGGATGGTCAGCGGCTGGCCGGTCTGAGGGTTCTTGCCGGTGCGTGCGGCACGCTCGCGCACGGTGAATGAGCCGAAGCCGATCAGAGACACGTCCTGGCCCTTCGACACGCTGCCGGTGATCTCGTCGAGAATGACGTTGAGCACCTGGCTGGCTTTGTCCTTGGATAGATCGGCACGCTCGGCAATCGCCGAGGCGAGTTCTGGCTTGCGCATATAGCCCTCCTAGTTTGGCATTGGCATGGCGGCTCGGCCGCCGTGTTATTGTTCGCTACGGGAAAACAACGTATCGGTTACGCGGCAAACATGTTTGGCTTGCAACGTCACTAGACTAGCAACGCCGGTGCCGCCCGCGCCAGTTCGACTTTCCGCCTGACGCAGGCGCCTGTCAACGCAAAACCGATCAAACGTCCGTCCTCGTCCTCGGCCAGGGCCGCCAGATCGGCGCCTTCGCCCTCGAGGCGCCAGCGGGCCAGCGGCCGGTGGGGGGGCAGTGCCACGCAGGGTAGCAGCGGGGTCTTGACCAGGATCGGCCAGGCGCCGTAGCTAACCTCCGTGGGGGTACCGGCCAGGGTCGCTGCCAGCGCCTTGGCGCTGGCCTGCAGCGGCTGCACGTACATCGCATTGACCCCCGCCACGCAGGCCACGTCGCCCAGCGCATAGATACCCGGCTGCGAGCTGCGCAGCTGGCGGTCGACGCGAATACCGGCGTCGCTGACCGCCAGCCCGGCCGCGGCGGCAAGCGCCGTGCGCGGCGCCAGGCCGGTGGCCACCAGCACCAGATCGGCCTCGAGGGCCTGGCCGTCATCGAGGTGCACCGCGACCTGACTGCCCTCCGCCGCCAGCGCCTCGAGCTGGCGCCCCAGATTCACGTCGATACCCGCATCGGCAAAGGCGTTGCCCAGCGCCCGCCCCAGCGGCTCGGGCAACAGCCGCGGTAGCGGCGTGGTCTCAGGAGCCACCAGGCTCACCCTATGGCCTCCGGCGGAGAGATCGTTGGCAAATTCGCAGCCCACCAGGCCGGCACCGATGATCGTCACCCGTGCCGGGCGCCCCAGCGCCTCCAGGGCGGCGTAAAAGCCGCGGTAGTCATCGAGGTCGTTGATGGTGAAGACCCGCGTGGCAACCGCCTCGGGAATCGCAAAGGGCACCCGGGGAGCGGCGCCGGTGGCGATCACCAGCTCGCCGTAGGGCAGGATTTCCGCGCCTATCGACAGGCGGCGCGCAGCGGGGTCGATGGCGGTGACGCGGGTGTGGGGTCGCATCACCACGCCGAGCTGGTCGGCCACCTCCAGCGCCGAGCGGGCCGCCAGCCGTTCCGGCGGCAGGCGCTTGGCGAAGCCGGTGGAGAGCAGCGGCTTGGAATAGTCGTCGCCGCTGTCGGCAGTGATCAGGGTAATCGGCCGCCGGGCGTCGCGCTCGCGCAGCTGGCGGACCAGGCCCAGCGCGGCCATGCCGCTGCCGATGAGGGTCAAGGGGGCGTCCATGAAACTCCTGGGAATCGGGATCAGGCAACCGGGATCATTGGTCGCCCATGGTACACTACGGCCCCGTTTTTGACCCGGAGCCCGCCGGTGCCCGATCACCCTCTCGCCCGCTTTCCAGACTGCCGCTGGCGACCCGCCGCCGCCCATCGTCCGGCCATGAGCGCCGCCTGGTGGCAGTGGGTCGCCTCCAGCGACTCTTTGACCGCGCGGCTTATCGCCGCCGCCGACGGTCGCCCGTTTCGCGTCAGGCTGCTCGAACAGCGCCTGGGCCGGCCGCGCCTCGACGAGGCCCGCGCCCTGGGGCTGCCGCGGCACCAGGCGGCCTGGCTGCGCCAGGTGGCGCTATGCGTGGATGAGCGCCCCTGGGTGGTGGCCCGCTCGGTGGCGCCGCTGGCCCAGCTGCGCGGCCAGCGCCTCGAGCGGCTCGGCGAGCGCTCGCTGGGCAGCTGGCTATTTCGCCAGCCCGGCCTCAAGCGCAGCCCTATCGATGTCAGCGCCGATCCGGCGCCCTTCGCCGCCGCGCTGAACCCGTCTGGGCCCTGGGGCCGCCGCTCGGTCTTTCGTCACGCCGGCTTCGCGGTGCTGGTGCAGGAGTTCTTTCTCGCTACCATGGCGGATGAATTGGCGCTGCCACCGCGCTAGGCTAGGCTGCGTCGCTGCTGGAGACTGATATGGACCACCCCCCTCGCCCTCGCGGCCTGAAACGCCTGCCCGACTTCCTGCGCCTGATGCGCCTCGACCGGCCGATCGGCACCTGGCTGCTGATGTGGCCCACGCTGTGGGCGCTGTGGCTCGCCGCCGAGGGCCTGCCGAGTCGCGATATCCTGCTGATCTTCGTCGCCGGGGTCTACGCCATGCGCGCCGCCGGCTGCGTGATCAACGACTATGCCGACCGCCACGTCGACGGCCACGTCAAGCGCACCCGCGAGCGTCCGCTGGCCACCGGCCGCATCAGCGAGCAGGAGGCCAAGGGGCTGTTCGCCGGCCTGGTGGCGCTGGCCTTCCTGCTGGTGCTGTTCACCAACCTGTTCACCATCCTGCTGTCGATCGGCGGCGTGATACTGGCCTTCATCTACCCCTTCATGAAGCGCTACACCCACTTCCCGCAGGTGTTCCTGGGTGCCGCCTTCTCGTGGGCGATTCCCATGGCCTTCGGCGCCGTACTCGGCCATGTGCCGCCCGAGGCCTGGCTGCTGTTCGCCGCCAACCTGGCCTGGACGGTGGCCTACGATACCCAGTACGCCATGGTCGACCGCGACGACGACCTCAAGATCGGCATCAAGTCCACCGCGGTGCTGTTCGGCCGCGCCGACAAGGCGATCATCGGCCTGCTGCAGCTGGTCACCCTGGGCCTGCTCGGCTGGGTCGGGCTACGCCTCGGGCTCGGCGCCTTCTACTGGCTGGGCCTGGCGGCCATGGCGGCGATCTTCGTCTACCAGCAGTGGCTGATCCACGACCGCTCCCGGGAGCGCTGCTTCCAGGCCTTCCTCAACAACCACTGGGCGGGGCTGGTGCTGTTCGCCGGGCTGGCGCTGACGCTATGGCCGGAGGGGTAGGGTTGTCACGAGAATGTCATCTAAGCGCGGTGTAATCGCCATACTTTCATGACCCCGATGAGGCCACCGGATGACCGCCAAGACCGTTCTGATCGTCGATGACGAAGCCCCCATCCGCGAAATGATCGCCGTGGCCCTCGAGATGGCCGACTACCGAGTGCTCGAGGCCGACAACGCCCAGGATGCCCACGCCATGATCGTCGACGACCAGCCCGACCTGCTGCTGCTCGACTGGATGATGCCCGGCACCAGCGGCATCGAGCTGGCGCGTCGCCTCAAGCGTGACGAGACCACCAGCGAGCTGCCGATCATCCTGCTCACCGCCAAGGGCGAGGAGGACAACAAGATCCAGGGCCTCGAGGCCGGCGCCGACGACTACATCACCAAGCCGTTCTCGCCCCGCGAGCTGGTGGCGCGCCTCAAGGCCGTGCTGCGCCGTACCACGCCCAAGGGCGTCGAGGAGGCGGTCGAAGTCGAGGGGCTGATACTCGACCCCGCCAGCCACCGGGTCAGCGCCCACGGCAGCGCGGTGGAGATCGGCCCCACCGAATATCGCCTGCTGCAGTTCTTCATGACCCACCAGGAACGCGCCTATACTCGTAGCCAGCTGCTCGACCAGGTGTGGGGCGGCAATGTCTATGTCGAGGAGCGAACCGTGGACGTGCATATCCGCCGCCTGCGCAAGGCGCTGGGCGAACCCCATCAGCACCTGATCCAGACCGTGCGCGGTACCGGCTATCGGTTCTCCGCCAAGGGTTGACGTGCGCCTGTGGAGCCGCGAGCTGTGGCGCCTGGCGCTGATCGTCGCCGCCGCCAGCCTGGTCGGCTGGCTGCTGGATGCGGCCATGGCCGGCCTGGCCGCCGGCCTGGCCATCGTGCTGCTGCTGCAGCTACGCCAGCTGCACGCCCTGCACCGCTGGCTGACCCGCCACCCCCACACCGAACCGCCCGCCGCCCGCGGCCTGTGGGGCGAGCTGTTCGACCGCCTCTACAGGTACCAGAAGGCCCAGCGCATCACTCAGCAGCGTTTGCGCGACACCCTCAAGCGCATCCAGGACTCCTCGGAGGCGATGAGCGACAGCGTGGTGATGCTCGACCGCCGCGGCGACCTGGAGTGGTGGAACAGCGCCGCCGGCCACATGCTGGGGCTGCAGACCGTCCACGACCGCGGCCAGCACATCACCAACCTGCTGCGTGATCCGCGCTTCATCGACTACTTCAACGCCCGCGACTACCGCGAGCCGCTGACGCTGCCCTCGCCCATCGACGAGCGCCAGGTGCTGCAGTTCCAGATCACCCTCTACGGCGACGACGAGCGGCTGCTGATGGCCCGCGACATCACCCGCCTGCACCGCCTCGAGCAGATGCGCCGCGACTTCGTGGCCAACGTCTCCCACGAGCTGCGCACCCCGCTGACGGTGCTGGCCGGCTATCTCGAGACCTACGCCGATGTCGGCGACCAGCTGCCGCCGCGCCTGGCCCGGGGCCTCGCCCAGATGCAGGCCCAGACCTCGCGCATGCAGAACCTGGTCAACGACCTGCTGCTGCTGTCGCGGCTGGAGATCGACCGGCGCGGCGACGACGAAGCACCGGTGGCCGTAGAGTCGCTGCTCGAGGCGATTCGCCGCGACGCCGAGTCGCTCTCCGCCGGACGCCACCGGCTGAGCGTCGAGTGCGACGACCCGCGCCGGCTGGTGGGCAGCGAGCAGGAGCTGCGCAGCGCCATCTCCAACCTGGTCTTCAACGCCGTGCGCTACGCCGGCGACGGCCGCCATATCATCCTGCGCTGGCGCGCCCACGGCGACGCCGCCTGCCTCGAGGTCGAGGACGATGGCGAGGGCATCGACCCGGTGCACATCCCGCGCCTCACCGAGCGCTTCTACCGCGTCGACAAGGGCCGCAGCACCGCCACCGGCGGCACCGGCCTGGGCCTGGCGATCGTCAAGCACGTGCTGCTGCGCCACGACGCCCACCTCGAGATCGTCTCCCACCCCGGCCAGGGGGCGCTGTTCCGCTGCGTGTTCCCGACCTCGCGCCTGGCGCACCCCAACGCCGTCAGCGCGTCCCACCAGGCCTGAACGGGTGCGTCAAGCACAACGCCAAGACGGTTTCAATTGCAACAGTCGAAACAGCGCTGAAAGATTGCGCCAGGCTCTCCTGGCATTCTCGGCTACCTTATGAGAGAAAATTAACAAGGGCAGCCGCCCATCAAACGCTTGAATGAACCGAGGACAAAACAACATGACGTTCAACAAGACCCTACTCGCCACCGCCGTGATCGGCGCCATGCTGGCCTCCACGGCCCACGCCGAGACGCTGCGCTGGACCCGCTCCGCCGACAGCCTGACCATGGACCCCCACTCCCAGAACGAGGGGCCGACCCACTCGGTCAACCACCAGATCTTCGACACCCTGCTCTACCAGGACATGGACGTGGAGTACCAGCCGGGCCTGGCCACCGACTGGTACGTGCATGAGGACGACCCCAGCGTCTGGGTGTTCGAGATCCGCGAGGGGGTGACCTTCCACGAGGGCCAGGCGCTGACCGCCGACGACGTGGTCTTCTCGCTCAACCGCGCGCGCCACGAAAATGCCGACATGCGCGGCCTGCTGACCTCGATCGTCGAGGTGCGCGCCGCCGACGATTACACCGTGGAAGTGGTCACCGACGGCCCCAACCCGCTGCTGCCCAATAACCTCACCAACCTGTTCATCATGAGCCGCGAGTGGGCCGAGGAGCACGGCGTCGAGGAGCCCCAGGACTACGCCGCCGGCGAAGAGACCCATGCCGTGCGCAACGCCAACGGCACCGGCCCGTTCCGCGTCGAGAGCCGCGAGCCGGACGTGCGCACGGTGTTCGTGCGCAACGACGACTACTGGGGCATCGACCACTATCCGATGGAGATCTCCGAGCTGATCTTCACCCCCATCGAGTCCGCCTCGACCCGCGTCGCCGCGCTGCTCTCCGGCGAAGTCGACCTGCTCCAGGAGACCCCGGTGCAGGATATCGAACGCCTGTCCCAGGCCGACGGCATCAAGAACGAGCAGGGCGCCGAGAACCGCACCATCTTCCTCGGCATGCGCATGGACCTCGAGGTGCTCGACAGCGCCGACGTCGACAGCAACCCCTTCGCCGACCGTCGCGTGCGCGAGGCGATCAACCTCGCCGTGGATGCCACCACCATCCAGCGCTCGGTGATGCGCGGCAACTCCGAGCCCGCCGGGATGATCGCGCCGCCGTTCGTCAACGGCTATACCGAGGAGATGGACGAGGTGCTGCCGGCCGACGCCGAGCGCGCCCAAGAGCTGATGAACGAGGCCGGCTATGGCGACGGCTTCCGCGTCACCCTCAACTGCTCCAACGACCGCTACGTCAATGACGAGCAGATCTGCCAGGCGGTGGTCAGCATGCTGGCGCGGATCGGCATCACCGTCGATCTGGTGGCCCAGACCCGCTCACTGCACTTCGCCGAGATGGCCCGCGAGGAGTACGACTTCTACCTGCTCGGCTGGGGCGTGCCGACCATGGACTCGGAGTACGTCTTCAACTACCTCTACCACACCAAGGAGGAGGATCGCGGCAGCTGGAACTTCACCGGCTACTCGGATGAGCGGGTCGACGAGCTGACCGTGGCCATGGGCCAGGAGGTCGACGAGGACGCGCGCAACGAGATGATTGCCGAGGCCTGGCAGATCGTTCACGACGAGATCCTCTACATCCCGATCCACCACCAGATGCTGACCTGGTCGATGCGTGACGATATCGACTTCCAAGTGCAGAGCGAAAATACCCCGCACTTCAAGTACCTGCGCTTCAACAACTAAGCCGTAACCCGTGCTGAGCCCTCCGCGCGTTATCCACGCGCGGGGGGCTGCACCGTGGAGATCCCATGCTGGCATTCCTGATCCAGCGCGTCTTCCAGGCCGTCTTCGTGATGGTGGTGGTCGCGCTCATTGCGTTTTCGCTGTTTCACTACGTCGGTGATCCGGTCCTCAACATGGTCGGCCAGGAGGCCACCGAAGCCGATCGCGCCGCGCTGCGCGCGCGCCTGGGCCTCGACCAACCGTTGCCGATCCAGTTCTTCCAGTTCATCGCCAACGCCGCCCAGTTCGAGTTCGGCATCTCCTACCGCTCGGCGCGGCCGGTGACCGACATGATCGTCGAGCGCCTGCCGGCGACCCTGGAGCTGGCCATCATCTCGGCCATCTTCGCGGTGGTCATGGGCATCGTGCTGGGCATCTATACCGCCCTCAACCGCGGCAACTGGCTGTCCAACTTCATCATGACCGCCTCACTGATCGGCGTGTCGCTTCCCACCTTCCTGATCGGCGTGCTGCTGATCTATGTGTTTGCCGTGGAGCTCGGCTGGCTGCCGGCCTTCGGCCGCGGCGAGACGGTGCGCCTCGGCGACTGGTGGACCACCGGGCTGTTGACCACCAGCGGGCTGCGCTCGCTGATCCTGCCGGCGATCACCCTGGGGCTGTTCCAGTTGACGCTGATCATGCGCCTGGTGCGCGCCGAGATGCTCGAGGTGCTGCGCGCCGACTACATCAAGTTCGCCCGCGCGCGGGGCCTGTCGAAGCGCGTGGTCAACCTGCGCCACGCGCTGAAGAACACCCTGATCCCGGTGATCACCATCATCGGCCTGCAGCTGGGCACCATCATCGCCTTCGCCATCATCACCGAGACGGTGTTCCAGTGGCCCGGTGTCGGGGCGCTGTTCATCACCGCGGTGCGCTTCGTCGACATCCCGGTGATGGCCGCCTACCTGATGATGATTGCGCTGGTGTTCGTGGTCATCAACCTGATCGTCGACCTGCTCTACTACGCGGTCGACCCGCGTCTACGCGTCCAGGGAGGTGCCAAATGAGCGACACACAGCGCACCGTGATCCCGCCGCCCAAGCCCGGTAAGCTGCGCAGCTTCCTCGACAGCGACATCGTCTACTCGTGGAAGCGCCAGCCGGTGGTGATACTCGCCACCCTGGTGACCCTGGTGATGTTCGCTGCGGCGCTGTTCGCGCCGTGGATCGCGCCGCAGAATCCCTTCGATCCGCGCCAGCTCGACCTGATCGACGCCTTCACGCCACCGCTGACCACCTCCGACTTCACCGGCAACTTCTACCTGCTGGGCAGCGACAGCCAGGGTCGCGACGTCTTCTCGGCGATCCTCTACGGCTCGCGCATTTCGCTGCTGGTGGGCTTCGCCGCGGTGCTCTTCGCGCTGGTGCTGGGCACCGCCCTGGGCCTGATGGCGGGCTTCCGCGGCGGCTGGCGGGATGCGCTGATCATGCGCATCGCCGACGTCCAGCTGACCTTTCCCTCGATCCTCATGGCGCTGCTGATCTTCGGCGTGATCCGCGGCTTCCTGCCGCGCTCGATGCACGCCGAGATCGCCATCATCGTACTGATCGTGGCCATCGGCCTCTCCGACTGGGTGCAGTACGCCCGCGCGGTGCGCGGCGCCACCCTGGTCGAGAAGGGCAAGGAGTACGTCCAGGCGGCGCGGGTGATCGGCCTGCCGGCACGCAACATCCTGTTCCAGCATATCCTGCCCAACGTGATGCGCCCGGTGCTGGTGATCGGCACCATCGGCTTGGCCCTGGCGATCATCGCCGAGGCCACGCTGTCGTTCCTGGGGGTCGGCATGCCGGCCACCCAGCCGAGCCTGGGCACCCTGATCCGGGTCGGCCAGGACTACATGTTCTCCGGGGAGTGGTGGATCCTACTGTTCCCCGGTCTGGCGCTGCTGATGCTGGCGCTTTCCGTCAATCTACTGGGAGACTGGCTGCGTGATGTCCTCAACCCCAAGCTCCGATAGCCGCGACACGCCCGCCGTGCCGGCGCTCAGCGTGCGCGAGCTGCGGGTCGAGTTCCCCACCCGCCACGGCACCCTGGTGGCACTCGACGATGTCAGCTTCGATATCGCCCCCGGCGAGATCCTCGGCGTGGTCGGCGAGTCCGGGGCCGGCAAATCGATGACCGGCAACGCCGTGATCCAGCTGCTCGAACCGCCGGGCCGCATCGCCGGCGGCGAAGTCCACCTCGGCACCCAGCGGATCGACGACCTCGACGAAGACGCCTTCGTGCCGCTGCGCGGGCGCCATATCGGGATGATCTTCCAGGATCCGCTGACCAGCCTCAACCCGCTGTTCTCGGTGGGCGAGCAGCTGATCGAGACGATTCGCACCCACCTGCCGATGAACCACAAGCAGGCCCGGGAGCGGGCCCTGGAACTGCTGCGTGAGGTGGGCATCCCGGCCCCGGAGAACCGTCTCGACGCCTACCCCCACCAGTTCTCCGGCGGCATGCGCCAGCGCGTGGTGATCGCCCTGGCGCTGGCCGCCGAGCCCGAGCTGGTGATCGCCGACGAGCCCACCACGGCACTGGATGTCTCGGTGCAGGCGCAGATCCTGGCGCTGCTCAAGCGGCTGTGCGCCGAGCGCGGCACCGCGGTGATGCTGGTCACCCACGACATGGGGGTGATCGCCGAGACCGCCGACCGGGTAGCGGTGATGTACGCCGGCCGGCTGATCGAGATCGGCCCGGTGGAGGCGGTGATCCGCGAACCGCAGCACCCCTACACCCGCGGCCTGATGGCCTCGATCCCGGGCATCGAGACCTCCCGCGAGCGGCTCTACCAGATCGAGGGCGCCATGCCGCGGCTGGCGGCGATCCCCGCCGGCTGCGCCTTCAACCCGCGCTGCCCCCACGCGGTCGAGCGCTGCCGCCGCGAGCGCCCCGACCTGCTGCCCGCCGGCGCCAGCCGCGCCGCCTGCTGGCTGCATGATCCCGAAGATCCCGTGATTCCGGTTAGCGAGGAGGTCGCCGTCGATGGCCACTAAGCCCCTGACATCCGCCTCAGACGGCGAGATGCTGCTCGAAGCCCACGACCTGGCGCGCCACTTCGACGTCTCCAAGCCGTGGCTCAATCGCGTGCTGGAGCGCAGCGACAGGCTCACCCTCAAAGCAGTCGACGGCGTCAGTTTCGCCATCCGCCGCGGTGAAACCCTGGCGCTGGTCGGCGAGTCCGGCTGCGGCAAGTCCACCGTGGCGCGGCTGATCGTCGGCCTCTACGGCCTGACCCGCGGCCGCCTGCTGTTCGACGGCGAGGACATCAGCGACCTGGTCAACCGCAGCGGCAAGCAGGCCGCGGCGGTGCGCAAGCGCTTCCAGATGATCTTCCAGGACCCCTACGCCAGCCTCAATCCACTGTGGCGGGTGGGCACCATCATCGGCGAGCCGCTGCGGGTGTTTCGTCCCGAGCTGAGCGCCACCCAGCGCCGCGTGCGGGTCGGCGAGCTGCTCGAGCAGGTCGGGATGTCGCCGATGGATGCCAACCGCTACCCCCACGAGTTCTCCGGCGGCCAGCGCCAGCGCATCTCCATCGCCCGGGCGCTGGCCAACGAGCCGGAGTTCATGGTCTGCGACGAGCCGACCTCGGCGCTGGACGTCTCGGTGCAGGCGCAGATCCTCAACCTGATGCGCGACCTGCAGCGCGAGTACGGCCTGACCTACCTGTTCATCAGCCACGACATGGCGGTGGTCAAGCACATGGCCGACCGCATTGCAGTGATGTACTTGGGGCATATCGCCGAGATCGCCCCCGCCGAGCAGCTATTCGCCGCGCCGCGCCACCCCTACTCGCAGATGCTGCTGGCGGCGGTGCCGACGCTGACCGGCATGGGCAAGCAGCGCAGCGTGATCGAGGGCGAGGTGCCCAACCCGGTGCATCCCCCCAGCGGCTGCGCCTTCCATCCGCGCTGCCCCAACGCCAATGCGCGCTGCTCGCAAGAGACGCCGGCGCTGATCGCCCACAGCGACGGCAGCGAGGTAGCCTGCCACGCGGTGGAGGAGGGCCGGATCTGACTCAGTCGGACTGGCCGCGGTAGTGCTGGTCCCACATCAGCACCGCTCCGGCCACGGCGCCGGGCAGCAGCAGCAGGTTGGCCAGCGGTAGCCAGGTGATCAGCGTCACCAGGCCGCCGTAGCTGAGCGTCGGCCAGGGCCGCGCCCTGAGCCGGCGGCGCATGTCGGCGAAGGTGATCTTGTTGTTGTCCATCGGGTAGTCGAGGTAGGTGATCGCCATCACCCAGGCCGAGAAGGCCGCCCACAGCAGCGGCGCCAGCACATTGAGGGCGGGGATCCAGCTGATCACCAGCAACAGCGCCAGCCGCGGCAGGATATAGCTCAGCTTGACCAGCTCGCGACCCAGCGCATCGACGCCGGTGCGCAGCAGGCCGCGGTCGTCGAGGGGCTCACGCCCACAGGCCGACACCTCCACCCTGGCGGCGAGAAAGCCGTAGAAGGGGGCGGCGATCAGGTGGGTGATCAGGGTGAAGGTGAAGAACACCATCAGCACCAGGGTCACCACGAACAGCGGCCAGATCAGCCACTCCAACCAGGCCAGCCAGCCCGGTACCATTGCCATCCACCCCGCCAGCCAGCCGCCGAAGTGGCTGAGGACGTAGTGCAGCATGGCGGCATAGACCAGCAGATTGACCGCCAGCGGCACGAACACGTAGCGTCGCAGCCCCGGCGAATAGACCAGCCGGGTGCCGCGGCTCAGGGCATCGAGGGCCGAGAGCGTGGCCATCAGCCGCGCCGCTTGATGGCTTCTTCGTCGAGTTCGTCGGGGTCGATATGGCGGATATCCAGCCCCTTGACCAGATACACCACGTACTCGGCGAGGTTGTTGGCGTGATCGCCGATACGCTCCAAAGCACGCAGGATCCACATCACGCTGAGCACCGAGGTGATCGAGCGCGGATCCTCCATCATGAAGGTCATCAGCGAGCGCATCGCGGTGGTGTACTCGCTGTCCACCGCCTCGTCCTCGTGCACCACCTCCAGGGCCAGGTCGATATCGAAGCGGGCGAAGGCGGTCAGCGCATCACGCACCATCTTGCGCACGTGTTCGCTGATATGGCGCACCTCGATGAAGCCCTTGCTGCCGTTGCCGGCCTCGGCCAGGCTCATGGCGTTGCGGGCGATCTTGCTGGCCTCGTCGCCGATACGCTCGAGATCCGAGGTGGCACGGATCACCGCCAGCACCAGGCGCAGATCGGAGGCCGCCGGCTGGCGCCGCGCCAGCACCCGGGTGCACTCGTCGTCGATCTTGATCTGCATGTCGTTGACCGCGGCGTCGTTGTCGCGGACCCGCTCGGCCAGCCGGCTGTCGCCGTCGAGCAGCGCTGCGACCGCCTCCTGGACCTGCTTCTCGACCAGCCCACCCATCGCCATCAGGTGGGTCTTGAGCTCTTCGAGCTCCTGGTTGAACTGCTTGGAGATATGCTGACTGTGCGTATCGCTGGTGATATCCATGCTGTCTCTCCTGATGAGCGCTGGCTCCGATGGAGCACAAGGCTCAGGCCATGCGGCCGGTGATGTAGTTTTCGGTGCGCGCCAGGCGCGGGTTGGTGAACAGCGCATCGGTGGGCGCGTACTCGACCAGCTCGCCGCCGTGCAGGAAGGCGGTGTAGTCGGAGACCCGCGCCGCCTGCTGCATGTTGTGGGTGACCAGCACCAGCGTCAGCTGCGACTTGAGGTTGCGGATCAACTCCTCGATCTTCAGCGTCGAGATCGGGTCCAGCGCCGAGGCCGGCTCATCGAGCAGCAGCACCTCGGGCTTGACCGCCAGGGTGCGGGCGATCACCAGACGCTGCTGCTGGCCGCCGGACAGCGACCAGGCCGAGTCGCCGAGGCGCGCCTTGACCTCGTCCCACAGCGCCGCCGAGCGCAGCGCCCACTCCACCACTTCGTCGCGCTGGCGCTTGCGCAGGCCGCCCTGCAGGCGCAGGCCGAAGGCGACGTTCTCGTAGATCGACATCGGGAAGGGGTTGGGCGTCTGGAACACCATCCCCACCCGCCGCCGCAGCTCGGCCACCGCCACCTCGGGGGCGTGAATCTCCTGGCCCTCGAGGCGAATCTCGCCGCGCCGGCTGACGCTGTCGTTGAGGTCGTGCAGCCGGTTCAGCGCGCGCAGCAGGGTCGACTTGCCGCAGCCCGACGGCCCGATGAAGGCCGTGACCCGATGCCGCGGCACGCGCAGCGTGAGATCGCTGAGTGCCGGCGTCCCGGCATAGGCCAGGCTCAGCGCCTGGATCTCCAGGCAGCTGTCGGCGGGGGCGATCTCGACCACCGCCTCACGCCGCGCGATAGCGGCTGGGCTGGCAGGTTGCGAAAGCACGGTTCTCGGACCTCCTAGCGTGGCAGCGCGCCATGACGCGCCTTGAGATGATGCCGCAGTAAGATGGCAGTTAGGTTAAGCACCAGGATCACTAGCACCAGCAGCAGCGCCGTGGCGTATACCAGCGGCAGCGCGGCCTCGACATCGCCGCTGTGAAAGCCTACGTCGAAGATATGATAGCCAAGGTGCATGAACTTGCGCTCGAGGTGCAGGAACGGAAACTCGCCGTCCACCGGCACCTGGGGCGCCAGCTTGGCCACCCCCACCAGCATCAGCGGCGCCACCTCGCCGGCGGCCCGCGCCACCGCCAGGATCATCCCGGTGAGCATCGCCGGCAGCGCCATCGGCACCACCACCCGGCGCAGCGTCTCGAGCCGCGTGGCGCCCAGCGCCAGGGCGCCTTCGCGCTGGTGATCGGGAATGCGCGCCAGGCCCTCCTCGGTGGCCACGATCACCACCGGCAGGGTCAGCAGCGCCAGGGTCAGCGAGGCCCACAGCAGCCCGCCGGTGCCGAAGGTCGGCGACGGCAGCTGCTCGCTGAAGAACCACTCGTCGAGGCTGCCGCCGATGCCGTAGACGAAGACCCCGAGGCCGAACACGCCGTAGACGATCGACGGCACCCCGGCGAGATTGCGCACGCTGATGCGCACCAGCCGGGTCAGCCGGCCCTGGTGGGCGATCTCGTTGAGGTAGATGGCCGCCAGCACGCCGAACGGCGCCACCAGCAGCGACATCAGCAGTACCAGCAGCACGGTGCCGAAGATCGCCGGCCACACGCCGCCAGCGGTGTTGGCGGCGCGCGGCCCCTCGCTGAGAAAGCGCCACCCGCGCTCGCCCCAGGCGCCGAGCTTGGCCGGCAGCGACATGGCGTTGGGCCGCTGAATCGCCAGCACGTCTTCGAGGGGTAGCGCCAGTCGCTCACCCGCGACGCTCTCCAGCAGCACCCGGTCGCGGGCCATGCGCGCCTGAAGCGCCAGCACCTCGGCGTTGAGTGCGACCAGCTCCTCCTCGAGCCGAGCGCGGCTGGCGGCATCCTGCTCCGCGGCCAGCGCTCTCACTCGCGGCATCACCGCCTCCTGGCGCAGCGCGTCACGCGCCTCTCGCAGCTGCGCCAGGCGCTCCAGGCGCTGATCGAGCGCCGCCCAGCGCGCCGCCTCGTCGTCGATATCGAGGGCCACGCCATCCTCCTCGAGGCCCGCCACGCGGCCGATGAAGTCGCCCCAGCGCCGGCGCTCCACCACCACCAGTTCCGCCGGCCGCCGCTGGTCGACGATGCGCGCCACCTCGACCCAGCGCCACGGCGTGCCCAGCCACTCGCGGTTGCCGGTGTGATAGAGCCGCTCGACGCCTTCGGCGCTGCGCTCCTCGCGGCCGGGGCGGGCGGCGAAGCGGCTGCCGTCGTCGAGTTCCACCAGGACCACCTCGGCGGGCCAGAAGTGGGCCAGCCCGCGGCCCGCCAGCAGTGCCAGCAGTGCCACCAGCAGCAGCAGCGACAGCGCCACGCTGCCGGCCGCTAGCCACGCCCAGGGACCTTCGCCACGCACCCGCCTCATGTCGGCCCGCCGAGCCGCTGATAGCGGCGCCTGAGCCGGCCACGCACCACCTCGGCCAGGGTGTTGACGCAGAAAGTGAACACGAACAGCAGCAGCGCGCTGAGGAACAGCAGCCGGTAGTGGGTGCCGCCCAGCGCCGCCTCGGGCAGCTCGATGGCGATATTGGCCGACAGCGAGCGCAGGCCGTCGAAGGGGCTGGCGGTCATCACCGCGGTGTTGCCGGTGGCCATGAGTACGATCATGGTCTCGCCCACCGCGCGGCCGGCGCCGATCATCAGCGCGGCGAAGATGCCTGGACTGGCCGCCGGCAGCACCACCTTCCACAGCGCCTGCCAGCGCGTCGCACCCATCGCCGCGGCGCCCTCGGCGAGGCTCTTGGGCACCCCGGAGAGCGCATCCTCGGCCAGCGCGTAGATGGTCGGCATCACCGCCAGGCCCATGGCCAGGCCAACGATCATGGCGTTGCGGCTGGCATAGTCCAGACCTAGCTGGAGTTCCAGCCAGCCGCGCATGTCGCCGTCGAACCACCAGCGCTCCAGGCTCGGCGACAGCCACACTGCCAGTGCCGCCAGCAGTGCCAGCCACGGCATCAGCCACAGTCCCGCCCAGCTCAGCGGCAGGCGCTGGCGCCAGCGCGCCGAGCAGCACGCCCAGAGTACGCCGCCGCTCAGCATGCCCAGCGGCAGCACCAGCAGCAGCGCCAGCACGCCCGGCAGGTGACGCTCGACCCAGGGCGCCAGCACCAGGCCGGCGATAAAGCCCAACACGACCCCGGGCAGCGCCTCCATCAGCTCGAGGGTCGGCTTGATGCGCGTGCGCAGCCCCGCCGACATGAAGCAGGCGGTGTGCACCGCGGCCCCCAGCGCCAGGGGGATGGCCACCAGCAGCGCATAGGCGGCGGCCTTGAGCGTGCCCCAGGCCAGTGGCGCCAGCCCGTAGCGGGGCTCATCCTGGCTGTCGCTGACGCCGGTCTGCCAGCGCTGCTGGGGCGCGGCGTGGCCCTCGTAGTGCTGCGGCCGCCACAGGCTGCGCCAGGTCACCTCGGCGTGTTCGGCGTCGATCTCGAGGCGGCTGGCCGCGTCCGCGCTGCCCCACCACAGGTCGCCCTGGTCGTCCCAGCCCAGCGCTTCGCCGCTTGGCGCCTGGCCCTGCCAGCGCAGCCCGCCGATGGCCTGGTAGAGCCCCAACTGGTTGGCCTCGTTCAGCGCCAGCGCCTGACGGTCGGGCAGCGCGATCAGCTGGCGGATCGGCGCCGCGCCCAGCGCCTGATAGTGGCCCGCCGCCACCGGCAGATCATGATCGGCCAGCGTTACCCAGCGCTGCACGCCGCCGCCATCGTCGCCGACCAGCAGCGCCCGCCCGCCTTGCAGCGCCGCCAGTGCGGTGATGCGACGCGACGCCGGCACCGCCTCGACGCGCCCGGCCAGCTCGAGCCCGCTGGCCGTGCGCTGAAAGACCACCAGCTCACGGCCGTCGGCCTGCCACTGCTGCTGCTCGCCCGCAGCGCTGAGGCTATCCGTCGGCAGGCTCTCAAGCGCTGGCAGGGAGGCGCCGTCGGTGCTCTGCTCGCGCACCTCGGGGGCCACGAACAGCGGCGCCACCTCGACGGCCAGAAACACCCCGATTGCCAGTACCGCGCCGATCACGCCGATGCCACAGGCGCTGATCAGCGCCGTGGCCAGCCGGTCACGCAGGAAACGCAGGCGCTGACGAAGGCGCCGGGGAGCAGCGGCAGGGTCGGTCATCGCAAGGGCCTGTCAGCAGCGGGTAACCACCACAATAAGGCAGTTTGATGACAGCCAGATGACATCAGCCCTCCTCCAGGCCGAGCTGTGAGCGAGCCGCCCGGCGCAGCGCCTCGGGCAGCGCGATGAAGCCGCTCTCCTCGACCAGTGCCTGACCCGCGTCGGAGAGTACCAGCGCGATGAATGCCGCCTCCGGCGGAGGCAAGCGCTCACCGGGGGGCAGATTGACGTAGAGATAGAGCGTCCGCGACAGCGGATAGTCACCGCTGAGCACGTTAGCGGCGGTGGGCGCCAGCGCCTCGCCGACGGCGTTCTCCAGCGCCACGGCGCGCACGCCGGCGGTGAGATAGCCGGCGCCGGCGTAGCCGATCGCCCCAGGTGCACCGGCCACCGCGGCCACTGCCGCCGCCGAGCCGGTGTGCTCGTTGACGTCGAGACGAAAATCGCCGCCGCACAGCGCTTCACGCTTGAACACGCCGTGAGTGCCGGAGACAGAGTTGCGCCCATGTCGCGCCAGGCTGCCGCGGCGTGAACTGCCCGGCAGCGCCTCCCAGCGCGTGATCGCCTCGGCGGCGCCGCAGCGCCGGGTATCCGAGAAGATCGCATCGAGCTGGGCCAGATTCAGCGCCTCGAGCGGATGGTGGCGATGCACGAACACCGCCAGGGCATCCAGCGCCACCGGTATCTCCTGGGGCGGATGGCCCTGCTGCGCCTCGATGACCTCGCGCTCGGCCGCCGACATGCGCCGCGACATGGGTCCCAGCCGGCTGGTGCCCGCCGCCAGTGCCGCCGGCGCCGTTGCCGAGCCGCTGGCCTGCAGCTGCAACCGCACCCCGGGGTGGTCGCGCTCGAGCTGTTCGCCCCAGCGCAGCATCAGCCCGGCCAGGGTCTCGGAGCCCACCGAGTCGAGGCTACCCACCACGCTGCCCTCGTCGGCGGCCAGCGGCCAAGCCCCGAGCAGAGAGCACAGCAGCACCCCCCGCAAGAACGCACGTCGCCACGGCCGGCTGCTAGACGGGGTGTCGCAGCCACTGGAGCTTGCCTGCGACTGGCGTATATGATGGGTCGACGATGCCGCGCTGCGGCACGCCCGTTGTTTCACTCTCTTTTCACAACAACAAGATGCTGCACACTCCATGACCGACCTCGACGATGTTCCCGCGCCCCAGGGCCAACTGACACTCAAACTGCTGGCCTCCCGGCAGGATACCAACTTCTACGGCGATATCCCCGCCGGCTGGCTGATCGGCCATATGGATCAGGCCGCCGAACTCGCCGCCGGACGTGAGGCCCACGGCCGCACCGCCACGGTCGCCCTGGAGTCGATGGATTTCCTGTGCCCGGTGCGGGTCGGCTCGGTGGTCAATATCTATACCGCGATCCGCGAGGTGGGCCGCAGCTCGCTGAAGATCGACGTCGAGGTGTGGATACGTCCCCATCAGGAGCGCGATCCCGACGAGCTCTACAAGGTCACCGAGGCGCGCTTCGTGATGGTCGCCCTGGACGACAATGGGCGGATACGCGCCGTCCCCGACGCCTGAGCCTGAACGACGAAGGGCGCCCTGGGGCGCCCTTGGCATTCATGCTGAGGGTCGATCAGGCGCCAACGTTTTCGCGGCCTTTGAGATAGGAGTACTCGCCGACGTCGGTGAAGGGCCGTACCAGCTGCTGGAAGGCCAGGTAGGAGTCGTAGATCTTCTTCGAGTCGGGATCGTTTTCGACCTGGCGCTCGAGTACCTCCATGGAGGATTCGTAGAGCGCCTGCATGACGTCCTCGGGGAAGGTGCGCAGCTCGACGCCGTGCTCCTCGACCAGGGTCTCGAGGGCCTGGGCGTTGCGGTAGGTGAACTCGTCGATCATCGACAGGTTGGCACTGCGCGCGGCTTCGGTGACCACGTCCTTGAGGTCGTCGGGCAGGGCGTTCCAGGCATCCAGGTTGATGGTGCCCTCGAGCACCGCGCTGGGCTCGTTCCACACCGAGGTGTAGTAGTAGTCGGCGACCTGATAGAGGCCGAAGGCCATGTCGTTGTAGGGCCCGACCCAGTCGGCGGCGTCGAGCACGCCGGTCTGCAGCGAGGTGAATATCTCCGAACCCGGCATGTTCACGGCGGTGGCGCCGATGCCGTTCATGGCCTCGCCGGCCAGCCCCGGCAGGCGAATCCGCACGCCGCGCATGTCGTCCAGCGAGTGAATCTCCTTCTTGAACCAGCCGGCCATCTGGGTGCCGGTGTTGCCCACCGCGAACGGCTTGAGGTTGTGCTTGGCGTAGAGCTCGTCCCACAGCTCCTGACCGCCGCCGTTATAAAGCCAGGCGTTGGTCTCGGTGGTGTTCATGCCGAACGGCACGGCGGTGAAGAACTGCGCCGCGGCGACCTTGCCGCGCCAGTAGTAGGCGGCGGAGTGGCCCATCTCGGCGGTGCCCGCGGCGACGGCATCGAAGACTTCCAGGGCCGGCACCAGTTCGCCGGCGCCGAGCACCTCGACGCGCATGCGACCGCCGGAGAGCCGCTCGATGCGCTCGGCGAAGTCCTTGGCCCCGGTGCCCAGCGCAGGGAAGTTCTGCGGCCAGGAGGTGACCATGCGCCAGGTGATGACCTCGTCGGCCTTGGCGGTGGAGATGAAGGGTGCTGCGGCGACGCCGGCGGCACCGGCCCCCAGGGTCTTGAGAAAGTTACGGCGTTGCATGAAGGCGAACTCCAGAAGCGTTGTTGTGATTTCCTGGCAGGCTTAGGGAAGCGCTGAATAAATCGGCGAGCGGGATGAAGCACAAGGCGCACGGAGCACAGAAACCGGAGCCTATGGGGTATAGGTGAGGATTTCGCGCACCGCGCAACGCTGTGATTCGCACGCGCAGACATTTATGCAGTGCTTCCTGGATCCTGCGGGAAAGCGTCCGTCAGCGAGTATGCTAAGCCGACTTTCATTCGGCAAGCCCCGCCGCTCAACGCGCAGAGCTAGCGTAATTGCTGTTAGCGAGGAACGTCTAGGGCAGGTCGAATTGGGGGCTCTTGCAGCATCGCAAAGGCAGCACCGCTCGGAACTGATCTGGCGGTAGGCCTACGGGGAGGCGCTGTAAACCCGTCCCTGGGCGCTACCTTGCGCCCTGCTGCGCTCTCGCATCCTGCTCCGCTTACAGGACCGGTGCTGGCCATCCATGGCCAGCCCGTTCGAAGCGATGCTTCTCACCCATGGCGCAAACCTCCCCTACACCCTACCGCCAGCGTTCCTTACTTGCTCTCGCTACAGCGGCGTCAGCTTGGCAAAGCCCAGTACCAACCACTTGTCGCCTTCACCCTCGAAGCTGACCTGGACCCGGGCGCGTTCGCCCTCGCCCTCGGCGTTGAGGATCACCCCCTCGCCGAACAGCGGATGGCTGACCCGCTGGCCCAGCGACAGGCTGGGCAAGTCGCCGCCGCCATCCACCGAGGTCTGGCGCGACAGGCCCACCGCCGGCCTGGCGGTGACCGGGCGCGAGATCTGGCCGCGCAGGCGGACCTCCTCGAGCAGCTCCTCGGGCAGCTCGCGCAGGAAGCGCGACGCCCGCTGGAAGGTCTCCTTGCCGTGCAGCCGACGCAGCTCGGCGTAGGTCAGGTAGAGCTTGCGCATGGCACGGGTCAGACCCACATAGCAGAGCCGGCGCTCCTCCTCGAGGCGCCCCGGCTCCTCCAGCGACATCTTGTGCGGAAACAGCCCCTCCTCGACCCCGGAGACGAACACGATGGGGAACTCCAGCCCCTTGGCGGAGTGCAGGGTCATCAGCTGCACGCAGTCCTCGAACTCGTCGGCCTCGTGATCGCCGGCGTTGAGCGCCGCCTCGGAGAGGAATGGCTCCAGCGCCGCGGCCCCCTCGCCGACCTCCTGATTCTCCAGCGCATCACCCTGGGTAAAGGCGCGGGCGGCGTTGATCAGCTCCTCGAGGTTCTCGATCCGCGCCTGGCCCTTCTCGCCCTTCTCGTTGGCGTGGTGCTCGACCAGCCCGCTGGCGTGGTTCACGTGGGCGATGATCTCGTGCAACGCCATGCCGGCGGTATCGTTGTCGAGCTGTTCGATCAGCTCGGCGAAGGCGCGCACCGCGTTGGCGGCGCGGCCCTTGAGCAGCGCGTCGCTGAGCGCGTCGTGCAGCGCCTGCCACAGCGAGACGTTGTTGAGCCGCGCATGCTCGCGCAGGATCTCCACGGTGCGGGTACCGATGCCGCGGGCCGGCACGTTGATGACGCGCTCCAGCGAGGCGTCGTCCTCGCGATTGAGCAGCAGCCGCAGGTAGGCCAGGGCGTTCTTGATCTCGAGGCGCTCGTAGAAGCGCTGGCCGCCGTAGATGCGGTAGGGCACGCCCTGGCGGATCAGGGTCTCCTCGAGCACCCGCGACTGGGCGTTGGAGCGATAGAGAATCGCGATCTCGCGGCGCGCCGCGCCGTCGCGCACCTGCTCGCCAATGGTATCGACGATGAAGCGCGCTTCATCGAGGTCGTTGAAGCCGGCATAGACCGAGATCGGCTCGCCCTTGGCGCCCTCGGTCCACAGCTCCTTGCCCATGCGCCCGGTGTTGTGGCTGATCAAGGCATTGGCGGCGTCGAGGATGGCGCTGGTGGAGCGGTAGTTCTGCTCGAGGCGCACGGTACGGGTGTCGTGGAACTCCTGCTCGAAGCGGCGAATGTTCTCGACCCGCGCGCCGCGCCAGCCGTAGATCGACTGGTCGTCGTCGCCGACCACGGTCATGCCGGCACTCTCGCCGGTGAGCAGCTTGAGCCAGGCGTACTGCAGGGTGTTGGTGTCCTGGAACTCGTCGACCAGCACATGGCCGAAGCGCGCCTGGTAGTGGGCCAGCAGCGCCGGGGTATCGCGCAGCAGCTCGAGGCTCCTGAGCAGCAGTTCGCCGAAGTCGACCAGCCCACCGCGCTCGCAGGTCAGCTGATAGCGTTCGTAGAGCTCGACCATCTGCGCCATGTAACCATCGCCGTGGGCATCGACCTGGTGCGGCCGCAGCCCCTCCTCCTTGCAGCCGGAGATGAAGTACTGCACCTGGCGCGGCGGAAAGCGCTCGTCGTCGATGCGGTGATCCTTGAGCAGCCGCTTGACCAGGCGCAGCTGGTCGTCGCTGTCGATGATCTGGAAGTGCTGGGGCAGCCGCGCATCCTGCCAGTGGGTGCGCAGCAGACGGTGGGCGATGGAGTGGAAGGTACCCACCCACATGTTGCGCAGCGACAGGCCGAGCAGCGCTTCGAGGCGGGTGCGCATCTCGCGGGCCGCCTTGTTGGTGAAGGTCACGGCGAGGATGGCGTAGGGCGACATGCCCTCGGTCTGCAGCAGCCAGGCGATACGATGCACCAGCACCCGGGTCTTGCCGGAACCGGCCCCGGCGAGCACCAGCATATTGCCCTGGGGCGCGCTGACCGCCTCGCGCTGGGCGGGATTGAGGTGATCGAGAATCGCCGTGACGTCATCCATAGGGGCTGGCACTTGCAGGTCGAAAATGGACGCCTAGCGTAGCATATCGCCGCTCACTCCTCCGGCTCCGGGAAGCGTAGCGAATTGAGGCTGCGCTTGACCGACTTGAGCTGCTCGGTGAGCTTGGGACCGCGGGTCTTGGCCACCCCCACCGCCAGCACGTCGATCAGCACCAGATGGGCGATCCGTGAGCTCATCGGGGTGTAGATCTCGATATCCTCATGGACATCGATGTACAGCGGGATCGATACCTCATCGGCCAGCGGCGAACCGCTCGGGCACAACCCGATCACCGTGGCGCCGACCTCGCGGGCCAGCTGCACGCTGGCGACCAAGGCCTTGGTGCGACCGGTCTGGGAGATCGCCACCACCACGTCACCGGGTTTCAGGGTCACCGCCGACATGTTCTGCATGTGCGGGTCGGCGTAGGCCGAGGTGGAGATCTGCAAACGGAAAAACTTGTGCTGGGCATCGAAGGCCACCGCCCCGGAGGCGCCGAAGCCGTAGAACTCGACCCGGTTGGCCATGGCCAGGGCACTGATCGCCTTGCTGAGCAGATCGTTATCGAGGCGGTCGCGCACCGACAGCAGGGTGCCCACGGTGGAGTCGAAGATGCTGTGGGAGAACTCCGCCACCGAGTCGTCGTCGTTCATCGAGAACTGCGCGAACTGGCTGCCGGTGGCCAGCATCTGCGCCAGCTTGAGCTTGAAGTCCTGAAAACCGTTGCAGCCCAGTGCCCGGCAGAAGCGCACCACCGTGGGTTCGCTGACCTTGGCCTCGGTGGCCAGGTCGACGATGCGCATGTGGATAACTTCTTCGGGGTTGCGCAGAACGAAGCGCGCGACCTTCTGTTCGGAGCGTCGAAAGTGCTCCATGCGGCTTCTCAGCTCGTCGAATAGGGCGCGGCTCACGTTAGGCTCCTTGCTGGCATAACTTGTGCATAACTTATGGACATCCGGTGTATGGCCTGCGGCAAGCCGCTAGCTGGCCACCAGTATGCCTCAGCGGCGGCGTGATGGAGAGCCCCATCCTACAAGCAGCGACTTCAGGGATTCATCATTTTGTCAACTGGGGTATAGTAATAATGTCCCGCCGGTAACGCAGCGCTCGACCGGTCGGATGCTACATCAAGAGAAAGTCTTGAGTCAGGAGAATCGAACATGCGCAATGTCGAACAGGTTTCCTCCCTCAAAACAGAACTCCTCGATATTTTCATGAGCATGGAGGTCGATGAGCACAAGCAGCGCCAGAAGACCGCCGCCGTGCGCTACCTGCGCGCCCGCCGCGGTATCGAGCTGCACCGGGAATTCAAGCGCCTAGAGCGCGATATCGCCGACCTGGACGACGACGAGCTGATCCAGTAGGCAACGCGACGGCCCAGCCGTCATGGCGCTGCGGCGCCCGATGCGGTCCCCCCTTCAGACCTCCCCTAGGCGAGGTCGGCTAGCCTTCACTCCCTCGATATGCCTCACGCTCAAAACAGCGTGGCCTGCGCCTCACCGCTGAACGCCCCGATACAGGACCGTCCAAGCCGTTTGGCCACCTCATCATGAAGCTGCCTGGCCAGCTGCGGGGCATGCCGGTTATCCGCGGTATGCACAAAGAGAAAAGGACTTTTCCCCTGTTTTATCCACAGGCAGAGCCGCTCTACCCAGGGTGCGAAATAGTGGCGGTTGATCGCAGCGTCGACGTGGCCGATAAAGCGCACCAGCGGCCTATCGCCAGTGGAGAGCACGTGTAACGGACGTTTGGGTTTTTCGCCCTGGGCCTTGAGGAGCCGCGGGTCGCCGCCCGCCGGGGTCGAGAACAGCGGCCGCACGTCAAGCATCACACGGTCCACGCCGTGACTTATCAACAATCGGTTGAGCGCTACCTCGGCGCTGCCCTTGTGGAAAAATTCACTGTGTCGGACCTCAACGGCACAGGAGACTGCCTGCGGCCAACGCGACAGCAGCCGATCGAGTTGCGGAAGCTCCTGTGCCCCAAAATCGCGCGGCAGCTGCACCATCAAGGGGCCCAGGCGATCGTGGAGTGGCGCCAGGCGTTCGAGGAAGGCGTCGACCTCGGCATCGACATTCAACAGCCGCGCCTCGTGGGTCAGGCTGGCCGGCAATTTGAAACAGAAGCGAAAATCGGCGGGCGCCTGACGCGCCCAGCTGGCCACCGTCTCGGCCTTGGGCGCACCGCTGTAAAAGGTCGTGTTGCCCTCCACCGCCGAAAACACCCTGGCATACTCGGCCAGCCAAGCCTGCTGGCCACCGTGGGGCGGATAGAGGCTACCCCGCCAGTCCGGATTGGCCCACATCGCCAGACCCAGGTAGAGTTGTGCAGCCACTGTCACCCCACTGTCACAAGAATGCCATGAATGCGCTGAACCTAGCCCTATTCGACTTGCTCAATGCACCGCCGAACGCCCCCTCCAGCGGTGTGTTGATCGCCCAGCTGTGCGCGGTGCAACTGATCTGGCTGGTGCCGGCACTGCTGGTGGTCGGCTGGCTGCGCGGCAGCGAGCGACTCAAGCAGCCCTTGCTGGAAGCCTTCATGGCCACCCTGCTGGCGCTCGCCGCCAGCTACGCCATCGGGCTGCTGTGGCCAACACCGCGACCGTTCATGGTGCCGGTCGGGGAGTATCTGCTGGAACACCGCGCGACACCCGCCTTTCCCAGCAATCACCTGACCATCATGCTGACCATGAGCTTCAGCTTGCTACTGCACGCCAGCACGCGCCGCATCGGCGCGGCGCTGCTGCTCGTGGCACTCCCGGTGGCCTGGGCCCGGATCTTCCTGGGCGTGCACTTCCCCCAGGACATGCTCGGCGCCGCCCTGCTGGCGGCTTGCGTTGCCGGCCTGGTTGGCGCCAGCCGAGGCTGGCTGGTGCTGCCCTTCTATCACCACGTGGCCAGCCGGCTGTATCGCTGGCTGTTCGCCCCGCTGATCCAGCGCGGCTGGGTACGCGGCTGACGCTACTCCACCGTTACCGACTTGGCCAGGTTGCGCGGCTGGTCGACGTCGGTGCCCTTGAGCACTGCGACATGGTAGGACAATAGCTGCAGCGGCAGGGTGTAGAGGATCGGCGCCAGCGCCTCGTCGACATGAGGCAGATGGAGCACCTTGATACCCTCCTCGGCCACGATCGCCACCTGTTCATCGCCGAACACATACAGCTCGCCGCCGCGGGCGCGCACCTCCTGCAGGTTCGACTTGAGCTTGTCGAGCAGTTCGTCGTTGGGCGCCACCGAGATCACCGGCATTTCGCTGTCGACCAGCGCCAGCGGGCCGTGCTTGAGCTCACCGGCCGGGTAGGCCTCGGCGTGGATATAGGAGATCTCCTTGAGCTTGAGCGCGCCCTCCAGGGCGATCGGGAAATGCGCGCCGCGGCCCAGGAACAGCGCATGCTGCTTCTCGGCGAAATCTACCGAGAGCCGCTCGATCTCCGGGTCCAGCGCCAGCACCTGGGTGACCAGCGCGGGCAGCCCGCGCAGGGCCTTGACGATGCCGGCCTGCTGGTCCTCGGCCATGCCGCGCTGGCGACCCAGGGCCAGGGTAAACAGCATCAGCGCGGTGAGCTGGGTGGTGAACGCCTTGGTCGAGGCCACGCCGATCTCGGGCCCAGCGTGGGTCATCAGCGTCAAGTCCGACTCGCGCACCAGCGAACTGCCGGGCACGTTGCAGATCGCCAGGCTACCCAGGTAACCGCTCTCCTTGGCGAAGCGCAGCGCCGCCAGGGTATCGGCGGTTTCACCGGACTGGGACAGGGTCACGAACAGCGTATCCTGGGGTACCACCACTCGGCGATAGCGATACTCCGAGGCGACTTCGACCTGGGTGGGAATCCCGGCATAGCGCTCCAGCCAGTAGCGCGCCACCATGCCGGCATGGTAGCTGGTGCCGCAGGCGATGATATGGATCTGCTTGGCCTTCGAGAACAGCGCCTCGGCCTCGACGCCAAAGCTCTTGACCAGCACACCGCGCTCGCTCAGCCGGCCTTCCAGCGTCTGGGCAATCACCGCCGGCTGCTCGTGGATCTCCTTGAGCATGAAGTGGCGGTAATGGCCCTTGCTGGCGACCCCGTCACCGTGCTCGAAGGTCTGGACCGGGCGCTCGACCGAGCGCCCCTCGGCATCCACGATCTCGATCACCCCGCCGCGCGAAAGGCGCACCACATCGCCCTCCTCGAGGTAGATGAAGCGGTCGGTGACCTGCAGCAGCGCCAGCGGATCCGAGGCCAGGAAGGCCTCTTCGATGCCCACGCCCACCACCAGCGGACTGCCCTTGCGTGCGCCGATCACCACGTCGGGCTCGGCGGCGTGTACCACGCCCAGCGCATAGGCGCCCTCGAGCCTCGCCAGGACCCGCTGCACCGCCGCCTGCAGGTCGCCCTGGGCGCTACTCTCGCGATCCAGCAGGTGGGCGATGACCTCGGTATCGGTCTGCGATTCGAACACGTAGCCAGCGGCCTGCAGATCGGCCTTGAGCGCCTCGAAGTTCTCGATGATGCCGTTATGCACCACCGCCAGGCGAGCGCCCGACTGATGCGGATGGGCATTGGCTTCGCTGGGCTTGCCGTGGGTCGCCCAGCGGGTGTGGGCGATCCCCACGCTGCCCGGCAGGGCCGACTGGTCGAGCCGCTCGGCGAGCGCCGCGACCTTGCCCACCGCACGCCGCCGTTCCAGGCTGCCACTCTCGTCGAGCACCGCCATGCCGGCCGAGTCATAGCCGCGATACTCGAGGCGCCGCAGCCCCTCGAGCAGGATGCCTTGTACGTTGCGCTCCGCTACCGCTGCGACGATTCCACACATGCCTGCTTCTCCTTATGCCTTGTTGCCGGGGGAGGCCTTGGTCGGCCGCGGCCAGTCAGACTTGCTGATCTGACGAGCCCTGGAGACGGCCAGCGCGCCGTCGGCGACATCCTTGCTGACCGTCGAACCGGCGCCCACGGTGGCGCCCTTGCCGACGCTGACCGGGGCCACCAGCGCGGTATTGGAGCCGATGAAGGCGTCGTCGCCGATCTGGGTACGATGCTTGTTGGCGCCGTCATAGTTGCAGGTGATGGTGCCTGCGCCCACGTTGACCCCGCGCCCCAGGGTGGCATCGCCAACATAGCTCAAATGGTTGATCTTGCTACCCTCGCCGACCTCGACGTTCTTGGTCTCGACGAAGTTACCGACCTTGGCGCCCACCGCCAGGCGCGAGCCGGGTCGCAGCCGCGCGAAGGGACCGATGCGATTGTGCCCGGCGGCCACCGCCCCTTCGATGACGCTATGCGCCTCGATCACACTCTCGGCGCCGATATGGCTGTCGCGAATCACACAGTAGGGGCCAATACGCACGCCCTCCCCGAGTTCCACCTCGCCCTCGAACACGCAGCCAACGTCGATCTCCACATCATGGCCGCAGCGCAGGCTGCCGCGCACGTCGAGGCGCGCCGGGTCGGCAAGCGCCACGCCCTCGGTCATCAGCCGCTCGGCGATGGCCTGCTGATAGGTGCGCTCGAGACGCGCCATCTGGGCGCGGTTGTTGACCCCCTCGACTTCCATGGGGCTGGCCGGCTGGGCGGTGGCGATCTTCACCCCTTCGGCGGCGGCCAGCGCGATCACGTCGGTCAGATAGTACTCGCCCTGGGCGTTATCCGCCGAGAGCTGCGGTAGCCAGCGGCGCAGCTGGGCGCTGGTCATCGCCATGATCCCGGTATTGCACTCCTGGACCGCCCGCTCGGTCTCGCTGGCATCCTTGTGCTCGACGATGGCCACCGCCTGACCGGCGGCGTTGCGCAGGATGCGCCCGTAGCCGCTGGGGTCGTCGAGGGTCACGCTGAGCAGCGCCATCTGCTGCTCACTGACGCTGTCGAGCAGTGCCGCCAGGGTCTCGCGCCGAATCAAGGGCACATCGCCGTAGAGCACCAGTACCTTGTCGGGTCCCAGGGCGTCCAGGGCCTGGGCCACCGCATGACCGGTGCCCTTCTGCTCGGCCTGCACGGCAAAGCTCACCGGACAGTCGCCCAGCGCCTGGCGCAGCTGGTCACCGCCGTGGCCGATCACCACATGCAGGCGCTCGGCGCCGAGTGTCGCGGCGGTATCGATGACATGGCGCACCATCGGCTTGCCGGCTAGAGTGTGCAATACCTTGGGGCGCGTCGAGCGCATCCGTGTGCCCTGACCGGCGGCAAGAATCACTACGTCGAGGGTCATGCTCTCTCCTTGTTCAATCGTCCACGTCGATGCCGATGTCGGCGAGGGTCTCGGTGCCGAAATAGTCGATAAAGGCCGAGCTGACCCGGGTCGCCCAGCCGTCTCCCTCGCGCACCAGCAGCATCGCCATCAGGTCGTGCTGTTCAGCCAGCGCCAAGCCCTGCTCCTCGCCAAGCACCATCAGCGCCGTGGCCCAGGCATCGGCCCAGGCATTGGAGGGGTGCAGCACCGTCACCGAGGCCACCGCGTGCTCGATCGGCGTACCGCTGCGCGGGTCGATGGTGTGCGAATAGCGCCGACCGTCGGCCTCGAAATAGTTGCGGTAGTCGCCGGACGTGGCCACCGAGATATCGTGCAGGGGTAGCGTATGGTGGGCCACCTGGCGGCTACCGTCTGGCACCTCGACGCCGATGCGCCACGGGTTCTGCTGTTCATCACGATAGCCCTTGACGATCAGATCGCCACCCAGATTGACCAGATAATGGTCGATGCCTTGGGCGTCGAGATAGGCGGCGACCCGGTCGGTGCCGTGCCCCTTGGCCACCCCTCCCAGGTCGATGAACACATCGCCGGTGCGCCTGGCGCGGGTCTCGCTGGCGTCCAGCTCGAGCTTGTCATGACCGACCTCGGCGAGGCGCTCATCCAGCTCCTCCGACGTCGGTACCTCCGCGGGCCGCGCTTCGGAGCCGAAGCTCCACAGGTTGACCAGTCCACCGATGGTGATATCGAAGCTGCCGTCACTCTTCTCGGCTACCGACTGACTCACCGCCAGCACCTCGAACAGCGCATCGGAGAGCGCCAACCACTCACCCTCCGGCGTGCGGTTGAGGTCCATCAATTCACTGTCGTCACGATAGATCGACATCGCCCCATCGACGTCGTCGAGCTCGGCGACGAAGCCCTCTTCGAGCGCCTCGGCCTGGCTACGCGTCAGCGGATCGGCAATGGTTACCTGATAGAAGGAGCCGAAGATATTGCCCTCGAGCCGCACCGGCGTATCGAGTTCGGGATCCTGCTCGCCACAGCCGGCCAACAGTGAGGCAACCAGCAGCGACAACAACATGGGACGGATGACGTACATGCGTAATCTCTCCAAGGGCTACCAGAAGAACCACAGCAGCCAGAGTCCAAAGATAATCCGATAGATGACGAACGGCTGCATGCCGATGCGCTTGATGAAGACCAGGAAATAGTGGATGCACAGATAGGCGCTGAGGCCAGACAGCAAGGTGCCCACGATCATCGCCGTCCAGGCCACGTCCTCGGGTTCGCGCATCAAGCCGAACACCTCGAGCCCACCGGCCAGCACGATCACCGGTATCGACATCAGAAACGAGAAGCGTGCCGCGGCCTCGCGATTCATCCCCAGCAGCAGCGCCGCGGTGATGGTGATGCCGGAGCGCGAGGTACCGGGAATCAGCGCCAGCGCCTGGGCGCCACCGATCAGCAGCGCATCCTTGAGACTCAGCTGGTATTCGCTGCGCACGCCCTTCTTGCGCCAGTCGGCATAGCCCAGCACCAGCCCGAACAGAATAAGGCTGGCGCCGATCAGCAGCGGCGAACGCATGCTGGTCTCGATGGGGGTCTTGAAGATCAGTGCCGCAATGCCCACGGGGACTGTCGCCAGCAATACCCACCAGGCCAGGCGGCCATCTTCATCGCTGGCCTGGCCACGGCATGAGCCTACCCAGCTCAGCGTCATGCGTCTGAGTTCATGGCGGAAGTAGATGATGACCGCCGCCAGGCTGCCGAGATGCAGCGCTACGTCGAAAGCCAAGCCCTGGTCGTCCCAGGGCGTCAACTCCGGCACCAGGATCAGGTGCGCCGAGCTGGAGATCGGCAGGAACTCGGTAAGCCCCTGCACCAGCGAGAGAACGATGACCTGTAGCCAATCCATGCCGAGTCCCTGACAGCCAATCCTGAAACGCCGCCGGTTGGCGGCAACTGCGGTCCCGGGCGTGACATCGCCCTGATGGACCGCGCTCAAGGATACACATCAAGCCAGCGCTTGTCCGTCGCCCACGGCTAGATGCTGGTCAGGATCGCCGTGGCAATGCTGAAGTAGATCAGCACCCCACAGGCGTCGATCAGCGTAGTCACCAGCGGTGCCGAGGCGGTGGCCGGATCCCATCCCAGGCGGTTGAGCAGGAACGGCAGGCACATGCCCAGCAGGCTGCCGAACAGCACGATGATCACCATGCTCATGGCGACCACCATCGCCACTGCTTCGCCGCCGCGCATCACGCCGATGGGCGCTACCGCCAGCGCCATGGTCAGGCCCAGGGCGCCGGCCACCAGCAGCTCACGGCCGAGCAGCTTGCTCCAGTCCTTGACCCCGACATCGCCAGTGGCCATACCACGCACCATCAGGGTGGCGGCCTGGGCGCCGGCGTTGCCGCCACTGCCGATCAGCAGCGGCAGGAAGAACACCAGCGCCACCTGGGCGGCGATGGTTTCCTCGAAGTAGGCGATCCCGGCACCCGAGAACAGGTTGGCGAACACCAGCAGCACCAGCCAGGTGACGCGCTTGCGATACAAGCTCCACAGAGGCACCCGGCTGACCCCATCTTCCAAAGCGCCGATCGACATCCCCTTGTGGAAATCCTCGGTGGCCTCTTCTTCGGCGACATCCATGGCGTCATCGTGGGTGACGATACCTACCATTCGATCATCGGCGTCGATGACCGGTACCGCCAGCAGGTCGTAACGCGCCACCAGCCGCGCCACGTCTTCCTGAGGCTCGTCGACGCGTGGGCTGATCACGTCCTTGATCATCAGGTCGTCGACCAACGCGCCGGGACGCGCCACCATCAGCTGGCGCAGCGACAGGGTGCCGGCCAACCGGCCCTCCTTGGCCAGCACATAGATCTGGTAGACGGTCTCGGCGTCCGGCGCGGTCTGGCGCACCCGCATCATCGCCTGGGATACCGTCATGCCGCTGGGGATCGCCACGTAGTCCGAGGTCATGATCGCCCCGGCGGTGCCCTCCTCATAGCTGGCCAGCCGCTTGAGATCCTCACGCTCCTGCTTGGCCATGCGCCGCAGCAGACCCTCGCGGCGGTCCTCATCGAGCAGATTGAAGAGGTCGGCACGTTCGTCCGAGCTCATTTCCTCGAACAGCGAAAGCAGCGTCTCGTCGGACATCGCCTCGGCCAACTCGCCCTGCAAGTCGCTTGGCAGGTAGCCGAACACATTGGCGCGTCGTTCCACCGAGAGGTGGTCGAGCAGGGCAAAGACGGTGGGCGTATCGTCGTCCTCGTCGGCAATGTCCTCGAGGATCTCGGCGATATCCGCGGCACGCAGCTCGGGCAGCACGTCGTCGAGGTCGGCAGCCTCCGACTGCAGGGCCTCGAGCAGCGTGCTCTTCTGTTCGAGCAGGGCTTCATTCAATGACATAGGCATCCTCCTGACGCCGTAACCAGGCAGGTTGGGTGGCGGACATGGCGACCATCATAGCAGACACGAAAACGCCCCCTGGTCAACGACGCAGGGGGCGTTTTCCACGACAGGAGCCGATCAGCTCTTGCCGGCCTTCTTGCGCAGCTGCTGGATCGTTCTGAGCTGGGCCACCGCCTCGGCGAGTTCCGCCGCCGCACGCGAGTAATCCAGTTCCGAGGACTTCTCGTTGAACGACTTGAGCGCCTGCTGGCGAGCCTCTTCGGCCGCCGCTTCATCGATGTCACCGGCCCGGGTGGCGGCGTCCGCGAGAATCGACACCACCTTGGGCTGGACTTCCAGGAAGCCGCCCGAGATGTAGAAGTTCTCCTCAACACCGCCCGCCAGCGTCACCCTGACCGGCCCCGGCTGGAGCTCGGTCAGCAGCGGGGTGTGCCCGGGCAAAATCCCCAGGTCACCCATGATCCCGGCGGCGACCACCTGCTCGACCTCGCCGGAGAACACCGCTTCCTCGGCGCTGACAATCTCGCACTTGAAGCTGTTCGCCATAGTGTTGTCCTCTCTGGGTGGACGGCCTTACTTCATGTTGTTGGCTTTCTCGACGGCTTCGTCGATCGAACCAACCATGTAGAAGGCCTGCTCCGGCAGCTCGTCGTACTCGCCGTTGAGGATGCCCTGGAAACCGCGGATGGTGTCCTTGAGCGACACGTACTTGCCGGGCGCCCCGGTGAACACCTCGGCGACGAAGAACGGCTGCGACAGGAAGCGCTGGATCTTACGCGCCCGTGACACGGCCAGCTTATCCTCATCGGACAGCTCGTCCATACCCAGGATCGCGATGATGTCCTTGAGCTCCTTGTAGCGCTGCAGCACGTTCTGCACGCCGCGGGCGGTGTCGTAGTGCTCCTGGCCGACCACCAGCGGATCGAGCTGACGCGAGGTGGAATCGAGCGGATCGATGGCCGGGTAGATGCCCAGCTCGGCAATCGAGCGCGCCAGTACCACGGTCGCATCCAGGTGCGAGAAGGTGGTCGCCGGAGACGGGTCGGTCAAGTCATCCGCGGGCACGTAGACCGCCTGCACGGAGGTGATCGAGCCGGTCTTGGTCGAGGTGATGCGCTCCTGCAGCACACCCATCTCCTCGGCCAGCGTGGGCTGATAGCCTACCGCCGAGGGCATACGACCCAGCAGTGCCGAGACCTCGGTACCGGCCAGGGTGTAGCGGTAGATGTTATCGACGAACAGCAGTACGTCGCGGCCTTCATCGCGGAATTTCTCGGCGATGGTCAGGCCGGTCAGTGCCACGCGCAGGCGGTTGCCCGGCGGCTCATTCATCTGACCGTAGACCAGCGCCACCTTGTCGATAACGTTGGATTCGGTCATTTCGTGATAGAAGTCGTTACCCTCGCGGGTACGCTCACCGACACCGGCGAACACCGAGTAACCGCTGTGCTCGGTGGCGATGTTACGGATCAGCTCCATCATGTTGACGGTCTTGCCCACGCCGGCGCCGCCGAACAGGCCGACCTTGCCGCCCTTGGCGAACGGGCAGACCAGGTCGATGACCTTGATGCCGGTCTCGAGCAGCTCGTTGGAGGCCGCCTGCTCGGCATAGGTGGGGGGCTTGCGGTGGATCGGCATGCGCTCCTGCTCACCGATGTCGCCAGCCTCGTCGATCGGCTCACCGAGCACGTTCATGATCCGGCCCAGCGTTTCCTTGCCTACCGGTACGGAGATGGCTGCGCCGGTGTTGGCGACGTCCATGCCGCGTTTGAGGCCCTCGGTGGAGCCCATGGCGATGGTCCGCACCACGCCGTCGCCCAGCTGTTGCTGAGTCTCGAGCACGGTGTCGACTTCCGCGACCTTCAGCGCGTCGTAGACCTTGGGCACTGAGTCCCGCGGAAACTCTACGTCAATCACCGCGCCGATGATTTGTACGATACGTCCGCTCATCTTGGTTCCTCTTAAATACCTGCAAATGAAACCTGGCTTCCCAAGCTGCTATACGGCGGCTGCGCCACCGACGATCTCCGATATTTCCTGGGTAATCGCGGCCTGACGGGCCTTGTTGTACACCAGTTGCAGATCGTCGATCAGACCACCGGCGTTATCGGTGGCACTCTTCATCGCTATCATCCGCGCAGCCTGCTCACAGGCGGTGTTCTCGACCACCGACTGATAGACCTGCGACTCGATGAAGCGCTCTAGCAGCCGGTCCAGCAGCACCTTGGCATCCGGCTCATACAGGTAGTCCCAGCTTCCGGGACGAGTCTGTTCTTCATCATCATGCGCCTCTCCAATGTCGGGAGAGAGCGGCAGAAGCTGTCTGACCACCGGCTGTTGCGTCATGGTGTTGACGAATTCGTTGTACACCACGAATAGCCGATCCAGACGCCCTTCGTCATACGCTTCCAGCATGACCTTGACGCTACCGATCAGGTCCTGGACCCGCGGCGATTCGCCGAGTCCGCTCTTGGCTGCCACGAGGTTGCCCCCGTAGTTGCGGAAGAACGTGCTGGCCTTGGTACCCAGGGCACAAAACTCCAGTTCTGCGCCCTGATCACGCCAGGCCTTGGCATCCTTGAGGACAGCCTTGAACAGGTTGACGTTCAAGCCGCCGCACAGGCCGCGGTCGGTGGACACCACGATATAGCCGACCCGCTCCACGGAGCGCTCGACCATGTACGGGTGCATGTCCTCGGGATCCATGTCGGCATCGGCGATATGCGCCACCACGTCGCGGATCAACCGCGAATAGGGGTGGCTGGCCTTCATCAGGTCCTGAGCTTTACGCATCTTCGACGCAGCCACCATTTCCATGGCGCTGGTGATCTTCTGCGTGTTCTTGATGCTCCCGATCTGGGTGCGTATCTCTTTTGCAGCTGCCATAGCGATCTACCCTCGTTCGTGGCTCTCAGAAAGCATGCTGGCCCACTCCGAAGAGCGGGCCCACGGCATTACCAGCTCTGAGTCGCCTTGAACTTCTCGAGACCCGCCTTCAAGCCTTCCTGGATCTCGCTGCCGTAGTCGCCAGTCTGGTTGATCTTGTCGAGCAGCTCGGCATGTTCGGACTTCATGTACTCGTGCAGGGCACGTTCGAAGTCCAGCACCTTGCTGACATCGACATCATCCAGGTGACCTTCGTTGGCGGCGTACAGCGACAGCGCCATCTCGGCCACCGACAGCGGCGAATACTGGTTCTGCTTCATCAGCTCGGTGACGCGCTGACCGTGCTCGAGCTGCTTGCGGGTGGCCTCGTCGAGGTCCGACGCAAACTGCGAGAACGCTGCCAGCTCGCGGTACTGAGCCAGCGCCAGGCGCACGCTGCCGCCGAGCTTCTTGATGATCTTGGTCTGCGCCGAGCCACCTACCCGCGACACCGACAAGCCGGCGTTGATCGCCGGACGAATGCCCGAGTTGAACAGGTTGGTCTCGAGGAAGATCTGACCGTCGGTGATCGAGATCACGTTGGTCGGAACGAACGCCGAGACGTCGCCGCCCTGGGTCTCGATGATCGGCAGCGCGGTCAGCGAGCCGGTCTTGCCCTTCACTTCACCGTTGGTGAACTTCTCGACGTAGTCGGCGTTGACGCGCGCGGCGCGCTCCAGCAGACGCGAGTGGAGATAGAAGACGTCACCCGGGTAGGCTTCACGACCCGGCGGACGACGCAGCAGCAGCGATACCTGACGATAGGCCACGGCCTGCTTGGAGAGATCGTCATAGACGATCAGCGAGTCCTCGCCGCGGTCGCGGAAGTACTCACCCATGGTGCAGCCGGAGTAGGCGGCCAGGAACTGCATCGGGGCCGGGTCGGCAGCGCCGGCGGCGACCACGATGGTGTGCTCCATGGCGCCGTGCTCTTCGAGCTTGCGCACCACGTTGGCGATCGTCGACTGCTTCTGGCCGATGGCCACGTAGACGCAGGTGACGCCCTTGCCCTTCTGGTTGATGATGGCGTCGATGGCGATCGCCGACTTACCGATCTGGCGGTCGCCGATGATCAGCTCACGCTGGCCGCGGCCGATCGGCACCATGGCGTCGATCGACTTGAGACCGGTCTGGATCGGCTCGTCGACGGACTGACGGGTGATGACGCCGGGGGCGACCTTTTCCACCGCATCGGTCAGCTTGGCGTCGATGTCGCCCTTGCCGTCGATGGGGATGCCCAGCGGGTCGACCACGCGGCCGATCAGCTCGGGACCCACCGGCACCTCGAGGATGCGACCGGTACAGCTGGCGGTCATGCCCTCTTCGAGCTGCAGGTAGTCGCCCAGCACCACGGCACCGACGGAGTCGCGCTCGAGATTGAGCACCATGCCGAAGATGCTGCCGGGGAATTCGATCATCTCACCGAACATCGCGTCGGCCAGGCCGTGAATACGTACGATGCCGTCGGAGACGCTGACGATGGTGCCCTGATTACGGGCCTCGGATGCGACGTCAAGCTTCTCGATACGCTGCTTGATGATGTCGCTGATCTCGGAAGGATTCAGTTGCTGCATGCCATGTCCCTCAGACTCAGGCGTAGAGCGACTCGCGCAGGCGGTTTAATCGACCGCGTACCGAACCGTCGATGACGGTATCGCCGGCACGCAGGATCACACCGCCCAGCAGCGCCGGGTCTACCTGAGTGGTAATGGAGATTTCGCGATTCAGGCGCTTCTTGAGCGCACTGGCGAGCTTTTTCTGCTGCTTGTCTTCGAGCGCATAGGCCGAGACCACCGTCACGTCGACGCGCTGTTCGTGATCGGCCCGCAGGGCCTCGAACTGCGCGGCGACGGACGTCAGCGCGGCCAGGCGATCCTGGCTGGCCAGCGTCTCGAGGAAGCGCCGTGCGTCGTCATCGAGCTTGATGTCGGCCACCTCGATGACCAGCTCGACCTTGCGCGCGTCGGTCAGCTTGGGGCTCGACAGCACCTTCTTGAGCTCGCTATGGGCAACGACCTGGCCAAGGACATTGAGCCACTCGGACCAGGTCGTCAGCGCCTGATGATCGCGTGCGTACTCGAACGCTGCCTTGGCGTAGGGCCGGGCAACGGTAGATGTTTCCGCCATGGATCACCTCCTCACAGTTCGGCAGCGAGCTTGTCGAGCATCTCGCGGTGCGCCTTCTCGTCGATGGAGGACTCCAGAACACGCTCGGCGCCGACCAGGGCCAGCGTGGCGACTTGAGCACGCAGCTCATCCTTCACGCGATTGACCTCCTGATCGATCTCGGCGCGGGCGCTGGCCACCAGGCGTTCGCCCTCGCTGCGGGCCTGCTCGCGCGCTTCTTCGATCATCTGCGTGGAGCGCTTGTGCGCCTGCTCGAGAATCTCGGAGGCCTGCTCCTTGCTTTCACGCAGCGTCTGCTCGGCCTGCTCCTGGGCAAGCTCCAGGTCGCGCGAGGCGCGGCTGGCGGCATCGAGGCCGTCGGCAATGCGCTTCTGACGCTCGTGGAGCGCCTGGCTGAGCGGTGGCCACACGTACTTTATGCAAAACCAGACAAAGATCGCGAAGGCGATCGTCTGCCCGATAAGCGTCATGTTGATATTCACAGGATGATACCTCTGACGGTTTCGTGGCGACCGGAAACAAGCGAGCCGAGCGCGGGGCGCTCGGCACAGTGACTCGTTACCCGGCGACGACGAAGATCAGGTACATCGCGATACCCACGCCGATCATCGGTACGGCGTCGAGCAGGCCGGCCATGATGAAGGTGCGGGTCTGCAGCTGGTCGCCCAGCTCCGGCTGACGCGCGGTGGTCTCGAGCAGCTTGCCGCCCAGGATGGCGAAGCCGAAACCGGTAGTCAGGGCGCTGACGCTGATGATGATGGCCGCAGCAATGTAAACGATTTCCATGGTAGTGCTCCTAAGTTCAAGTTGAGGTCAGGTTTAAAGTTACCGCGTTTGCAATCGTTGCTCGGTTCGTGATGCTTAGTGATGCTCGTGCGCTGCGCTCAGGTACACGATCGACAGCGTCGTGAAGATGAACGCCTGCAGCGAAACGATCAGGATGTGGAAGATGGCCCACGGCACGTCCAGCATCCAGATGGCCCAGAACGGCAGCAGGGCGATGAGGATGAAGATCACCTCGCCGGCGAACATGCTGCCGAACAGACGCAGACCCAGGCTGATCGGTTTGACCAGCAGACCGACGATCTCGAGGATCAGGTTGAACGGCGCCAACAGCCAGGTGTTGAAGGGGGTCAGCGCCAGCTCCTTGCCGAACCCGGCGACGCCCTTGACCCGGCAGCTGGAGTAGATGATCAGCAGGAACACGCCCAGCGCCATGCCCAGGGTGGCGTTGACGTCGGTGGTCGGCACGATCTTCATGTATTCGACGCCGAGACGTCCGAACATCTCGGGCACGTAGTCCACCGGGATCAGCTTGAGGCTGTTCATCAGCAGGATCCAGATGAACAGGGTCAGCGCCAGCGGCGCGATCATCGGATTCTTGCCGTGGAAGGTCGAACGGGTCAGGTTCTCGATGAACTCGATGACCATCTCGGCGGCATTCTGCAGCCCGCCGGGCACCCCGGTGGTCGCCATACGACCCGCCTTGCGGAATACCCAGATGAACAGCGCCCCCATGGCGATCGACCAGCCCATGGTATCCAGATGGATCGCCCAGAAGCCCATTTCCACCGCTTCCTGCGACGTGGACGCCAGCGACCAGCCGTTGTCCGGATGCTTGCCGAAGGTCAGGTTCTGGAGGTGGTGCTGTATGTAATAGATGGCGGTCATTTCGTTATCCGCTGCCATACGCTGCTTACCTCGAGTCAGGGGGTCGGCCGGTCACGCAAGAGCCAGGGAGTCAGCCAATGCATGCTTTGGGCCGCCACATAGGCGATAAAGAAAAAAGTCGGGTTTGAGGGGGGCGCTGCGATGAACACCATCACGAACAGTGCCACCGTCAAACCAAACTTGCCGACTGCTGCTTGATAGAAACGAACCACGCTGATGCGGGGACGCCTGCCGCCACGCACCTGCAATCCGCGCCACAGGAAATACAGCGTAGGCAGCACTGCCACTCCCCCACCCAGCAGCACGCTGGGCAAGGCCTGGGTACCACCGCCTGCTAGCGCCAACATCCCTATCACGGCGATCGCGATCAGCTGCGCCAGCGGCAGGCGCTGCCATGGCAGCCTTCTTCGCCGGGCGCTTACGTGCATTGCAGTACCTCATCGCGAAATCCGTCCCGGCGGCAATAGCCCACCTGCGCGGCAGCGTGTCACGCCCATCGTTCAAGCAAACAACCGCGGATTATAGGGAAGCCCCCCCCCACCTTCAACCAAGGCGGTGCCGTTTTTGCACGATGTGGCGCCCGTTTATGACCAATGGGGGAGACACCCGGGACAAAATAGATGAGCCTGCTACGTTGTTCAGCGGATGTGCTCGAGAATCCCATCGAGCTCGTCGAGGCTGGCATAGCGTATCGTCAGCCTGCCCTTGCCACCGCGACCGTGCTGGATCTTGACCGGGGCCCCGAGCAACTCACCGAGGCGTGTTTCGAGGCGCGCCACATCGGGGCTGGCGGCGGGCTTCTCGGCTTTCTTGGGGTCACCAGCGGCGAGGCGTTTGACCAGCGCTTCGGTATCGCGGACCGTGAGGTCGCGGTTGACCACCTCGTGGGCCGCGCGGCGCTGCTTGGCACCGCTCAGCGACAGCAGTGCGCGAGCGTGGCCCATGTCCAGGTCGCCGCGTTCGAGCAGGGTCTGCACCTCGGGGTCGAGCGCCATCAGACGCAGCAGGTTGGCGACCTGGGCACGCGACTTGCCGACCGCATCGGCGGTCTGCTGCTGGGTCAGTTCGAACTCTTCCATCAGCCGCTTGAGCGCCAGCGCCTCCTCCATCGGATTGAGGTTCTCGCGCTGAATGTTCTCGATCAGCGCCAGTGCCAGCGCCACCTGGTCGCTGACCTCGCGGATCACCGCGGGAATGGTATCCAGCTCGGCCAGCTGGGCGGCGCGCCAGCGCCGTTCGCCGGCGATGATCTCGTAACGCGCATCGCCGATGGGGCGCACCACGATCGGCTGCATCACGCCCTGGGCGCGAATCGAATCGGCCAGCTCTTCCAAGGCTTCGGGCTGGATGTCGCGGCGCGGCTGGTACTTGCCGCGCGTCAACTGCCCCAGCGGCAGTCGCTCGAGGCGCTCGTCGGCACCACCCGGCACCGCCTCGGCGGAATCGCCAGCGGCCTCGAGATCGACCTCGCCCAGCGGCTCACCGTCGCGGCGTCGGGCACCACCACCGATCAAAGCATCCAGGCCACGCCCCAGGGCACGTTTACGGGTCATCGGCACTTCCTCAACTGGCAGATGGCGATGTCGCTCACAGCGACAGACGACGAATCAGTTCCTTGGCCAGCACCCGATGGGCCTGGCTACCGCGCGAGAAGCGCGCGTATTTGGTCACCGGCAGGCCGTGACTGGGCGCTTCGGCGACGCGTACGTTGCGCGGGATGGTAGTCTTCAGCAGGGTGTCCCCGAAGTAGTCGCGCAGCTGCTTGCTGATGTCGCGGGTCAGGCTGTTGCGCGAATCGAACATGGTGCGCACGATACCCACGATCTCGAGATCGGGGTTCACGCTGTCTTTGATCTGATCGACGGTATCGAGCAGCGCCGATAGGCCTTCGAGGGCATAGAACTCGCACTGCAGCGGGATCAGCAGGCCGTCAGCGGCGGTCAGGGCATTGACGGTGAGCATGTTGAGCGAGGGCGGGCAGTCGATCAGCACCACGTCGTATTCGGCGGCCAGCTCGCGTACCGCCTCCAGCAGACAGCGTTCACGGCCCTGGTCGCGATCGAGCAGTTCGACTTCGGCCGCGGTCAGATCGCCGTTGCCGGGCAGCAGCGCATAGCCGGCCTCGGGGCAGTCGAGAATCACCTCGGTGGCGCGCTTGTCGCCCATCAGCACATCGAGCACGCTGCCGTCGAGTTCGTGCTTGTCGACACCGCTGCCCATGGTGGCATGGCCCTGAGGATCCAGATCGATCAGCAGTACGCGCCGATCCAGCGCCGCCAGGCTGGCGGCGAGGTTGACGGCGGTGGTGGTCTTGCCCACGCCACCCTTCTGGTTGGTCAAGGCGATGATCTTGGTCACGAGCGACTTCCTTCCTTGTGCCGGCCTGCCGGGGGTAGGCCTAGGTGAGACCGTGGCGTTCGAGCACCAGCAGCTGCCGCTGTACGCTGTCGAAGGGCACCTGCAGCGCGTGGCGCTGACGTAACAAGACACCCGGCGGCAGACCGGCCAGCTCCTCCTCGACGCCAGGGCCTTTCATCGCCAGCCACTGCCCGTCGCTGGCGAGTAGATGATCACTCAAGGCCACGAAGTCGTCGAGGCTGGCGAAGGCACGTGAAATCACCTGATCGAAGGGCGGCACCGCCAGCGCTTCGACCCTGGCTTGAATCGGGGTCACGTTATCGAGCCCCAATTCCAGCACAGCCTGGCGTTGAAAGCGCACCTTCTTGCCGTTGCTGTCGAGCAGGCTGACCTGCAGATGCGGCGCCAGGATCGCCAGTACCAGTCCCGGAAACCCCGGCCCTGCGCCAACGTCGAGCAGCCTCGGGCCGTCGACGTACGCTAATACCGCGGCACTGTCGAGCAGATGACGAGGCACCATGTCATCCAACGAGCGTACCGCGGTGAGGTTATAGGCGCGATTCCACTTGTGCAACAGCGCAAGCAGGCCGAGCAGGCGTTCACGCTGCGCGGCCTGTGGGGCGATGTCAAGCTGCGCCAGCCCGGCGTCGAGCCGCGCAGCGATATCGGCATCGATCATCCGTTGGCTACCCGCGAGTCGTCGAGCAGTCGACGTTTCTTGAGGTGAATCAGCAGGATCGACACCGCCGCCGGCGTGACCCCGGGGATGCGGCCTGCCTGGGCCAGGGTGGCCGGACGCGTCGCGCTGAGCTTCTGGCGGATTTCGTGGGAGAGCCCCTCGACCCGCTGATAGTCCAGCTCGGCCGGCAGCGGCGTGGCCTCGTGGCGCTTGAGCTTGTCGATCTCGTCTTGCTGACGGTCGATATAGCCCTGGTATTTGGCCTGGATCTGGACCTGCTCGGCCACGGCGGCGTCGTCGACCGCCTGGCCGTCGATGCCGGGCAGAGAAGCCAGGTCGCGATACTCGAGCTCGGGTCGCTTGAGCAGCTCGAGCAGCGAATACTCGTGGGCCAACGGCTGACCGGTCTTGTCGGCGATAGCATTGCCAGCGGCGGTGCCCGGCTGTACCCAGCTGGCCTTGAGCCGTGCCTGCTCGCGTTCGATGGCTTCGCGCTTGGTGCTGAAGGCCGCCCAACGGGCGTCGTCGACGAGGCCCAGCTCACGGCCGATCTCGGTCAGCCGCAGGTCGGCGTTGTCCTCGCGCAGCAGCAGGCGATATTCGGCGCGGGAGGTAAACATGCGGTAGGGCTCCTGGGTGCCCATGCTGATCAAGTCGTCGACCAGCACCCCCAGGTAGGCCTCGTCACGCCGCGGCGACCAGCTCTCCAGGCCCTTGGCACTCCGCGCGGCATTGAGCCCTGCCAACAGGCCCTGGGCGCCGGCCTCTTCGTAACCGGTAGTCCCATTGATCTGGCCGGCGAAGAACAGGTTGTGGATAAACTTGGTCTCCAGCGAATGCTTGAGGTCGCGGGGGTCGAAGAAATCGTACTCGATGGCATAGCCCGGGCGGGTGATATGCGCGTTCTCCAGGCCCTTGATCGAGCGTACCACCTGCAGCTGCACATCGAACGGCAGCGAGGTGGAGATCCCGTTGGGATACAGCTCATGGGTATCCAGGCCTTCCGGCTCGACGAAGATCTGGTGGCTGGCCTTGTCGGCGAAGCGGTGAACCTTGTCCTCGATCGACGGGCAGTAGCGCGGCCCGACCCCTTCGATGACCCCGGAATACATCGGTGAGCGATCGAGATTGGCGAAGATGATCTCGTGGGTGCGCTGGTTGGTGTGAGCGATATGACAGCTCACTTGGCGCGGATGCATCTCGCGACCGCCGAGATAGGACATCACCGGGGTCGGAGTGTCGCCGGGCTGTTCTTCGAGCTGGCTGAAATCGACGCTTTTGGCATCCAGCCGCGGTGGCGTGCCGGTCTTCAGCCGTGCCACGTTGAACGGCAGTGCCCGCAGCCGCTCGGCCAGGGCATTGGAGGGCGGGTCGCCGGCGCGTCCGCCACGGCTCTGGTCGAGGCCGATATGGATCACCCCGCCGAGGAAGGTCCCGGTACACAGCACCACGCTCTGCGCATGGAAGCGAATGCCGGTTTCGGTGACCACGCCACGCACGCTGTCACCCTCGACGATCAGGTCGCCGGCAGCCTGCTGGAATAGCGTCAGGTTGGGCTGCTGCTCGAGCATGCCGCGGATGGCGGCCTTGTAGCGGACGCGGTCGGCCTGAGCGCGAGTGGCCCGCACTGCCGGCCCCTTGCGTGCGTTGAGCACCCGGAACTGGATCCCTCCCCGGTCAGTGGCCAGGGCCATGGCACCGCCCAGCGCATCGATCTCCTTGACCAGATGACTCTTGCCGATCCCGCCGATGGCGGGATTGCAGGACATCTGACCCAGGGTCTCGATGTTATGGGTCAGCAGCAGGGTCTGACAGCCCATGCGAGCGGAGGCCAGGGCGGCTTCGGTTCCCGCATGGCCACCGCCGATGACGATCACGTCAAAGCGGTCGGGGTAATCCACGTTGCACCTCGAATGGCACCGCTGGTGCCGAAAAAATGATCAATGCTGGAAATTGGCCGCCCAGTATAAACCTCCTGTGGGTAACCGTCAGGGGTTTTCCACACCGCCTCGTTCTCGTCCTGGTGACCCCAGGGTAGATAAGATTAAAAATAAGTAGAGTAAGAAAGAAGTTCTGTTGTGGTAGTAACTACTGGTGTGGACACTTTCTGTGGATAAGGGTTTTTTCCCTATTTCTATCAGCCTTTTGGAGTGTTGACCATCGTATGGGAAAGCAGCGGACCGGCTGCGTACATCAGGCTGGGAACCTGTGGATGGAAGTACGACTTGTGCACACCGGCTACGGTGCACCGTTTATCCACCGAGCTCACGGGCTGTTGTTACCGCGCTCGCACACAGTCTGGTGAAATATTCACCAACACCATGGTGGCGGGGTCTCGAGCGCGATATGGCAGCGTGCGAATTTTTTTTGTCCACAGGCCGAAAAACACCAAAAAAAGGGCCAGTCGATGCTCGACTGGCCCTTTCAAGTGGTGGTGAGGACGGCTGATCAGTGTTTGAGAACCCGCGATAGGAAGCTTTGCGTACGCGCATGCTGCGGATTGTCGAATACCTCGGCCGGGGGGCCCTGTTCGACAATCTGTCCGCTGTGGATGTAGATCACCCGGTCAGCGACCTCGCGGGCGAAACCCATCTCGTGGGTGACGATCATCATCGTCATGCCTTCCCGCGCCAGTTCACGCATGGCGTCGAGCACTTCGCCGATCATCTCTGGATCGAGGGCCGAGGTGGGCTCATCGAACAGCATCAGCCGCGGTTCCATGGCCAGCGCGCGGGCCAATGCCACACGCTGCTGCTGGCCACCGGAGAGCTGGCTGGGGTACTTATCGGCCTGGTCGCTGATGCCGACCCGCTCCAGCAGCCGCTGTGCAGTGGCATTGGCCTGCTGGTGGCTCACCCCGCGGACCTTGAGAGGGGCCAGCGTGATGTTGTCGCGTACGCTGAGGTGCGGAAACAGATTGAACTGCTGGAAGACCATGCCGACCTCGGTGCGGATGGTCTGCAGCGCCTTGCTGCTCTTGCCATGGGGAGTCAGCGGGTTGCCGTCGACCTCGATATGGCCGGCCTGAAACTCCTCGAGGCCGTTGATGCAGCGGATCAGCGTCGACTTGCCGGAACCGCTGGCGCCAATGATCACCACCACTTCGCCGGGGGCGACGCTGAGTTCGATGTCCTTGAGCACGTGCAGGCTGCCGAAGTGCTTGTTGACCTGCTGCATATGCACGATGGGTTGGGGCGCGGCGTTGGATTGGGTAGTCATGCAGGGCTCCTTATTGTCCGACCAGGCCGCGGCGCTCCAGCTGGCGCAGGATCAGCGATAGCGTCCAGGTGATAGCCAGGTACATCAGCGCCACCATGAAGTAGACCTCCAGGGCAGTGAAGGTGGTGGCGATGTAGATCTGGCCCTGGCGAACCAGCTCTCCGACGCCGATCACCGAGAATAGCGAGGTGTCCTTGATACTGATGATGCCCTGGTTGCCCAGCGGCGGAATCATGCGCCGAAAGGCCTGCGGCCAGATGATGTAGCGGAACGACTGAGTGCGTGACAGGCCCAGCGACAGCGAGGCCTCGCGCTGGCCGCGTTCGATCGACTGCACGCCGCCGCGCACGATCTCCGATATATAGGCGCCGGAGTTGATGGCGATGGCGGCAATGCCGGCGACCAGCGCATTGATTGGACCACCCAGCAGCTGCGGCAGGCCATAGAAGATGAACAGCACCTGCACCAGGATCGGGGTGCCGCGAAATACCTCGATATAAAAAATCGCCGGCCAGCGAAGCCAGCGCAGCGGGCTGATACGCAGCAGGCCGAAGAAGATGCCGATGAAGAAACCGATGGCCAGCCCACCGAAGGAGATCAGCAGCGTGTAGGGGATCCCTGGCAGCAGGTAGGGGATCGAGGCGAACGCCGCCGACCAGTTGAATTGAAAGGTCAGGTCCACGTCAGGGTCTCCCGTTGAGGACAGGCAGTAGAACGTCGACGGGGCCGGGAGGACCCGGCCCCGTCAGGCTGGTGGGAGGATCAGTCGGCGTCGGGGGATTCGCCGAACCACTCTTCGTAGATGGCGTCGTAGGTGCCGTCTTCGCGCATCTCTGCCAGCGCCTGGTTGGTGGGTTCTACCCACTCGCTGCCTTGATGGAAGACGATGCCGTACTGCTGGCCCTCGTAGAGCGGTCCCACCACCTTGGTGCGGCCTTCGCCGCGGGTCTGGGAGAAGTAGGCGACGTTGGGTGCATCGTAGAAGGCGGCATCGACGTTGCCGCCGAGCAGCGCCATATACATGTCGCTATTGCCCGGGTAGGGGGTGATGTCGGCGTCGTCGCCGAGGGTTTCCTGAAGATAGTCGTAGCTGGTGGAGCCGATCCGCGTGGCGATGCTCTTGCCTGCGAGATCCTCGATGGTCTCGACGTCATCGTTGTCGGCGCGGACGATGATCTGCAGGCCGCTGTCGTAGTAGGGATCGGAAAAGTCGACGATCTCGGCACGCTCTTCGGTGATCGTCACCCCGGCAATGGCGATCTCCTGATTGCCGGTCTGCACGGCGGGGATGATGCCGGCAAACTCCATGGTGGTGAGGTTGACCTCGAAGCCGGCACGCTCGGCGACCTCGTTGATGATGTCCATGTCGAAGCCGACCATCTCGCCGGTGTCGGGGTCCATCATCTCGAAAGGTACGAAGCTCGGGTCGGTCACCACGTCGACGCTGGGCAGGTCGGCGACGGCGGCAGTAGAGAGGCCAAGGCCCAGCGCAACGGCGGTGCTCAGCGCGGTGCGGGGCAGGTAACGATCTAGCAGATTACGGTGCATAAGGTTCCCCATTGTAGAACGATTATTCATGGAACTCGCTAATAAACCATGGCGAGTTAATGGGGAAGCGTCAAGCGGCAGCAGATCGTGCTGGTGAAGGCGGTTCAAACCATGAAGGAGGCGCCGCAGCCGCAGGTGGTGGTGGCGTTGGGGTTCTGGATCACGAAGCGGGCACCGGCCAGGCCTTGTTCGAAGTCGACGGTGGAACCCACCAGATACTGGTAGGAGAGTGGATCGACGATCATCGCCACGTCGTCGTAGTCGATCAGGGTGTCGTCATCGGCCATGCTGTCAGCGAAGTCGAAACCGTATTGGAAGCCTGAGCAGCCGCCGCCGGTGACGTAGACGCGCAGCTTCAACGTCGGGTTGCCCTCTTCATTAATCAGCTCGCGCAGCCGCGCCTGGGCGCTGTCGCTGAGAAACATCGGGCGCGGAACAAAAGATTCGGCACTGCTCATGGATGAGCTCCTGAGCCATGGATGAATAAATTAACCGGCTAGCCACCCATTATCGGCAATCCTTAGCAAAAGGGTCAACTTCTCACGGGTGGCCGAGGCTTGGCGTTGCGCCCGGCTATTGTATGCTGAGGGTAACATCAAGATGTCCGGTAGCCGGTGGGATTGGCTACTCGACCCGCTGACAGGAGTCTGCCTTGCCCCGTTTGCGCCTGCCCGATCTGAGTCTCGAGCGTTTCCGACGCCAGTTGGCCAATGTCGATGCGCTGCCCCAGCTATGTGTGCTGGGGCTGGTGTCGGGCGTGGTCACCGGCGGCTTGATGGTCGGCTTTCGCCTGCTGCTCGACCTGGGTGGGCTGGCGTTCATGCCGGGGGGCGACCACGAAGCCTTCCAGGAATTGCCGCCTTGGGCACGGGCATTGCTACCGCTGCTGGCGGTGACGCTGATTGGCCTGTGGCTGGGCCGTCAGCCGCTGGCGGCACGCAAGCTTGGCGTTGGCCACGTGATCGAGCGTCTCACCTATCACCAGGGGCGTTTTCCGCTGCGCAACTGGCTCAACCAGTGGTGGGTGGGCTGCGTGGCGGTGCTTGGTGGCCTCTCGGCCGGCCGTGAAGGGCCGGCCATTCATCTCGGTGCAGCGGCTTCGAGCGGTATCGGCCAGCAGCTGCGCTTGCCACATAACAGCCTGCGGGTGCTGGTCGCCTGCGGTACCGCCGCGGGCATCTCGGCGTCGTTCAATACCCCCATCGCCGGGGTCATCTTTGCCATGGAAGTGGTGATGATGGAGTACACCATCGCCGGTTTCATGCCGGTGATCCTGGCCTCGACCATGGGCGCGCTGATCGCTCAGCTGGTGTACGGCTCGGAGCCGGCCTTTCAGGTGCCGAGCATCACCCTCGATTCGCTGTTCAACCTGCCGTGGATCGTGGTCACTGCACTGGGTATCGGGCTGCTGGCCGGGCTTTTCATCCATGTGGCGCGCAGCGGCGAGTTTCTCACACGCTGGCCCTGGTGGCAGCGGCTGACGGCGGTGGGGGTGGTGACCGGGGCCGTGGCCCTGTGGTACCCGGAGGTGCAGGGGATCGGGTATGACAGCCTGGACGCCACGCTCAACGGTGCCTTGGCCGTCGATGTGTTGCTGGCGCTGGTGTTCGCCAAGCTGCTGCTGACTGCCTTCACCGTGGCCTGTGGGGTACCCATTGGGATCATTGGCCCGGTGCTGGTGGTAGGGGCCGCGGCAGGCGCCCTCAGCGGCATGCTGGGGCACTGGCTGTGGCCCAATGCCTCCGCCGACCCGGGGCTGTATGCGATGCTGGGCATGGCGGCGATGATGGGGGCTGTGCTGCAGGCGCCGCTGGCGGCACTGATGGCGCTGCTCGAGCTGACCCACAACCCCAATATCATCCTGCCGGGCATGTTGGCCGTGGTGGTCTCGGGATTGACCGCCCGCCAGCTGTGCCGCTGTGACGGCTTCTTCATCGCCGTGACGCGCCACGGCCTGCATCCGCTGCAGCAGCCGCTGATGCAGGCGCTGTCGCGGGTCTCGGTGCCGGCGGTGATGGAACGCAGCGTGGCGACCACGCTGCGCTGGGTGGGCCGTGACGAGGCGCGCATGCTGCTCGCCGGCAAGCCGCTGTGGCTGGTGATCCTGCGTTCCAGCGATGACAAGCCGACCCTGGCGCTGAAGGCGGCCGACCTGGCTCGAGCGATGAACGACGACACGCTGTGGAACGCCGAGCAGCGTCTCGACCTGCTGGAGGTACCGGGTCAGCGCCTGGAAATGGCGCCGATCCATGTCCAGGCGACGCTCAGCGAGGCCTTCGATCTGCTCAACGACCATGCGGTGGACGCGCTCTACGTCGAGAATACGCGACGGCCGAAGGGGCCGGGAATTTCCGGTATCATCACCCGCGACGCCATCGAAACCTACTATCGCTATCGTCGCTAGACATGGCGGCGAGGCAGCTAACGTCCGAGGAGACGGCATGTATCTGTGGATCAAGGCGCTGCACCTGATTGCCATCGTCACCTGGTTTGCGGCGATGTTCTATCTGCCGCGGCTGTTCGTCTATCACGCCATGGCGCGGGACAACGGCGATCAGCAGGCCATCGACTATTTCCTGATCATGGAGCGCAAGCTCTACCGCGGCATCATGCTGCCGTCGATGATTGCCGTGCTGGGCTTCGGCATCTGGCTGCTGGCGCTGGCGCCGGTGTGGATGGGGCAGGGCTGGATGCACGTCAAGCTGCTGCTGGTGGCGCTGCTGGTGGGCTACCACCACGTGTGCCTGGCGTACCTCAAGAAATTCGCCGCGGGCCGCTGTGACAAGTCCCACGTGTTCTTCCGCTGGTTCAACGAGGCGCCGGTGATCGCGCTGCTGATCATTGTGGTGCTGGCCGTGGTCAAGCCGTTTTGAAGGCTAGCGACACGGCCCATAGTCCCCGTGTGGCGAGTCGCCAGCTGCCGGCCGTGGTGGTACTGGCCGGCCATGACCCGACCGGCGGCGCCGGCCTGGTGGCCGATGCCGAGGCGATCGGCGCCTGTGGCGCCTGGCCGCTGACCATTCCCACTGCGCTGACGGTGCAGAGCAGCGCCGATGTCAGTGCGGTGATGCCCTGCGATCCGGATGGCATGCGCGACATGGCCGCGGCCCTCGACGAGTTCTCGGTGGCGGCGATCAAGGTCGGCCTGATCGCCAGCCTCGAGACGCTCGATGCGGTGGTGGATATCGTGCGCCGCTTTCCCGGGGTGCCGCTGGTGATGGATCCGGTGCTCAAGGCGGGCGGTGGGCGAGAGCTATCCAGCCTCGAGCTGCGCGACGCGTTTCGCGAGCGGCTATTACCCCGGGTGGATATTCTCACCCCCAACCGCCTCGAACTCGCCCGCCTGGCCGGGGATGCCCCGTCCAGCGACACTGACCGCGCCATTGCGCTGCTGTCCCTGGGCTGCCAGGCGGTGCTGGTCACGGCGACTGACGATCCGCTGCCGGGGAGCGATCAGCGTCAGGTTATCCACACCCTGCATACGCCTGACGAGGGGCGCCAGTGGCACTGGCCACGGCTGCCGGGGCGGTTCCATGGCTCGGGGTGTACCCTGGCCGCGGCGCTGGCGGCTCGGCTGGCCTGCGGTGAACGACTGCTGCCGGCCTGCGAGCAGGCCCAGGCCTACACCTGGGAGACCCTCGAGCATGGCTGGCTGCCGGACCCTCAGCGCCACCGCGGTCAGGCACTGCCGCGCCGCCTGTGGCGTCATCCGGCCTGGAGTGACCGACATGACGACTGATGCTACGGCTTGGCAGCAAGGCCTCTATGCGATTACGGATGCCGCCCTGCTGCCCGACGACCGCACCCTGCTGAGTGCCTGCGACGCCGCCTTGCGTGGCGGCCTGGCGCTGTTGCAGTATCGAGACAAGTCCGGCGATGACGCACGTCGCTGGCGCCAGAGCGCGGCGCTGGCCAGCCTCTGTCAGGACCATGCGGTGCCGCTGATCATCAACGATGACGCTGCGCTGGCGCAACGTCTTCAAGACGCTGGCTTTTCCGGGATTGGCCTGCACCTGGGCCAGGGCGACGGTGACCTGGCCGCAGCCAGGCGTCGGCTCGGCGCCGAGGCAGTGATCGGTGCCACCTGCCATGCGCGGCTCGCGTTGGCCGAGCGCGCCAAGGCCGAGGGGGCCAGCTACGTGGCCTTTGGTCGATTTTTTGCGTCGCGTACCAAGCCCGACGCGCCGCCGGCAGCGCTGACGCTGCTCGCTGAGGCGGCTGAACTGGGGCTGCCGCGGGTGGCGATCGGTGGCATCGATGCGCATACCGCCGTCTCGGCGCGGCGCGCCGGTGCCGACCTGCTGGCCTGCGTTGAAGCGGTGTTCGGCGGCAGTGACGTCGAGGCCAGGGTGAGCAGGTTGAACCGGCAGCTCGCCGGGCCGCCAGCATAACGTTATCCACAGGCAGTGCAGGCAGAGTTATCCGCACTGTCCAGAGAGTTATCCACAGACATTTTCTGCAGAGAGACCACCATGACCACTTCCGCCGAGCTCTTCGAACAGGCCTGTCGCCACATTCCCGGTGGCGTCAATTCACCGGTGCGCGCCTTCAAGGGCCTGCACCGGCCGCCGGTGTTCATGGAGCGCGCCCAGGGCGCCTACCTGTTCGACGTCGAGGGCAAGCGCTACGTCGACTATGTCGGCTCCTGGGGGCCAATGATCACCGGACACGCCGATCCCGAGGTGCTGGGCGCGGTACGTGACAAGCTCGACCATGGCCTCTCCTTCGGCACGCCGACCGCCATCGAGACCCAGATGGCGGACCTGGTCTGCGAGATACTGCCCAGCATCGAGCTGGTGCGGATGGTCAACTCGGGTACCGAAGCCACCATGTCGGCGATCCGCCTGGCGCGCGGCTATACCGGCCGCGACAAGATCGTCAAGTTCGAGGGCAACTACCACGGCCACTCCGATTCGCTGCTGGTCAAGGCCGGCTCCGGCGCACTGACCCATGGAGAGCCGAGCTCTCCCGGCGTGCCGGCCGCGCTGGCCGAACACACGGTGACCCTGCCGCACAATGACCTCGATGCAGTGGAGGCCTGTTTCGAGGAGATCGGCGATCAGGTGGCCTGCATCATCGTCGAGCCGGTGGCCGGCAACATGAACTGCATCCCGCCGCTACCGGGCTTCCTCGAGGGGCTGCGTCGCGTCTGCGATCAACACGGCAGCGTACTGATCTTCGATGAGGTGATGACCGGCTTTCGGATCGCGCTGGGGGGCGCTCAGGCCCACTACGGCGTGATCCCGGACCTGACCTGCCTGGGCAAGATCGTCGGCGGCGGCATGCCGGTGGGTGCCTTCGGCGGCAAGCACGAGATCATGGCGCATATCTCACCGCTGGGGCCGGTCTACCAAGCCGGCACCCTGGCCGGCAACCCGCTGGCCATGGCCGCGGGTATTGCGCTGCTTACCAAGCTGCGCGAGCCGGGGTTTCACGACGCCCTGGCGCAGCGCGTCGAGACGCTGTGCACGGGTCTCGAGGCCCGCGCCGAGGCCGCTGGTGTACCCATGATCACCCAGCGCGCGGGCGGCATGTTCGGGGTCTTCTTCACCGGCCAGTCACGGGTCGATAACTTTGCCCAGGCCACCGCCTGCGATGCCGACGCCTTTCGCCGCTTCTTCTCGGCGATGCTCGATCAGGGCGTCTATCTTGCGCCTTCGGCGTTTGAAGCCGGCTTCATGTCGAGCGCGCACACGGCTGAAGATATCCAGACCACGCTGGATGCCGCCGAGCAGGCGTTCACTAGCATGGCGCGAGGGGCGTAATTCGCCAGCCGCCATCGGGGGGAGACCAGGGTGAGTGATACGCTGATCGAGGCGCTCAAGGCGCCGAGTGCTTACGACCACCCCGTCGACGCGGTGGAGATCCACGAGACACATATTTCGTGGGTCCTGCTGACCGGCGAGTTCGCCTACAAGATCAAGAAGCCGCTCGATTTCGGCAGCTTCCTGGACTTCTCCACGTTGGCCAAGCGGCGCGCGCTGTGCGAACAGGAAGTGCGTCTCAACCGGCGTCTGGCACCCAATCTCTACGTGGCGGCGGTGCCGATTTCCGGTACCCCCGAAGCGCCGCGCATCAATGACGCCAGTGCCCCCTTCGAGTACGCCGTGAAGATGCGGCAATTCAGCAATCGCCTGCTGTTCAGCCACCTGCAGGCCAGCGGCGAACTCTCCCAGGAACTGCTCGACGACCTGATCGATCAACTGGTCGACTTTCACGAACGGGCCACGCCGGTGGCGGCGGACAGCCCACTCGGCAGCGCCGAGTCGACGGCAGCGATCGTGACGCGGGAATTCACACTGATCGCTGAGCGCCTCGATGACGACGACGACCTGGCGCATCTGGCATGCCTCGAGACGTTGGCCGGCGAGGCTCACGCCCGACTGCAGGAGGTCCTCACTGACCGCCATCGCAGCGGCTTCGTGCGTGAGACTCATGGTGATATTCACCTCGGCAACGCGGTTCACCATGAGGGTCGTGCGCTGCTGTTCGACGGTATCGAGTTCAACGACGAGCTGCGCTGGAACGATGTGGCCTGCGACCTGGCGTTTCTGCTGATGGACCTGGAGGCGCGCGGTGAGCAGAGTCTCGCCCGGCATGCGCTGAATCGCTATCTGGAACTCTCCGGCGACTATGGGCTGGTGCGGGTACTCGCCTACTACAAGTTCTATCGTGCGCTGGTCAGGGCCAAGGTGGCGGCGCTTCGCTACTGCCTCTCGGACGCGAGCGATCTACAACAGCTTGCGCTGACCGAGTGTCGCCGCTATCTGCGCCTGGCGGACGGCTATGCCCGCTTCAGTTTTCCCTATCTGCTGCTTGGGGTCGGGGTGTCGGGTAGCGGCAAGAGCCGCTTTACCGGCGAGGTCATCCGGCGCCTGGGCGGGGTACGGCTGCGTTCCGATGTCGAGCGCAAGCGCCTGTTTGGATTTCATCCACAGGCGGATAGTCAGCAACAGGGTGTGGATATCTATACGCCGGCGGCTACCCTGCGCACTTACCAGCGGCTCGCTGAGCTTAGCGGCGTTCTGCTGGAGTCGGGGCTGCCGGTATGTATCGATGCCACCTGCCTGGCACGTTGGCAACGCGATATGCTGGGCTGGGAGGCGGAAGGGCGTGGTCTGCCGTTGCTGACGGTGAGTTTCGAGGCCGACCCGGCGACGCTGCGACGCCGCATCGAAAAACGGGCCCGCCGCGGTGGCGACCCGTCGGAGGCGAGCCTTGCCGTGCTCGAGCGTCAGTTGGCCAGCCTGGAGCCGTTTGGCGACGACGAGCGGCGTCACCTGATTCATCTGGACACCACCGCCGACGATGCCACTGAAACCCTGGTGAGTTTGATCCAGGCCAAGATTGGCACGTTGGACGGCTGATGTTGTGCAACGCCGCTACCGCTCCCACCCTCTGAACCTGAAAGGTTGCCGTGTAAATAGTAATATCAGCGTGATATTGCCGAAAAAGGCTGCAGGGGTTGGCACATTGTAAATGGCCAACATGGCAGCGATGCCAACAACATCAGCAGGCAGGCCGCGCTGTGACTGGCGCCTGACCTTGCCATTGATTGGCCACACCCGTCGCCCAATAATGAATGCCGTGCCCGAGTCCGGGGGGACAAGTGGGTCACGAGTTGTCGGGCTATCGAAATACAAGCGACGATTCAATTCTGGCTTCGCCGATTGTCTCCCCCTTTATTGCTGGATAGAGGCAGCCGGGGCGTTGCCATCAGGTTCTTTTTCGCCCAGTTCATGGCCTGTATCCGGTTATGAACCTTGATTTTTCGGAATATATTGTAGATGTGCGACTTTACGGTGTGCTCGCTGACAAACAGCTTCTCGGCAATCTCGAGATTGGAGTCGCCCGATGCTAGCAGGCTGATGATCTCCATTTCGCGCTGCGTTAAGCCGCATGCTGGACGGAAAATACTCAGCTGTTGATGTCGATAGAAATCGATAAGGAGAGTCATCAATGAGCGCGACATCCAGAAATCACCCTCGATCAACACGCCGATTCCCTTGCAGATCAAGGCGATCGAGTCATCTCGGTAGAAAACCCCATGGATATGCAGCATGCGCATGATATCCATGGCATGTTCTTCATCCTTGAGATTGAACACAGACATGATTTTTGACGGACTCTCCATGCACGCCAAGTGCCACTCGTGCATGTCATTCTCACTGACATGATCGGCATCGATCAACAGCACTACCCGCTGATGCTGCATTTCTTGATGGTGCGCCTCCGGCGGTAGTATGCCGACGCTACAATCCACTTCATTCTTTATATAATCGACGAAGAGCTGTGACTGCGGATTGGCGTCGGTGACCAACAGCACCATCGTGTGTTCAGAATCCATGATGCATCCCCTGAAAAAGTACTCCGTGATGTGTATGCCCGGACATGCAGGGATAGGGCCTGTAGTATGACTCATCACACCATTTTTGTAAATTATAGTAACTTATGCAACGTTTCGTTTTCTTCGGAAGGCGATGGATGCTTATTTAGATTACCTTTTTATTTTTTAATATCAATAAGATAGAATGATTTTGGCGGCGTTTTGCTTGCACTGAGTCTGATGAAAATGACCTTTGTGCATGTTACTTTATGTGTTTTTTGATCCAGGACAGATGAGCTTTCTCATCCTCTGCCCTCGCTCGCCAAATATACGGTTCGCCTGGCCAGGGAGACGGCGTAGAATGAGCCGCGCTTCATCACCGAGGAGAGTGCCATGTCGCCAGCGTCCGACATTGTCCTGGCCAGCGGTAATGCTGGAAAGATCAAGGAATTCAATCAACTGCTTTCGCCCTTGGGCTATGAGGTCAAGGCCCAGTCGGCCTATGGCGTGGTCGAGGTCGAAGAGACTGGCCTGACGTTCGTCGAGAATGCGCTGCTCAAGGCGCGCGAGGCGAGCCGTGTCAGCGGCTTGCCGGCACTGGCGGACGATTCCGGACTCGAGGTCGATGCGCTGCATGGTGCGCCGGGGATTTATTCGGCGCGCTACGCCGGCGAGCCCAAGAGCGACTCTGCCAATAATCGCAAGCTGCTCGAACAGCTGCTCGAGGTGCCGGAGGGTGACCGCACGGCGCGCTACTGGTGCGTGCTGGTCTATCTGCGTCATGCAGACGATCCGGTGCCGCTGATCGTGCAGCAGCACTGGGAGGGCGAGATCCTGGCGCATCCGCGAGGGGAGGGAGGCTTCGGCTATGATCCGCTGTTTTGGATTCCCGAGGCGGGAATGAGCGTGGCGGAACTCTCTGCCGAGGAGAAGAATCGCCTCAGTCACCGCGGGCGTGCCATGCAGGCGCTCTTGTCACAATTGTCGGGGCACTGATGCCGCTCCCTCCGCTTTCGCTTTATGTGCACGTGCCCTGGTGCGTACGCAAGTGTCCCTATTGTGATTTCAATTCACATGGCGTGGGCCATGCTGCCGACTTGCCCGAGCAGGCATATCTCGCCGCCTTGCTCGACGACCTCGATGCCGAACTGCCCCTGGTGGCCGGTCGCGAGCTGGTCAGCGTGTTCATTGGTGGCGGCACACCGAGTTTGATGTCATCGCGCTTCTACCGTGAGTTGTTCACGGCGCTGGGTGCCCGACTGCCACTCTCCGAGGCCTGCGAGGTTACCCTTGAGGCCAATCCCGGGACCTTCGAGCAGGCGCGTTTCGCCGGCTATCGCGAGGCCGGCATCAACCGCCTCTCGCTTGGGGTGCAGAGCTTTCAGACGGCGCAGCTCGAGGCGCTCGGCCGGATCCACAGCGGCGATGACGCCAGTCAGGCGGTGCTCAACGCCCGCGCGGCGGGGTTCGACAATCTCAATATCGACCTGATGCACGGCCTGCCCGGCCAGGATGTCGACGCGGCGTTAGCAGATCTGGAGACGGCCTTGGCGTTAGCGCCGAGCCATCTCTCCTGGTACCAGCTCACGCTGGAGCCCAACACCGAATTTTATTCGCACCCGCCGCGGCTGCCCGCGGAAGAGCAGCTCTGGGATATTCAGGATGCAGGTCATGCGCGTCTGCTCGAGGCTGGGCTACAGCAGTATGAGATATCGGCCTACGCGCGACCCGGCCTGCGTTCGCAGCACAACCTCAACTACTGGCGGTTTGGCGACTACCTGGGAATCGGCGCCGGTGCCCACGGCAAGCTGAGCCGGGTGGACGACCGCGGTCGCTGGACGATTCAGCGGCGCTGGAAGTCGCGTCAGCCCGAGGCCTATCTGCGGCGGCGTCGCGATCCGCGTGGATTCATCGCCGGTCAGCGAACCCTGGAGGCCGACGAATTGCCGCTCGAGTTCGCCATGAATGCCCTACGCTTGGTGGAGGGAGTCCCTTTGCCGCTATGGTCGGCGCGAACCGGCCAGCCCTGCGAGGTGCTGTGGTCGCGACTCGCCGAGGCGCGCAAAAAAGGACTTGTTGTGGAAGATGGCGAGCGACTGCAAGCTTCCCCTCAGGGTCTATTATTCTTGAATGAACTGCTGGCCTCGATTGAGATCTGATCAGCGGTTCTGACATCGACGTTCAAGGAGTTATTCCGCTATGCGCAAGACACTTCGTCTAGCCCCTACACTAGCCGCTGCCATCCTGGTGGTGGGCTGTGCGACCAACGATCCCTATGGAGGGCAGACCCAGCGCAGTAGTACCGTCACCGGCGCCGGTATCGGCGCTGCGGTGGGCGCTGCCGCCGGCGCGCTAAGCGGCAGTGGCAGCACCAGTCGACGTGATCGTGCGCTCATTGGGGCGGCGGTCGGGGCAGCCGCCGGCGGCGGTATCGGCGCCTACATGGACCGCCAGGAAGCGCAGCTGCGCGAAAGCATGCAGGGCACCGGCATCGAAGTGGATCGCCAAGGCGACGACATCGTGCTCAATATGCCCAGCAGCGTGACCTTCGGGTTCGACTCCAGCGAGCTGACCAGCTCGGCGCGTACGGCCCTCAACGATGTCTCCGATGTACTGCGTGAGTATCCGGAGACGCGCATCAACATCGCCGGGCATACCGATAGCACCGGGTCCGCCGACTATAATCAGCGGCTTTCCGAGCGTCGTGCAGAGTCGGTAGGCAACTACCTGGGGCAGAGCGGTGTCGACCGCTCGCGTCTCAGCATGCGCGGTTACGGCCTGACGCAACCGGTGGCCAGCAACGACACCGAGTCGGGTCGCGCGCAGAATCGCCGGGTGGAAATCACCCTGACGCCGATGCAGCAGCAGATCTGATCTCAACCTTCGATATCGGCCCGCAGGCAACCCCTGCGGGCTTTTTCATGGGTACCTCATGCTCGCCTACCAGCACGCCTACCACGCCGGCAATGTCGCCGATGTACACAAGCATCTGACGCTGTATGCGGTGATTCAGCACCTGTTACGTAAAGCGTCACCGATTACGTATATTGATACCCACGCCGGTCGGGGACTGTACCCGCTAGACGCCGCCGAGACGCATAAGCTACAGGAGTATCGCCGCGGCGTGGCCCCGCTGTGGCAGGCACGCTCGCAGCTGCATGGCGCTAGCCCGCTGCTGGATGCCTGGCTGTCTGCCCTGGGCGAGGCGCAGCACGGCACGGGACGCCTCGATCACTATCCCGGCTCACCATGGTGGCTGGCCCGGTCGCTGCGTGCGCAGGATCGGTTACAGCTATTCGAATTGCACCCCGGTGAACACGCTGCGCTAGAGCGTCAGACGCTGCCGGCCAACGCCAGCCGCACCTACGGCGATGGCCTGACGGGGTTGCTCACGCGGCTGCCGGTGGCGACCCCGCGGCTGTGCGTGCTGATCGATCCCAGCTATGAGCGCAAGCCGGAGTACCTCGAGGTGGCCGATACGCTGCTCGACACAGCGCGCAAGGCGCGTCATGCGCTGGTCATGGTGTGGTACCCGCTGCTGCCCGCGTCACGCCACCAGGCGATGCTGGAGGCCCTGCGCGAGGCGGGACTGCGCAAGCTGTGGCGCAGCGAGCTGGTACAGCAGCCGTCGGGTGATCGCCGCCACGGCATGTACGGCAGCGGCATGCTGCTGCTCAACCCGCCGTGGGGGCTAGACGCTGCACTGGGCGAGGCACTCGATGCGGCCCTGCCGCTGCTCGGCGAGCAGGCCAGCCACCGCGGCGAGTGGTGGGTCGAAGAGTAAGCCAGCGCTTACTTACCGATGCAAAAGCTGCCGAAGATCTCGCCGAGCAGGTCGTCGGCGCTGAACTCACCGGTAATCTCGCCGAGTGCCTGCTGGGCATCACGCAGGTCTTCGGCGAGCAGTTCGCCGGCGCCGAAGCCTGCCAGCTGCGTTTCACCATGGCCGAGGGCCTGCTGGGCACGATCCAGCGCGTCCAGATGGCGGCGGCGTGCCGAGAAGCGCCCCTCGGACGTGGCGTTGAAGCCCATCACCGCCTTGAGATGCTCCTTGAGCGGCTCGATGCCGGCGCCGGTCTTGGCCGACAGGCGCAGCACCGGCGTCACGGCGCTATCGTCTATCCCGGCCGACTCATTGCTGGTGTCCACCTTGTTGCGGACCAGGGTCAAGCGGCTGGGGTCGGTCAGGCGAGCGACGAACTCTGGCCAGATCGCCATCGGATCGGTGGCGGAGGTTGTCGTCGCATCCACCAGCAACAGCACACGGTCGGCCTTGGCGATTTCGTCCCAGGCGCGGGCCACACCGATCTTCTCCACCGCGTCGGGCGTATCCCGCAGCCCGGCAGTATCGATGATATGCAGCGGCATGCCGTCGAGGTGGATATGTTCACGCAGCACGTCGCGCGTGGTGCCCTCGATCTCGGTGACGATCGCGGTGTCTTGTTGCGTCAGGGCATTGAGCAGGCTCGACTTGCCGGCGTTGGGCCGTCCGGCGATCACCACGCTCATCCCTTCGCGCAGCAGCGCGCCCTGATTGGCCGCTGTGCGCACCTCGGCCAGCTCGGCTTTTACAGCCTCCAGCATCGCCGCGACCTTGCCGTCAGCCAGGAAGTCGATCTCCTCCTCGGGGAAGTCGATCGCTGCCTCGACGTACATGCGCAGTTCGATCAGGCGCTGCACGAGTGCCTCGACACGCTGTGAGAAGGCGCCCTGCAGCGAGCGCAGGGCGTTCTCGGCGGCAGCCCGGGAGCTGGCCTCGATCAGGTCGGCAATCGCCTCGGCCTGGGCCAGGTCGAGTTTGTCGTTGAGAAAGGCGCGCTCGGAAAACTCGCCCGGTCTCGCCAGGCGCGCACCGAGGGCAACACATCGCTCCAGCAGCAGATCCATGATGACCGGGCCGCCGTGGCCCTGGAGTTCCAGCACGTCCTCACCGGTGAAGGAGTGGGGGCCGGCAAAGTAGAGGGCGATGCCCTCGTCGATACTGTCCTGAGCGCCCTGGAAGGGGCCGTAGTGGGCGTGCCGAGGCGAGGGGCAGTGGCCTACCACGGCATCGGCGATGGCTCGGCTGAGCGGTCCAGAGACGCGGATGATGCCGACCCCGCCGCGGCCGGGAGGCGTGGCCAGCGCAGCGATGGTGTCCTGGGTATAGAGACGCTCCGACATGGGGGCTTCCTGATCGTGGGGGAAGGGTATTGTCTCGGGCGTGGCCCACAAACGCCAGACCCCCGCACAGGGCGGGGGTCCGGGGGGTAGCATGGAGAGAATTACTTGGTCTTCATGCCTTTGCCAACGCTGGGGTCGTTCTCGATGCGTCGCGTGATCACGTACTGCTGAGCGATCGAGATGATGTTGTTGACCACCCAGTAGATGACCAGGCCGGCCGGGAACCACAGGAAGAAGAAGGTGAAGACGATAGGCAGCATCTTCATGATCTTGGCCTGCATCGGATCCGGCGGCGTCGGGTTGAGCAACTGCTGGACGAACATCGAGGCGCCCATCAGGATCGGCAGGATGAAGAACGGATCCTTCACCGACAGATCCTGAATCCAGAACATGAAGGGCGCGTGACGCAGTTCCACCGACTCGAGCAGCATCCAGTACAGGGCGATGAATACCGGCATCTGTACCAGGATCGGCAGACAGCCGCCCAGAGGATTGATCTTCTCCTTCTGGTAGAACTTCATCATCTCCTGGGACATCTTCTGGCGGTCGTCGCCGTACTGCTCCTTGAGGCGCTGCATCTCCGGGCCCAGCTTGCGCATACGGGCCATCGACTTGTAAGCCTTGGCGGAGAGCGGCCACATGACCAGCTTCACCACGATGGTCAGGAACACGATCGACCAGCCCCAGTTACCGATCAGGCTGTGGATCTGATCGAGCAGCCAGAACAGCGGATTGGCGATGAACCACAGCCAGCCATAGTCCACCGTCAGGCGCAGGTTGGGCGCCACTTGCTCGAGCCGCTCCTGGACCTTGGGGCCCATGTAGAGCGTCGCGCCGAGCTGGCTCTCACCCTCGGCGGCGATCTGCGCCGACGGGCCGGCAAAGGCGGCGACGGTGCGATCGCGGGAGTCGGTGGTGCCATAGTAGAGGTTTTGCTGATTCTGTGCCGGTGCCCAGGCGGTAGTGAAGTAGTGCTGGATAATTGCCACCCAGCCGCCTTCCACATCGCGATTGTTGAAACGGCCACGGCGAATGTCGTCGAAGTCGACTTTTTCGTAGCGGTTGTCCGGCGACGAGAAGGCCGCCCCGAGGTAGGAGCTCATGCCCAGTGCCACACCGCTGGTGGGGTCGGGGCTGTCATCGCGTGCCAGCTGGCCGATGAAGCGCGCCGTTACCGGCTCCTCGGTGTTGTTGGCCAGGTAGTAGTCGACATCGATCGCATAGTTGTCGCGTTCGAAGGTGTAGCGTTTGATCACCTCAACGCCGTTGACCTCTGCGGTTAGATCAACGGTCAGGCTGTTGTCACCCTCCTCGAGGCGATACTCGGTCTGTTCGGCATCAAAGCCGATACGGCCCGAGTGGCCTTCGAGCTGCAGCCCAGACTTGGCGACGAAGCTGCGCGTCTCGCTGTCGGAGAGCAGCACGAAGGGCCGATCGGAGTCGAGCGTCAATTTGTGCTGAGGCAGGGCAGCGTAGACGATGTCACCGCCCTGGGGATCGATACGCACGTCGAGGACGTCAGTGGTCACCGCGATCAGGTCACGGCTGCGCGTTTCGGTCTCGGCGGCTGGGGGCAGCTCGCTCTCCACCGCCTGCTGATCGGCGCTGGGAACGCTCAGGCCGCCATCGTCGTCGGGCTCAGCACTGTCGACCTGCGGGGCCCCGCCGTTGGTGAAGGAGGGCGCGTCCGGCTCAGGCGTTGCCTGGCCGTAGTCCTGGTTCCACTGTACGACCAGCAGATATGCCAGTACGGCTAGCGGAACCAGCAGAAGTAGTCGTTTTACGTCCATGAGGGTCCTGCCCGATGGGTAATGAACATTCTGACGGCAACATCGATATCAGCGGTGCCGATACACACGAAAGCCTGCCGGAGGCAGGCTCGAAGCGTCACCGCGGAGACGGCGAAGGAGTGTCCTGGCTGACAGCGATCGTCGACTGCTTGCGCACATCCTTTTCCAGACGCCGCCACATGCCGAATAGCTGGCGATGCAGGGTGTCGTTATCCAGCTCGTGTACGCCTCGCCGGGAGAGTACCACGATGTCGACAGCGGGAAGGCGATGCTGCTGGAGGCGGATGGATTCGCGAACAAGTCGTTTCAACCGGTTGCGGTCCACGGCCCGGCGCACATTCTTCTTGCTGAAGACCAAGCCTACGCGGGGATGGCCCAGCGCGTTGGGGCTTGCCAGTGCCAGCAATCCTTTGCCGTGAATCTTGAACGCCGCGTGATCGAAGACGTGTCGGTATTCCCCGGCATTCAGCAGTCGCAGACGCCGGGGAAAGCCCAGACAGGACACACGCAAGCCGAGATCAGGCGCTCAGACGCTTGCGGCCCTTGGCGCGACGCCGCGCCAGAACGGCACGGCCGTTCTTGGTGGCCATGCGGGCACGGAAGCCGTGCACGCGCTTGCGCTTAAGAACGCTAGGTTGAAAAGTGCGTTTCATAACTATCGATTCCCACGTGGTTAATTGGACGGATCGTCAATGGTGAGGTGCCCTGGCTCCGGCGGGGAACCCTGGGTAATTCGGCTCAAGACCGGGCATTTTAGTGAATTCGAGCCACAGGTGCAATTTTTCTCGCGCCTAACCTAGCCTGCCTCGAGTGGCCCTTGTCCCACGGCGGCACAGTGCAGCCGCGGCGCAGTTTGTGCGTCTTGTTATTAAGATTGGGGACGGAATATGTGGATAACATGGTTTTTCTCCATTAATACAGTGCGATAGTGTTGACCATCGGGTGTGGGAAAGATCTTGACAAGTGGTTGAGAAGTGACGCGGTGACGGGTGCCAGGCGAGCGAGTCTGGCCAGTTGGACGGTTGTCGTAGGCGCGTTCGGCAACCCCGCCATGATCGAGTTTTCCACAGCGCCGCCGCCTCCCTG